>CAZJUA010000304.1:0-2643 GCA_964549045.1 uncultured bacterium | reverse complement strand
TCGGCGGCGGGCACCGGGCCGTCGTGCCAGGGGGTGAAGGCGAACGGGTCCGGCCCCTCGACGAGCGCCAGGCGCAGGCCGTGGGGATCGGCGAAGGGGAGGGCGCGCTCGCCGAAGCGCCGCACGATCGGGTCGACGCGCACGCCGGCGCCGCGGAGCCGCGCCTCCCACGCCTCGAGGGTGCCGGGCGGCACCGTCAGGTAGGTCTCCTGCACCACGCCGACCCCTGGCGTGCCGGGCTTGGCGTGGGCCCAGGGGAAGAAGGTCAGGTCGGTGCCGGGGTGGCCCTCGCCGTCGGCGTAGAAGAGGTGGTAGGTGGCGGGGTCGTCCTGGTTGACGCTCTTCTTGACCAGCCGGAGCCCCATGACGCCCTGGTAGAAGCGCAGGTTCTCGACGGGATCGCCGGCGATGGCGGTGACGTGGTGCAGTCCGATGGGCGGGCGGGCGTTCATGCGAGGACCTCCTCGGGTGCCGCGGCGCGGGCGGTGCCGAGGCGCTTGGCGAGCTCGGCGAGGCGGGCGACGTCGGCGGGGTCGAGCGCGGCGAAGGCGTCGACGATGCGGCGCACGTGGGCGGGGTAGGTGCGTTCGATGCAGGCGCGGCCGGCGTCGGTCAGCGTCACCACGACGTTGCGGCGATCGCCGTGGTCGCGCTCGCGCGCGACGAGCCCGTCGCGCTCCAGGTGGTCGACGACGACGGTGACGTTGCCGCTCGACTTGAGGATCTTGCGGCCGAGCTCGCGCTGGTTCAGCGGACCGAGGTGCCACAGCGCCTCGAGTGCCCCGAACCGGCTCGCCGTGAGCCCCTCCGCCCCCAGCGGGCGGTGGATGCGGGCGTCGACGGTGGCGAGCGCGCGCGAGAGCTTGACGTAGGCGTCGAGCGCGCGTCGTTCGGCTTCGCTGCCGCGGTGGCGGTTGGGCACGTGGGGCTCCTAGGGGCGCGTTCGGGGCGCGGCGACACAATCGCTCGATATCGAACGATTTGACATCGAGAGGTTAGCCGGTAGCGGCGCCCGCGTCAAGGCGCCGCGCGACGTTCGGCCCCGGCCCCGGGCTCCCGGCCGACCGCTACGCTGGTCGCATGGACCACGACACGCCCGGACCCTCGCCCGCCTGGCTCGACGACTGGGTCCACGGCGACCCCGTTTCGCCGCCCGCGTCCTGGGGCCGACCCGGCCTGGCGCTCGCGTTCAACCTGGAGTGCGCCGGCTGCGTCGGTCGCGCCGTGCCCTGGCTCAAGCGCCTCGCGCCGCGGGTGGCGGGTCACGGCGTGCTGCTCGCCGTCCACACCGCCTATGGCCACCGGACGCTGCCGCGCGACCAGGTCGTGCCGCAACTCGCCCGGTACGCCGCCGGCTTCGCGCAGCTGCCCTTCCCGGTGGCCCTCGACCTCGAAGGAGGCTGGGCGCGGGCGACGGGCGCCGAGGGCACGCCGCACTGGTTCGTGTGGGACGGCTCAGGCGCCCTGGTGCGCAGCGTCTACGGCTCGCAGGAGAACGCGCTCACGCGCCTCGCGTACGTGCTCGAGGACTGGGGCGTCGCGCTGGACGGCTGACGCGCGTCAGGGCGCGGGCGGAAGCTCTGGCCGAGGCAGGTCGAACAGGTCGCCGATCGCCGCGTAGCCGAGGCCAGCCAGGCGGGCGACCGGGTCGAGGCCCCGCGCGTCGACGCGGTGCGGCGGCGCGAACAACGCGTCGTCGACGTGGACGTGGACGACGCGCGCGAAGATCACGTGGTTGGCCACGCCGCCATCGTCGTTCTCGACCGGCACGATCTGCGTCACCCGCGCCTCGAGGTGCGCGCGCGCCTCCGCGACCCGCGGCGGGCGGACCCTCTGGCTCGGTGCGGCGGTCACGCCCGCGTAGGCGAACTCGTCGTGGTCGGGCGCCGACTCGACCGAGCTGGCGTTCATCGCCTCGACGGTCGCGCGCGAGACGACGTTGATCACCAGCTCCCCGGTCGCTCGCGCGTTGGCGAGCGTGTCCTTCTCTCGTCCGGCCCGGTTGCCGACCGAGACGACCACCGTGGGCGGCGCGGAGGAGACCAGGGCGAAGAACGAATAGGGGGCGAGGTTGACGGCGCCGTCGGCGTCAACCGTGCTGACCCAGGCGATCGGCCGGGGGACGACCAGGCCGGTCATGAGCAGGTGGCGGCTGCGGGCCTCGAGGGTGGCGGGATCGATCTCCATGACGCGAGGGTACCGGGCGCAGGCGCGGCCCACCGTCGTCGGCGCCGGCGACGGGCCCCACCGCGGGACCGCGCCGGCGCCGGCAGGGTCTACGATGGGGCCATGAGCGACTCCTGGCCCGACCCCGAGCGATACGAGACGATGACCTACCGCCGCGTGGGCCGCAGCGGGCTGCACCTGGCCGCCGTGTCCCTCGGCCTGTGGCAGAACTTCGGCCACGGGGTGCCCCTCGACGACGTGCGCGCGATGCTGCGCACGGCCTTCGACCTCGGCATCATCCACTTCGACCTGGCGAACAACTACGGCCCGCCGCCCGGCTCGGCGGAGGAGCAGTTCGGCGAGGCGATGGCCCGCGACTTCGCGCCCTACCGCGACGAGCTGATCATCAGCACGAAGGCCGGCTACCGCATGTGGGACGGCCCGCACGGCGAGTGGGGCTCGCGCAAGTACCTGCTC
>CAZJUA010000303.1:0-25200 GCA_964549045.1 uncultured bacterium | reverse complement strand
GCCACCCCGAGGAGACGCATGACCGACGACACCCTCCACGCGATCGCCACCGCCCCCGACCTGCGCGCGCTGCAGGACCTGCGCGTCCGTCTGCTCGGCAAGAAGGGCGAGCTGACCGAGGGCCTGAAATCCCTCGGCGCGCTACCGCCCGACGAGCGCCGCGCCCGCGGCGCGGCCCTGCACGAGCGCAAGCGCGCGATCGAGGCGGCCCTGGAGGCGCGCAAGGCTGCGCTGGAGCGGGCCGAGCTCGATGCCCGGCTGGCCGCGGAGCGGCTCGACCTCACCCTGCCCGGCGAGCGGGTCCCCGCGGGCGCGCACCACCTGCTGACCCAGGTGACGAACCGTCTGCTGGACGTGTTCGCCTCGCTCGGCTACGAGGTCGTCGTCGGTCCGGAGCTGGAGGACGACCGCCACAACTTCGGGGCGCTCAACTTCCCCCCGGACCACCCGGCGCGCGACACCCAGGACACCTTCTGGACGACCGACGGGCGCCTGCTGCGCACGCACACCAGCCCGATGCAGGTGCGCTACATGGAGAGCCACGAGCCGCCCTTCCGCGTCGTCGTACCGGGCCGCGTCTTTCGCAACGAGGCCGTCGACGCCACCCACGAGGCGCAGTTCCATCAGCTCGAGGCGCTGGTCGTCGGCGAGCGCATCACGATGGCCGACCTCAAGGGGGCCATCACCGAGATGGCCACGGCGTTGCTCGGGTCGGGCACGCGGACGCGGTTGCTACCGACCTACTTCCCGTTCGTCGAGCCGGGTGCCGAGTTCGCCATCTGGTGGACGCACCCCAAGACCGGCCGCGAGGAGTGGCTCGAGCTCGGTGGCTGCGGCATGGTCCACCCGCGCGTCTTCGAGGCCGTCGGGTACGCGGGCGTCACCGGCTTCGCCTTCGGCTTCGGGATCGAGCGGTTGGCGATGGTCAGCTACCAGGTCAGCGACATCCGTGACCTGTTCCGCGGCGACCTGCGGTTGCTCGAGCAGTTCCGTGGGGTGGCGTGATGCGCGTCCCCTACGCCTGGTTGGGCGAGTTGGTCGACGGGCTGCCGGCGCTGCACGAGACCGCCGACCTGCTGGCGGGCCTCGGGCTCGGGGTGGAGGCCATCCTGGCCGTGCCGGGCGCCCCGCTGGGCGTCCGGGTCGCGGCGGTGCTCGCGGTGGAGCCCGTCGCGGGCGCGCTGCAGCGGGTGGAGATCGACGACGGCGAGGGCCGGCGCACGGTCGCCTGCGCGGCGCCCAACGTCCGGCCGGGCATGCGGGCCGCCTACGCGCCGCCGGGCACGCGGCTGCCCGGCTTCGACGGGGTCCTCGAGGTGCGCGAGGTCGGGGGCGTCCGTTCGGAAGGGATGCTGTGCAGCCCACGCGAGCTGGGGATCTTCGAGCACGCCGCGGGCCTGCTGGCGCTCGCCGACGACGCCCCGGTCGGGGCCGAGCTGGCCGCGCTGTGGCCCGCCGACGACGTCATCGAGCTCGAGCTCACCCCCAACCGCGCCGACGCCTTCAGCCTGCTCGGCGTGGCGCGCGACCTGGCGGCCAAGCTCGGTACCGGGCTGCGCCACCCGGCGGCGGGGCTCGAGGCGGCGGTCGGCGACCCGTCGGTCGCGGACGGCCTCGAGGTCCGCATCGCGGATCCCGAGCGCTGCCCCCGCTTCAGTCTGCGGCGCGTCGACGGCGTGCGGGTGGGTCCCTCGCCGGTGTGGCTGCAGCGGCGGCTCGCGCTGCTCGGGCTGCGGCCGCGCAACGTGGTCGTCGACGTCACCAACCTCGTCACCTTCGAGCTCGGGCAGCCGTCGCACGCCTACGACCTCGAGGCGCTCGAGGGCGGCGTGCTCGAGGTTCGCCGGGCGGCGGCGGGCGAGCGCCTGATCACGCTCAACGACGACGAGCTGACCCTCGACCCGGAGGACCTGGTCATCGCCACGCCCGATGGCGCGGGCGGCAGCCGCGCCATCGGCCTCGCCGGCGTGATCGGCGGCCGCGACGACTCCGTGCGCGACGCCACCGCCAGCGTCGCCGTCGAGGTGGCCTCCTTCGAGCCGATCGCTGTGCGGCGCACCGGCAAGCGGCACAAGCTCGTCACCGACGCGCGCATTCGCTTCGAGCGGGGCGTCGATCCGGCCCTTCCCCTGGCGGCGAACGCGCGTGTCACGGCGCTGTTGGTCGAGTTCGCGGGGGGGCGGGCGCACCCGGGCGTGCGCTGGGTGGCTGCGCCGCCGCCGGTCACCCCCGCGATCGGCTTCCGGCCGTCCCAGGTCGGGTTCCTGGTGGACGTCGAGGTGCCGCCGGACGAGCAGCGTCGGCACCTCGAGCGACTCGGTTGCGAGGTGGCCATCGACGCCCCCGACCGGTGGCGGGTCACGCCGCCCACATGGCGCGCCGATCTCGAGCTCGAGGTCGACCTCATCGAGGAGGTCGCCCGGCTCCACGGCTACGAGCACATCGGAAGCACCCACCCGCACCTGGCCTTCGTGCCCCCGGCGACCGACCCGACGCACCGGCGCTTGCGCGAGCGCCTCGTCGGCTCGGGGTTGGTCGAGGCCATCGGGTACGTCTTCACGAGCGACGAGGACCTCGCCCGCGCCCGGGTGCCGCGGGCCCGCGTGCGCCTGAGTGAGCCCCAGGGCGTCGAGCGCGCCGTCCTGCGGACCTCGCTGCTCCCGGGCCTGCTGGCCGCCGCCCGGCTCAACCGCGACGCCGCGCGCCTGGCGCTCTTCGAGATCGGTCACGTGTTCCTCGACCATGAAGAGGAGCGGCTCGGCCTGCTGTGGCGCGGTCACGGCGCGTCGAGCGGCTGGCGCGCGCCCCGCGAGCACGACGTCTACGCGGCGAAGGGCGCGCTGGAGTCGCTGGCCGAGGGCCTGGGCGCGAGGCTCACGATGCGGCCCGCGAGCTTCGCCGATCTCCACCCGGGCGTCAGCGCGGAGGTCGCGTGGGAGGGGTCGCCGGTGGGCCGCTTCGGGCGGCTTCACCCCGAGGTGGCGGCGGCCTGGGGCTGCGGCGACGCCATCGTGGCGGAGTTGCGGCTGCCGCTCGAGGCGCGCCCGCCGAGGCTGCGCGAGCTGCCGCGCCAGCCCTTCGCCGAACGCGACCTCGCCGTCGTCCTTCCCCTGGACGTCACGTACGCCGAGCTGCAGGCGCGCTGTGTGGCCGCCGCCGGTCCGCGCCTGGTCGAGGCGTTCGCGTTCGACGTGTACCAGGGTCCGCAGCTGGAGGCGGGGCACAAGAGCGTCGCCCTGCGGTTCCGCTTCCGCCACCCCGAGCGTGCGCTCACCGACGCCGAGGTCGACACCGACATGGCGGCGGTCATGGCGGCGCTGCGCGACGCCGGGTATGCTTGGCGCACATGACCTGGCTCGATGCCGTCCTCCTGCTGATCGTGGCCGCCACCACCGCGGTCGCGGCCGAGCGACGGATCGCCGGGCTGGTGGTCGGCGTCGGCGGTGCGCTTGCCCTGCGGCCGCTGCTGGGGTTGGCCCAGCTCCAGCCGTGGTTGGGCATCGTCGGCGCGCTCGTCGCCGGGCTCGTGCTGGCCCTGGTGGGCCGGCAGTTGTTGCCCGCCGCGCCGCGCTACGCGCGCTGGCCGCGGCTGCTCGGGGGCCTGGGCGGCGCGCTGCTCGGTTTCGCCATCGTCGTGACCCTCGTGACCGCGCTGCCCATCCAACGCAACCCGGTGGAGCCGGGCCTCATCTACTACCCCCCGCGCGACCTGCCCCCGTCGCTCCAGCGCGCGGTGGCCGAGTCGTCGCTGGTCGCGTTCGGGCGCTCGGTCCTGCTCTTCCCGTTGCTCGATCCTCGGGGTGGCGTCGAGGCCGGCGAGCGTCCGGTGCTCGCGGCGTTGCACGGATGGACGGTGGTCGGCGAGCCCTGGCGCTCGCAGACCGTGGGCGCCGAACCATCGCCGTAGGCGGCCCGGCGTGGGCGGCCCGCGGTAGGCGGGGCCCGCCGGGCGGCGAAGGTCCAGCCCCAGAGCGCAGAACGGGCGGGGTGCTTTCCACCCCGCCCGACCTGTGGTCGACCCGTGTTCAGTCGATGCCGACGTCGCCGCAGGCGACGATCGTGCTCATCTGGTCTGGCGCGAGGTGGACCATCGCCGCATGGGCGGTGCCGACGATCCAGGTGAAGGGGACGTCGACGGTGGTCGACGACCAGCCGCTGTCGCCATCGACGTTGTTCAGCGGGATGACGACGCCACCGGCGCTGCCGCAACGGCCGTCGTGGAAGTGGATCGGGTGGTCGCCGCCGGCGGGGGTGCCCTCGAGGTTCACCTGGACCTGGCTCGTGCCGCGCCCCATGTCGACGATCAGGATGCTGCCGGAGACGCCGCTGCCGGCGACGGCGTCCATGTCGTAGTACGCGAAGCCCGACGGCAGCGTCTGCCCGGTCAGCGCCGCCAGAACGGCCTTCGGCAGCAGGACGGCGTCGATCACGTGGATGACGCCGTTCGACGCCACGATGTCGGTCGCCACGACGTTGGCCTGATCGACCTGCACGCCGTCCGCCGTCGAGACGGCCAGGTACTCGCCCTGGACGGTGGCGGCCTTGCTCAGCGACACGACGTCGGCGGCGCGGACGTCGCCCGCGACGACGTGGTAGGTCAAGACCGCCGTCAGCAGGTCGGCGTCGGCCAGGACGGCGTCCAGCGCGCCTTCGGGCAGCGCCTCGAAGGCGGCGTTGGTCGGGGCGAACACGGTGAACGGGCCCTCGCCCGAGAGCGTCTCGACCAGGCCGGCGGCGGTCACCGCGGTGACGAGGGTGCTGAAGTCGTCGTTGCCGGCGGCGATGTCGACGATCGTCTGGGCGGCGCCCCATGACAGGACGGTGGCGGCGAGCAGGGTGGCGAAGAAACGCTTCATGTCGATCGACCTCCAAGAGGGTGTCTAAGGTTTGTACAAGGTGATGCTACGGTCGCTCCCCGCCTGGGAATGAAGCCCAGGCTACGAAGCCGAGCAGGGCGTCAGATCAGACCGCGCTGCTGCAGCCACCAGTACGCCACCAACCCGAGCGCGCCGACCAGCAGCCAGCGGCGCAGCCGACCGCCGCTCGCGGGTCCCGAACGCGCGCCCCGCGAACCTCCGCCGAGGCTCGCGCGCGCGTCCTCGGCGTCGCGCCGGGCCGCGTGGCGCTGCGCGCGCCGAAGGGCCGCCACACTCTTGCCGATCTGGCCCTTGCGGCGGTACGCGACGCCGAGGTTGTGGTGGGCGTTGGCGAACCCCTCGTCGACGCGGATGGCGCGCTCGTAGTCCGCGATGGCGCCGTCGACGTCGCCGGCCTCGAGCTTCAGGTTGCCACGGTTGGTGAGCCCGCGCACGTGGTTCGGGTCGCGCGCCAGGCCGGCCTCGAAGTGCGCGAGACCGTTCGCCTCGTCACCGTCGAGGATGGCCAGCGTACCGAGCAGGATCTCACGCTCGGCCGTGAACGCCTCGCTGCGCATCTCGGCGAGCGCCTCGCGCGCCGCCTCGGGTTCCCGCCGATCGACGGCGGGGACCGCCACGGCCAACCGCTCCAGATCCGAGCCGACGGCGTCCCAGTCGATCCAATCGCAAGGCCGGCGCTCCAGGCCGTCGAACCGTCGACGCGCGCGCCCGACGGCCTTCGCACGGACCGCGATCTCGACCTCGGCGAGCGCTTCGAGGGCCTCGAGGGTTTCGGCCACATCGCCGTCCCCCGCGGCCGCGCCCGCCAGCCGCAGGGTGCGGCCCGCGAGGCCGAAGCGACCGAGTCGCGCGAGCGTCCGCCAGTCGCCCGCCGTGGCGAGCACGAGCAGCGGGTCCTGCACCGCGGCACCGGATGGGGTCGCCTCGGGACCTGTCACGAGCCGGCCTCCTCGCCGACCACGGCGCCGCCGCCACCGGCGCCGGCACCGCCGGCGGCGGCCGCCGGCCTCGGCCTGGCGACGAGCTCGCGGTAGAGGTCGTCGTACGCGTGCGCCGCCCGCGCCCAGTCGAAGCGCATCGCCATCGCGGCGGCCTGCATGCCACGCCAACGTGCACGATCGTCGTGGATGAGGCGCGCCCGCGCGAGTGCCGCGACCAACGCCGGGGCCTCGGCGGTCGTGAACAGGAAACCCGTGCGGCCGTCGTCGATCGTGTCGAGGAGCCCGCCGGTCGCGCGCGCAACCGGCAGGGTGCCGTAGCGCATGGCGATCAGCTGCGCGAGGCCGCACGGCTCGAAGCGCGAGGGCACGACCAGCGCGTCGGCCCCCGCGTAGATGCGCCGCGCCAGACCCTCGTCGTAGCCGATCCGGCCGCCCAGGCGGTCGGGGTGCGCCGCGAACGCCGCCGACAGGGCCGCCTCGAGCACGGGATCGCCGGCGCCGAGGAGCGCGAGGTTCCACCCCTGGTCGAGGACCGCCGGCAGCGCATCGATCAGCAGGTCGATGCCCTTCTGGTCGGCGAGGCGGGAGACGACGCCGAGGAGCGGCCGTCGCGGATCCAGCCCCAACTCGCGCGACAACGCGGCACGGCAGGTCGCCTTGCCGCTGAGGTCGTCCGCGTCGTACCCGGCGGCCAGAGACGCGTCGGTGGCGGGGTCGAAGGCCTCGAGGTCGAGCCCGTTGAGAACCCCGACCAGCCGTGGACCGAGGTCGGCGAAGGCGTGCTCGAGACCGTAGGCGACGGCCGGCAGCAGCAGTTCGCGGGCGTAGGTCGGCGAGACGGTCGTCACCCGGTCGGCCGTGCGCAGCCCAGCGTGCAGCAGGTTGCCCTTGCCATGCAGCGCCAGCGCCCCGGCCAGCGTGCCCGGCAAGCGGCTCCAGGCCACGACGTCCGCGGCGTCGGCCCAACCCTGGTACTGGGCGTTGTGCACCGTGAGCACGGAGGGGAGACCCGCGAAGCCGGGTGGCAGCAGCGCCGCGTGCCGCATCAGTGCGGCGAGTGCTGCGGCGTGCCAGTCGTGCGCGTGCACGACGTGGGGCACGAAGTCGAGGCGCGCGGCGACCGCGGGCACCGCGCGCGAGAAGAGCGCGAAGCGCCGCGCGTCGTCCGGGTAACCGTACAGCGCGTCGCGCTGGAAGGACGGGTGGCCCACGAACGCGAACCGCACGTCGCCGGCCTCCAGGGTACCGACGCCGACGGTGACGTGACCGCCGTCGAAGGGGACGGCGACGTCACCGATCCACAGCGGCGGCGGCTCGGCGGCGAGCCGCGCGTACCACGGATGGACCACCAGGACGTCGTGGCCGAGTTCGGCCTGGGCCGCCGGCAGGGCGCCGAGCACGTCGGCGAGGCCACCGGTCTTCGCGAAGGGGACCGCCTCGGCGGTCGCGTGGAGGAGCTGCACGCCCGTCAGTCTACCGCGGGTCCGCGGCCGGCCTCCGCCGGGGACCCGCCGGCCGTTGCCCGTCGCCGCGGCCGGCCCGGCAGGTGCGCACCAGGACACGGTTCTCATGCCTGAGGGCACCTATACTGCCGCATGAACTCGTGCCCCTCGGTGCCCACCGACCCCCGCCACCCGGTGATCTCGTGAAGCGACCCGTCTTCTTCGTCCTGCTGGTGACCGGCCTGCTGACGACCGTCGTCGTGCAGGCCCAACTGTCGCGCGACTTCGCCGGCGAGTTCCTCGGCACCCCCGGCGGCCGCGCGCTGGTGCAAGCCTACGGCGCCCTCAAGACGGGCTACCTCGAGGACATCGACGACGAGGCCGTCATCCGTGGCGCGATCAACGGCATGATCGAGGCGGTCGGCGACCCCTTCACCTACTACCTCGAGCCGCGCGACGCGGCCCGGGAACTGCAGGACCGCAGCGGAACCTTCGAGGGCATCGGCGCGGTGCTCACGCCCTACAACCGCCAGACCGGCCGCGGCGTCGAGATCCTCAACGTCTACCGCGACGGGCCCGCGTACGAGGCCGGCGTCCAGCGTGGCGACATCTTCCTCGATGTCGACGGTGTCGACGTCTCGGAGTTCACCACGACCGAGGTCGTCGAGCTGGTGCGCGGCCCCGGCGGCACGACGGTCCGCATCTCGTTCCTGCGCCCGGGCGAGGAAGAGCCGGTCGTGTTCGACATCGTGCGCGACACCATCGAGATCGTCAACGTCTCGGGCGCGATCATCGACGGCGACGTGGGGTACGTCCACATCAGCTCGTTCGGCAACCAGCTCGTGTACGAGCAGCTGCTCGAGACGATCACGCGCCTGCAGCTCGACGGCGCGAAGTCGTTCGTGCTCGACCTGCGCGACAACCCGGGCGGCCTGCTCACGCAGGGCATCCTGGTGGCGGACGAGTTCCTCGAGCAGGGCGACATCGTGTTCCAGCGCGCCCGCGGCGTGACCCAGAGGCTGGCGTCGGCCGATCCGGGCGGCGTCGTCGACGCGCCCGTCGTCGTGCTGGTGAACCGGAACTCCGCCTCGGCCTCCGAGATCGTCGCCGGCGCCCTGCAGGAGAACGGCCGCGCGCTGATCATCGGGGAGCGGACCTTCGGCAAGGGCGTCGCGCAGAGCGTGGTGTCCCTCGCCGACGGCGGCCAGTTCGCCTACACCTCGTTCGAGTGGCTGACCCCCGAACGGCGTTCGATCAGCGACGAGGGGATCGTGCCCGACCTGCTGGTGAACGACTCGCGCCTGGCGCAGACGATCTCCGTCGAGGGACGTGGCGGTGACGTCGGCCAGACGATCACCATCGTGATCGACGGCGTGGAGGTCGGGAGCACCGACGTGGGCGAGGACGGCACGTTCGAGTTCGTCGCGCTCGGCCGGCGGCCGCAGCTCTCCGAGATCCAGGGAGAGGCGCTGGTCGACGTGGAGGGCGATGACATCCTCATCGAAGCCGTCGCCGCCCTGCGCGACGGCCGGGCCGCCGCGGGCGAGCGCTGAACGCGGCGCGCGACCGGCGGCGCCCGGCGCGCGACGCCGGTCGCGCGCCGGGGGTTCGGCAGCCATGATCGAGGTCGAGGGGCTGGTCAAGCGGTACGGGGCCCATCTGGCGGTCGCCGGGGTCGACCTCCGGGCGCGCCCGGGCGAGGTCGTCGCCCTGCTGGGGCCGAACGGGGCGGGGAAGTCGACGACCATCCGGGCCATCACCGGGCTCTTGCGCCCGACCGCCGGTCGCGTGCTCGTCTGCGGCCACGACGTCGTACGCGCACCCCTCGCCGCCAAGGCGCGGCTCGGTTACGTGCCCGACCGCCCGTACCTCTACCCCAAGCTGACCGCGCGCGAGCTGCTGCGCTTCATCGGGCGGCTCCGCGGCGTGGACGACGGCGATCGCCGGGCCGACGCGTGGCTCGAGGCCTTCGCGTTGGCGCACGTGGCGAACGAGCTGGTCGAGACGTACTCGCACGGCATGCGCCAGAAGCTCACCTTCGCGGCCGCCCTGCTCGCGGAGCCGTCCGCGCTGGTCGTGGACGAGCCGATGGTGGGGCTCGACCCGCGGGCGGCGCGGCAGGTTCGCGACCTCATGCGCGGTCATGCCGACCGCGGGCACACGGTGCTGCTCACCACCCACGCGATGGACGTCGCGGAGGCGCTGGCCGACCGCGTGGTCGTCCTGCACCGGGGGCGCGTCGCCGCCGAAGGGGCCATGGCGGAGTTGCGCGCCGCGGCGGGGACGGGGGAGGACGACCTCGAGGCGATCTTCCTGCGGCTGACGGAAGAGGCGAGCGAGGGGCCGCCGCCGCGGGGCCCCTCGCCCGTGGGGGGCGCCCGGCGGCCGGCGAGGCCGGCGGAGCGCGGGCGGTGACGCCCCCGGGGGGGTCCGGGCCGAACCAGCCCGCCCCGCGGTCGGGTGCCCGTCGCGCGCCCGGCCGCTGGGCACCGGCGGGCAGGGCGGACCTGGTCGCCCTCCGGGCCCGCGCGTTCGCCCACGCCGTGCGCCGGGCGCCGGGACGCTACCTCGTGGGCACCTCCCTCATGGGGCTGGTCGCCTGGGGCACGGCCGTGCTGGTCGACCGCGGCGTCCGCTGGGTCGACGCCTACCCCCTCATCGGAACCATCGCCGACGCCGCGCTGCGGCGCAGCGTCGAGGCCTTCGTCACGGTCCTGGTGCTGGCGGTCGCCTTCTCCGTCCTGACGACGGCCATCACGACGCTCTACACGGCCGCCGACCTACCGCTGCTGCTCTCCTGGCCGCTCCCCGCCGAGCGGGTGTTCCGACTCAAGGTGTTCGAGACCTACCTCGCGTCGGCCGCCCTCCCCGCGCTTCTCACGCTGCCCGTCCTGGTGGGTCTCGGGACCGCCCGCGGCGCGCCCTGGAGCTACTACCCGCAGGCGGTGGTGGCCGTGCTCGCCCTCTACGCGCTGCCCGTCACGGTCGGGGCGCTGCTGGCGCTGCTGCTCATGCGCCTGGCGCCCGCCGGGCGCGTCAAGGAGGTGGCCACGGCGGCCAGCGTCCTCCTCGCCGCCGGCCTCGTCGTCGGCCTCCGGGCCCTGCGCCCGGAGCAGCTGGCGGAGCTGACGCCGGAGGAGTTCGAGGCCTTCCTCGCGGGCTTCGCGTCCCTGGACCTCGGCGCGTCGCCGGCCACCTGGGCCGGGGACGCCATCTGGAACGGCCTCTCCGGCGGCCTCTCGCCGGCGCTACCGCTGCTCGCGCTGGTCGCCTGGGGCTCGCTCGCCGCACTCGGCCGCGTGGCGGCGTGGGCGTACCAGGTTGGCTGGGTCCGCTCGCTCGACGGGTCGTCGCGCCCGCGTGATCCACGGCCCCGGCCCGCCGCCTCGTGGGAGCGCCCGCTCGAGCGCTGGGGTGGCGCCGGCGCCGTGGTCGTCAAGGACCTCCGACTGCTCATGCGCGACCCGACGCAGTGGTCGCAGCTGCTGGTGCTGGTGGCGCTCGCCGGTGTCTACCTCGTCAGCACCGCCAGCCTCGAGGTCGAGGGGCAGCGCTTCCGCGACGCGCTCGGGACGCTCAACGTCGCCTTCCTCGGCTTCCTGTTGGCGGGCGTGGGCGTGCGCCTGGCGTTCCCGGTGGTCTCGTTGGAAGGGGAGGGCCTGTGGTTCCTGCGCAGCGGCCCGATCGGCGCCACCGCCGTCCTCGGGGCGAAGTTCGCCTACGCGATGCCGCCGCTGCTGCTGCTGGGCCTCGGGCTGGGGTTCGCCCAGGCGACGCTGCTCGACGTCTCGGCCAACCTGGCCAGCGCCTCGATCGTCGCGGGCGGCCTGGCGTCGATCGCGGTGACCGGGCTCGGCGTCGGGCTGGGGGCCGCGTACCCGCGCTACGACGCGACGCAGGCGGCCGAGGTCCCGGTCTCGCCTGGCGGTTTGCTGTACATGACGCTCGCACTGCTGTACGCCGCCGGCCTGACGCTGCTCCTCGCGTACCCGGCGTGGACGACGCTCGTCGACCCGACGGTGCCGGTGTGGTCCACGGCGGCGGGTCGGGTGACCGGGGCGCTGGCCGGCGCCTGGACCGCGGCGTTCGCCGGCGGCGCGCTCGCGTTCGGCCGCTGGCGCTTCGTCCGCTACGAGCCCGGGCGCGATTGAGGGTCGCGGTGGCGAGGCGGCACGGCCGCCCCGACCGTCAGGCGCCTTCGACCTTCGGCCCGGCGCGCCGCACGTCCTCCGGCACCTGCGCCGCGAAGCGGCCGAAGTTGGCTTGGAACATCGCGGCGAGCTCCTGCGCCTGCGCGTCGTACGCCGCGCGATCATCCCAGGTGGCGCGCGGGTCGAGCAGCTCGGTGGGCACGCCGTCGACCTCCTGCGGCACCTCGACCCCGAACACCGGATCGCGCCGCATCGGCGCGTCGTCGAGCGCGCCCGAGAGGGCGGCCTCCACCAGCGCCCGCGTATGGGACAGCTTCATGCGGTGACCCACGCCGTAGGCTCCGCCCGTCCAGCCCGTGTTGACGAGCCACACCCGAGCGCCGTGCTCGTGCAGGCGCTCACCCAGCATCTCGGCGTAGCGGACCGGCGGCAGCGGCATGAAGGGCGAGCCGAAGCACGCCGAGAAGGTCGCCTGCGGCTCGGTGACCCCGCGTTCCGTGCCCGCGACCTTGGCGGTGTAGCCGGAGAGGAAGTGGTACTTCGCCTGCGCCGCGTCCAGCCGCGCGATCGGCGGCATGACGCCGAAGGCGTCGGCCGTCAGGAAGACGATCGTCGCCGGGTGGCCGGCGCGTCCGTCGCCGGAGGCGTTGGGGATGAAGTGGAGCGGATACGCCGCCCGGGTGTTCTCCGTCTTGTGGGCGTCGGAGAAGTCGATCGCGCGGGTGACCGGATCGACGACGACGTTCTCGAGCACGGCGCCGAAGCGCGTGCTGGCCCCGTAGATCTCCGGCTCGGCGTGGGGGTCGAGCCCGATCGCCTTGGCGTAGCAGCCGCCCTCGAAGTTGAACACCCCCTCGTCCGACCAGCCGTGCTCGTCGTCGCCGATCAGCGTCCGCCCGGGGTCGGCCGACAGGGTCGTCTTGCCCGTACCCGAGAGACCGAAGAAGAGCGCGACCCGACCGTTCGCGTCGTGGTTGGCCGAGCAGTGCATCGGGAGGGTGCCACGCAGCGGCAGCACCAGGTTCAGCGCCCCGAAGATCGACTTCTTGATCTCGCCGGCGTACTCCGAGTTGGCGATGAGCACGAGGCGCTTGCCGTAGTCGACCGCGATCGCCGTACTGCTGCGGGTCCCGTGGCGGGCGGGATCGGCCTTGAACGACGGCAGGACGAGCACCGTCCAGCCCGTCGCGGGATCGGCCCCGCCCTCCCTCACGAACAGGTTGCGGACGAACAGCGCGTGCCAGGCGCGCTCGCTCACGATCCTGACCGCCACCTGCGCGGCGGGATCGGCGCCGGCGTACGACTCCTGGACGTACAGTCGCTTCCCACCGGCCGCGTCGAACATCTCCTCCTGCAGGTGGGCGAAGTGCTGCGGGTCGAGCGGCTGGTTCACCGGACCCCAGTCGACCAGGTCCTCGGTGACGGCGTCCCGGACGATGAACTTGTCCTTCGGCGAGCGGCCCGTGAACTTGCCGGTGTCGGCGACCAGCGGACCCCCCTCCGCGATCGTCGCCTCACCGCCGCGCACGGCGTACTCGTACAGCGCCGCGGGCGGCGCGTTCGTCACGGGATCGATCAGCGGCAGCCGCAGCGGGTCGGTGATGTCGTGCAGGAACTCGGCCATCGGGTCCTCGCTCTCGGGGGGTCGGCCGGCGCCGGCGCGTCCGGGACGTTCGGTCGGCCGCGTGCCCACGTGCGATCGACGCCGAGCGCGGACGTGATCCGTTATACCAGGGCACCTCGACGCGGCCCGGCCGCCGGGCCCGGCGGGTACGAACGTGGGCTCACCAGCGCCAGGTGACGCCGAGGCGGGCGGTCGACCGCTCGGTGGACAGGTCGAGACCGAGCTCGAGTGCCCAGCCCGGCGCCAGGCCGTAGCGCCCGCCGATCGCCAACGACGGTCCGCCCGTCGCGGCCGCGCCGGCGGCCACGTCGAAGCGCCCGGTCACGTCCATCGCGACCGGTCCCAGTTGGTAGGTGAGGGCGACCTCGTTGCTGAAGGCGTCGCCCCCCAGGGTCGAGACGCGGTACGAGGCGAAGACCTCGTCGCTCAGGTAGCCGCCCAGGCGCAGCGACACGCCGAAGGGGTCCTGGCCGTCGAGCAGGGACGACAAGGCCGTCGTCCGCAACTCGACCACCTCCACGCCCAACGCCTCGGACAGCGCCGCCTGGATCTCGCTCGTGATCAGGACGTCGACGGCGGTGTCCAGCGCGCTCTGCGCCACGGCGCCGGCGAAGCCACCGCCCGCCTCCAGACGCCCGAGCGTGAGCAGGGTCAACAGCTCGAGTTCCGTGAGCGAACGAGCGCCGCCGCCATCGAGCCCCTCCACGACCGCGTCGCTCCGCAGCGTCGGGGTCAGGTCCAGGGTGAAGCCGGTGTCGCCGTCGATCGCCTCACCTTCGAGCACCAGCAGCACCTCGAAGCGCTGGCCGGCGGGCGCCAGGAAGCGCACCGTGTCGCCCGGCGGGACGACGCGCGCCTTGTCGAAGGCGGTGCGGCCGCCGACCCGCACGGTGGGGTACACGCCGCGCGTGGGATCGAAGGTCGCCACTGCCTCGGTCAGGTCCAGGTCGCGGCCGGCGAAGCGGACGGTGCCGCGCAGCGCGATCACCTGACCGCTCAGCCGCGGCGCCGCCGCGGTGCCGCCGAGCGAGAGGTCGACGCTCGCCTCCGCGTTGCCGATGGACTCACTGAACGTCACCCGTTGCGGCGCGACGATCCGGACGTCGTCGAAGCGGAAGCGCTCGCGCGGGTCGCCGACCGGCGTCGGCCCGCCGTCTTGGCGGGCGGACGCGTCCCCGTCGAGCGGTGCGCTGGACGCGGCCTGGTGGGTGAACGCGGCCCGCGTCTCCAGGTCGATCCGCGCCTCGCTCGCGTCGATGCGGCCGCCCAGCCTGACGCCGTCGGGATCGTCGGCCAGGCGCAGGTCGACGTCGAGCCGCGCATCGGCGATGGCGAGGAAAGGGAGGGTGACGCTCAGGTCACGCCCGCTGGCGCGCAGGTCGAGCGGGGCCAGCGGCCCCTCGATCGTGAACGGCGACCCGAGGGTGCCGCCGACGCTGAGCGTCGGCGGCACGTCATCCCGCCATGCGAGCTCCGCCGTGATGGCCTCGACGCGACCCACGAAGGGGACGTCCAGGTCGCCGACGGCGCGGGCGTCGAGGCTGAAGCCCCCCTCGGGGAAGGGACCGATGCGGCCGCTGGTCGCGAGTTCGAGCCGGCCGGTGACGGGGTCGAGCGCCACGATCTCCGACCGCCCGCTCCAGTCCTCGTCGCGGAGGGTGAAGCGCGTCTCCAGCAGCTGGTAGCGGGTGCCCGCGATGAGCACGCGGAGGTCGTCCGTGCGCAGCGCCACGTCGGGCGACGCCGGCGTGCCGTGGGCGGTGACGACGAGGTTGCCCTCGGCCGAGACGCCGTAACGAGCGAAGCTGGGCACGAGGCCGAGCAGCGGACCGAAGTCCGCCGCCTGCGCCAGGAGTTCGAGGTCGAGCAGCTCCGGCGTGATGCGACCGCGCGCCTGCCAGGTGCCGCGCCCCTCGAAAGCGGCCCGACCGATGGTGAGTGCGTCGCCATCCCAGTCCACCGACAGCTCGCCGACCGTCACGACGCCCGCGCGCTCGAGCTCGATGCGTTCGGCCGCCACCCGCAGGTCGTCCGGCACGGCTGCGCCCCACGGCCAGGCGCCGCGCACGGCGCCGGTGACCTCGGCCCGCACGTCCGAGGGTCCCACCACCGCCTCGACCCACGCGTGCAGGGGGAAGCGCTCGAGGCGCACGAGCGTCGAGAGGCCCGCCGGGCCGACCTCGAACTGCGCACTCGCCCCCGCGAGGTCGAGGCGGGCACTGCCACTGACCCCCGTCGTTCCCGCCAGGTCCGCCTGGAACTCGAGGCGCACCGGGTCGGTGCGGCCGCCGTAGGTGAGGGCCTCGCTGGTCAACAGGCCGAAGACCCGGTCGCCGCGCAGCGTGGCACTGCCCCCGAGATCCCCCGAGATGCCCGTGATGCCGGCGATGCCCGTGAGGTCGAGGCCGACGGCGCGCACGTCGAGCTCCCGCAGCGGGACGGTCACGGGGCCCCAGCCTGCCGGCAGCAGCTCGGCGGCGTCCCAGCGGCCGACGGCGGTCGCGCTGCCGCGGGTGCCCAGGACGCTGGCGTCGAGCGCGAGGTGGCGACCGGCGCCCGTGAGGTCGAGCGCCAACGAGGCCGGTCCGTCACCCAGGGCATCCGTGATCGTCGCGACGCGCAGCGCACCACCCCAGCCGTCGCCGTCGAGCGTCAGCCGGCCCTCGGCGGATGGCGGCGGCCGATCGCCCGTGGCCGAGCCCACGACCTCGAGGGCGGCCGTGGCCGTACCGGCAGCCGGATCGAGGGTCGCGTCGATGCCCCACGGGGCCTCGCCGGCCAGCGACAGCAGCCCATCGCTCCAGCGCACCGTGCCGACCACCGGGCTCGACCATGCCCAGTCTCCGGCGAAGGCGAGGTCGTCGGCCAGGCGGCTCACATCGAGGCGGACACCGAGCGAGGCGGCGACGCCATCACCGGCGCCGTCGTCGGCGTCGACCCGGCCGTCCACGGTGGCGACCACGCCGCCCCACTCGAACGAGAGACCGTCGGCCACGAGCCATGCGCCGTCGGGACCGAGCACGCGCAGCGCGCCGGTCCAGCCGTCGGTCCCGTGCCACCACCAACCCTCGTCGGTCACCTCGGCGATGGCGTCCAGCAGGGGCGCGTCCGGCAACGCCGTGGCCAAGCCGCCGCCGAGGGCCGGCAACCCGACGCGCACGGTCGTGGGCTCCGCCACCTCGATCCGCAGGCCGTCCAGGTCCAGGCCGAGGGCGCCTTCGAGGCGCAGCGCCCCGCTTCGCCAACCCCCGGTCAGCCGCACGACCCCGGCGTCCCCGCCGTCGATGGCGACGTCGATCGTCGGCCACGCCTGGCCGGCCACGGTCAGCGGCACCCCGTCGGTGGACGGCAGCGCGGCTTCGACGCGTGCGACGCCGGCGCGCCAGTCGCCGTCGACGTGCCACGCCCCGTCGGGCCCGGCGGCGACGGCGAGCGCGAGGTCGGGTTGCGCGACCGTCCCGCCGAGCGCCAGCGTCGCGTCGACCGGCGTGCCCGCCACGCTGGCACCGACCAGGCGGCCGCTCCCGCCCAGCGCATCCCCGTCGAGGGTGAGGGGCCAGGCGACCTCGCCCCCGAACGCGTCCCCGGTCACGCCGCCCCGCCAGCGCTCGCCCGCGCCCGCAGCGTCGATCCGCAGGTCGAGCGGCCCGGCCGGCGTGTCGCCCACCCACGTCGCGGCCAGCTCCACACCGCTCGGGCCTCCGCGGGCCGATAGCGACGCGCCGGTGTCGCCGATGGGCACCGCGATGGCGTCGAGCGCCAGCACCCAGCTCCGGAGGTCGGGATCGAGGGAGCCCGTCGCGCCCGCGCCGCTCAGGGTCCAGCCCGCGACGGCATCGCCGGCGACGTGGAGGTCGCCCAGCTCGGCGCCGGCGACCGAGGCGCCATGCCACGCGAGGTCGACGACGGGTCGGCGCCCGTCGCCGAGGCCGACCGTCCCGGTGACGCGGCCCCCCGCCAGGGGCAGGGCCGCCAGGTCCCCGCTGACGTCCGCGCGCCAGCCGTCGGGGTCGAGCGTGACCGCCCAGTCCTGCCAGAGGTCGGTGCCGCGGACGGCGAGGCCGCCGGCGTCCGTCGTCACCCTCCAGGTCTCGCCCCCGACGACGACCTCGCCGCCGCCACGGAAGCGCTGCGCCGCCAGCCCGACGTCGAGCGCCAGCCGCGCACCGAACAGGTCGCCGTCCGCACGCACCTCTGCGACCGATCGCTCGGGCCACCACGCCGCGTCGCCGCCCAGCCGTGCGTCGGGACCGCTGGCGGTCCAATCGGCGCGGACGAGCGGATCACCGGCGCTGCCGGTCACCGTCAACGCGGCCCCCCAGGTGGCGGCGAGACCGTCCCAGCGCACCTCGTCCGCCTCCAGGTTGGCCGCGATCGTGCCGGCCAGCGGATCGCCGATCTCGCCGTCGAACGACACGGGACCGCGCACGCGGCCGCCGATCGCCGTGTCGAGCAGGAGATCGCGCAGGTCGACGTCGACGCGGGCCGACGCCTCGACGCGGCCGTTCGGTCCCCCGACACCACCGGCCTCCAGCAGGCTGCCGGGCATCGCGAGGCGCAGAGCGTCGACCCGCCACGACCAGCCCGCCTCATCCCATGCGACGTCGGCGTCGGCGCTGAGTCGCGGTTCGCGCAGGAACGGCAGTTCCTCGTCGAGCGTCAGGTCGCGGAGCTCGAGGCGGCCCTCGCCGAGGGCGCCGCGGATCTCCGAGGTCAGCTCGATGCCCGTGCCCGACAGCTGCGCCCTGATGGCCTCGGCGTCGGCGGTCAGCCGCCCGACCGCCTCCCGCGGGCCCGCGAGCCGCAGCTCGAGGTCGGCTTCGATACCGGCGGCGCCGAAGCCGACGGGTCCACGAGCGAAGAGCGTCGTCGACGCCCATCCGGTGATCGGCACGGCGAGCTCGGCGTCGCCGACGATGCCAGCGGACGGGTCCGCACCGAGGCGGAGCGAGGCGCCGCCGATCGCGGCACCGTCCAGCGTCAGGGCCAGCAGGCCCTCCAGCTCGCCGGTTCCGGAGAGGTCGGCGACGGCATCGAGGTGCCCCAACGCACCGGCGTCCCAGGCACCCGTGAGCCGACCGCGTCCCGCCCAACCCGCTGCCCCGCCCCAGCGCAGGTCCGCCGCCTCCAGCTCGACGAACGGCAGCTGACCCGCCTCGCTGCGGCCGTCGATCACGAGGTCGCCGTCCTCCCAGGCGAACGCCAGGTCCCCCCACGCGAGCCGCCACGAAGGCGAGGCCGTCAGGTCGGCGGCGAAGCCGGTGTCGGTGAGCGCGATCGCGCCGCTGAGCTCCAGCGGGTCGAGCGGGCCGACCAGGTGCGCCCGCCAGGGTTCCTCGGCGTGGGCCACGTCGAGCCGCAGCCAGGGGCCCGCGCCGTCGCCGTTCGCCGGCAGGCCCACGTGGGCGGCGGCCGTGAACCCACCCACCTCCGCCTCGACGTCGACCTCCGGGGATGGATCGAGTCGCCACGAGAGGGCGGCGGCGAGCCCATCGGGGCCGGTGGCGGTCGCCCGGCCCACACGGCCGCCGTCCGCGGCGAGTCGCCAACGCCCGTCGGCGCTCGCCAGGGCGAGTTCGACGCCCGCGGCGTCTGTGCGGGCCTCGCCGCTCCAGCGGACGTCGTCGACCCGACCCCCGAGCGCCCAGCGGGTCGCGGGCCAGTCGCCCAGGTCGTCGCCGCTCACGCTCCAGGTCGTCGGAACACCGGCCAGGTCGGCCTCCGCCGCCAGCGTCAGGCGCCGGCCGGTCGCCTCCAGGCTCGCGGCGACGGGCCAGCCGGTCCCCGGCGGCCCGGAGGCCTCGAGCCGGCCGTCGAGCGACCAGCCGTCGGCCGCGACGCGCGCTCGCAGCTCGCCCTGGGCGGCCGCGCCACGCAGTTGCGCGAGCCCGGACGCCCGCGCGAGGTCGAGGTCCTCGCCCCGCGCGACCACCTCGAGCGCGGCGTCGTCGAGCGTGAGGCGACCCTCGGCCCACGGCGCGGGATCGACCGAACGATCGCCCGAGGGTGGGTCGTCGGCCAACGACCAGAGGCCGCTGGCCGTCGCCGCGGATCCTGCGGCCTCCACGGACAGCCTGAGCCCCGCGAGCTGCGCCGACCCCACGAGCGACCATTCCTCGAGGTCCCCCACCCACGTCGCGGTCACGAGCTCGCCGCCGGCGTCGAGCTCCCAGCCGTCAGCGACCGGCCGCAGCCGCAGGGAGGTCGGCACGTCGGCGAGGGTCACGGTCGCCGACAGCCCCTCGGGCCAACCCCCGGCGAGCCCACCGGCGCCCGACGCCGCGAGGCCCTCGGGGCGCAGATCGACGTTCGCGGCGAGCCGCGGCCACGCCAGCGGACCCAGCTCGCCCGCCGACAGGCCGACCGTGCCGGTCAGGCGGGTCTCGGCGGCGGACGCGACGAAGTCGCCGCGGCCGTCGAGGCCGATGTCCGCATCGTCGGCGAGCCGCCACCCGCCGCGCCAGGCGATGGTGGGACCGAGCGCCAACGATCCCTCGGCCCGCGCCCGGACGGGGCCGAGGCTCGCCATCGCGTCGAGGATCGGCTCGTCGCCGCCGACGAGTCGGGCGGCCACCTCGGCCCCGCCGAACGCCGCGGTCACGTCGAGGGCGCCGCCGGCATCGGTCTCGCCCATAGCGAGCGCGGCGGCGGCCGGTCCCTCGCCGGCGGGCCCGGCCACGGCGCCACCGAGGCCGAGGACGACGCGGCCGTCGATCGCCAGGGCCAGGTCGTCGCGCCGCAGCAGCGGGGCGAGGCGTGCCCGCTCGGCCTCGACCTCGAGGCGGCCGTCGCTGTCGAGCCGGGCGCGCCAGCCCGCGCCGGTCGCCTCGCCGCTGGCGGGCGACCAGGCGAGGCCGACGGGCCGGTCCTCGCTGTCGCGCCACTCGGCGCGCAGCTCGAGCGACGCCGCCGGCGACCACGCCAGGGTGCCCGTGAGCTCACCGGCGAGGGCCCCCTCGCCGCCGGCGGCGAGCAGCGGGCTGGCCACCGCGGCCCAGTCCGCCACCGGCCCCGCGAGCGTCCCCGCCACGCCGTCGAGGTCACCGGCCACGCTCGCGTTGCCGCCGCCGTCGAGCTGGAGCGTCACCGCGAGGTCGCCGGCGGGTCGCTCCGGCGACCAGCCCGCGCGGCCCGTGAGACGGGCCGGCCGGTCGCCCCACGCCAGGTCGAGGTCGATCGTCGCGTCGAGCCGCGGCTCCGCGAGGTCGAAGGTGGCCTGCGTCGCACCCAACGCGGCCTCGCCGACGCCGGCGGTCGACAGCCGCAGGCTCCAGTCCTGCGGCGCCACCCGCACGCCCGCCGCCCCCCAGCCCGACCACGTCCCGGTGCCCGAGACGCCGTCGCCGTCGATGCTCAGCAGGGCGAGGTCGCCCCACGCGAGCGTGCCCGCGAGGGGCTCCGCCGCGGCCGGTCGCCATCCGCCCGAGCTCGCCAGGGGCACGCCGGCGAGCTCGCTCCGCGCGTCCCAGCTGGCCGTGGTTCCGTCGGCGGCCAACGTGACCTCGGCGGGCCAGGGCGCCGCCAGGGTCAGCGACCCCTGGCCGCGAGGGAGGTCGTCGCGGGCGGTCTCCCACGACGCGGCGAGGCGCGCGACGCCGGCGACGTCGGCCCACCCTCGCAGCGCGATGCCGAGGTCGAGTCCACCCTCGACGTCGAGGCGGCCGCCCGGGACCCAGGTGCCCTCCAGACGTTCGCCGCCGCCCCGGATCGTGGCCCGCAGCGAACCCGCGTCACCCTCCGCGGTCACCACCAGTTCGGGGAGGGTGACGGTGGCGGAGAGGGAAGAGAAGGTGCCCTGCCCGTCGAGGGTCGCGGGCCGATCGAGCCAGGTGACGGGGGCGGCGTCCACGGCCCAGGCGCCGCCGGCGTCCGAACTCAGGCGCCAGCGATCGTCGTCGCCACTCGCCGTCCAGCCGTCGGGGCCGCCCTCGATGCGCCACGCGACCTCGTCGGCCACGCTCCAGAGGGGTTCGCTCATCCCGGGTATCGGCGGCCCCGAGGCGACGGCGGTGCGCGCGGTGGCGGTCCAGCCGTCCGGGCCGCCGCTGGCGGTGACCGGGCCCACCGTGCCCCGCAACGCGCCCGCCAGCCGCAGCGCGTCTACGCCGGCGGTCCAGTCGTCGCCATCGATCTCGAGGGTGACGGGTCCCAGGCGGCCACCGCCTCGCAGGCCCCCGCCGGCGAGCGTGGCGGTCGCCCGGCCGCGGAGGTCGAGGCCGGTCAGGAACTCGCGGGGGTCGATGCCGCCGACGCGCGGTGTCACCGGGCCGTCACCGACGACCTCGAGGTCGAAGCTGGGCGCGTTCAGGTCGCCCCCCACCCGGGCCACCACGCGCGCGCCGCCCGTCGCCAGCTCGGCCGGAACCGTCCACGTCACGCCGCCTTCGACGGGCGCGGCGGCCGTGGGCGTGGTGGCGACGGCGCCGGAGAGGCCACCCCCCCAGGCGCTGCCTTCGACGAAGGCCTGCAGGCCCTCGGCGTCGAGGACGACGTCGGCCGCCAACTGCCACGGCCCCTCGCCGGCACGCGCCGTCGCGCGCCCACGGACGGGCCCGTCACCGGTCGTCCAGGTGGCTGCGACCGCCTCGATCGGCACGCCGAGCACGCGCAGCGGGCCCGCCTCCACGCGCCAATCGGCCGGACCGTCGCGGGTCTCGCTCCGCAACCGCACCGGTCCCTCGCCCCAGCGGCCGTCGAGCGCCAGCGACAGCCCCCGCGCCGTGTCGTAGGCCAGCCTCAGGTCGTCCACCACCAGCGCGGCGCCCAGCCAGTCGCCCACCGCGGTGACGTCCGCCGCGACCGTCGCCTCGGTCCAGCCCTCGGCCGCGACGCTGGCCCGCACGATGCCCTCGTCCGCGCCGGGGAGGGCGGGGGCACCGAGGATCTCCAGCAGGGCAAGGCTGGCGTCGGCCAGCGGCGCCTCCGCGTTCCCGACCGCCTGCCAGCGCGCGCCGGCGAGGTCGACCGTCCCGCCGGCGTCGAAGCGACCGCCGACGATCGCGCCCGACCATGCGACCTCGATCACGTCGTCGCGCCAGGCGATGGGACCGCGCACGTCCGTCGCGGGCGTCCCCAGCGCGTCGATGGCCCCGCCCTCCAGTTCGAAGCGGCCGGAGATGAGGCCCGACGCGACGGTGAGTTCGCCGGACAGCGTGCCCGCCTCGATGCCGTCCCACCAGTGCCGCGCCACGCGCGCGTCGCCCCGCTCGAGCGTCACCTCGAAGGCGTCGTCACCGAGCCGGCCGCGCAGGGTCCCCGCGAGGCGTCCCTCGGCCGTCTCCAGTTCCGTGACCAGCTCCCAGCGACCGTCGTCGCCGCTCACGGCCTCCAGGCGCTCGATGCTGAAGTCGGGGAGATCGAACGGGACCTCGGCGATCCGCAGGTCCGCGACGTCGAGCCTCGCCCCGTCGATGCGCACCTGGACGGCGGCGGGTTCGCCGCCCGCCGCCGGCACGTCCAGGCGACTCACCTCGACGTCGCCGGCGAGACCGACGACGTCGAGCCGCAGCGGCAACTCGCCGACGACCAGAGCGGGCAGGAACCAACTCACCGAGACCGTGCTCGCGCGCACGTCCAAGCCGTCGGCCACGAGACGCGGCTCCGCCAGCGTCAGACCGCGCCAGGCGTAGCCGGAGATGGCGGTGAAGCTGAGGGTCGCGTTCGCGGTGGCGGCCGAGTCGACGAGCAGCGAGCCGAGAACGCCGCGCAGCCACGACGAGGTGGGCAGCCAACCGAGCGTGAGGGCCAGGGCCGCGAACAGCGTGAGGGTGGTGAGGGTTCGTCGTCGCATCCGGTGTCGGTTCGGGCCGGGCCGGCGTCGGTCCCGCGCGTTCGCGACACGCGACGAGCCCCGTCCTGGTCGTCACCCTACCATCGGTGCATGAGGGCCCTGAGGTACCATGCAGGCATGACCGACGCCAGCGACGCGCGCGCCACCATCCTCGTCCGCGGGCGGGTTCAGGGGGTCGGCTACCGCGCCTTCGTCCGCCGTCACGCCCTCGACCTCGGGCTCGCCGGCCACGCGGAGAACCTGCCCGACGGCCGTGTGGAGGTGCTGCTCGAGGGAGACCGCCGGGAGATCGAGCATGCGCTCGTCGCCCTCGGGCGGGGACCGGCGCACGCCGCCGTCGACGGGCTCGAGGTCGCCTGGAGCGAGGCGGCGGGGCTGCGCGGGTTCCATGTCCTCTGAGGCGGCGGCCTCCGCGGGCGCCGCCGCGTCGCTCGACGCCGGCGCCGAGCGCCCGGCGCCGCTCGACCCCGCGACGCTCGCTCGGGTGCCGGGCGTGATCGGCGAGATCGGGCGGGCGCGCGCGGCCGACCTGTCGGCCCCCGAGGCGGCCGACGCCCACGGCGAGCCCGTCGTCGCCGCCTGCGCCGCGGGCCTGCGGGAGGCCATCGGGGGACGCGCGGCGGCGGGCCGACTGCCTGCCGTCGTGGCCGAGGTCAAGCGCGCGTCCCCGTCGCTGGGTGCGATCGCCGACCTCGACCCGTTCGCGACCGCGCGGGCGTACGCAACGGCCGGCGCGGCCGCGGTCTCCGTGCTGACGGAGCCACACCGCTTCGGTGGCGCGCTGGCCCACCTGCGGGCGGTGGCGGCGGTGGTGCCGCTGCCGACGCTGCGCAAGGACTTCGTCGTCGACCCGCGCCAGGTCGAGGGGGCGGCGTGGGCGGGCGCGCGGGCGGTGCTGCTGATCGTCGGCCTGCTGGGGGAGGCGGTGGGGCCCTACCTACGGTACGCGCACGCGCTCGGCCTCGACGCGCTGGTCGAGGTGCACGACGAGGCCGAGCTGGACGTGGCGGTCGCCGCCGGCGCGCGCCTGATCGGCGTCAACAACCGCGACCTGCGCAGCCTCGCGATCGATCCCACGGTGGCGCCGCGGCTGATCCAGGCGGGCCGGCGGCTGGACCCGGACGCGACCTGGGTCGCGGAGTCCGGCTACCGCGACGGCGTCTCGCTGGCGCGCCTGACCGGCATCGCGGACGCGGTGCTGGTCGGCAGCCACCTGGCCGCCAGCGGCGACCCCGGCGAGGCGCTGGCGGCGTTCCTCGCGGGTGCGCGGCGGGCGCACGGCACGGGGAGGCCGGCGTGAGCCGTCGCGCGCTCGTGACCGGGGGCTCGAGTGGGATCGGGGCCGCCGTCGCCGCGTCCCTCGCCGATCACGGCTGGCGCGTGCTGGCCACCGGTCGCGACGGCGAACGGCTCGCGGCCGTGGCGCGCCCGCTCGGCGGGCGGGTCGCGACGGTGGTCGCCGACCTCACCGACGCCCGCGACCTCGCGGCGCTGGTGGCGCTGGCGGGCGGCGAGCCGCTCGACGCGATCGTCCACGCGGCCGGGGTCGTCGCCCTCGGGAAGCTGACGGAGGCCGAGCCAGACGATCTCGACCTGCAGTGGCGCGTCAACGTCGCCGCACCCGTGGCCCTGACGCGGGCGCTCATGCCCGCGCTGCGCGCCGCACGGGGCCACGTGTTGTTCGTCAACTCCGGTGCCGGGCGTCGCGCGAACGCGGGCTGGGGCGGGTACGCCGCCAGCAAGTTCGCCCTGCGTGCCGTCGCCGACGCCTGGCGCGCCGAGGAGGCGGACCACGGGGTGCGGTTCACCAGCGTGTACCCGGGCCGGACGGACACGCCGATGCAGCGCGCCGTCTTCGAGGCGGAGGGCCGCGACTACGACGCGGCCGGCGGCGCCGCGCGGGATGGCGTCGCCCCGGTCGCTATGGTGGCTGCGGCGATCCGGCAGGCGCTGGAGGCGCCGCCGGCGGCGACGTGGACCGACCTCGAGGTGCGTGCCGTGTGAGTGACCGCCGGGCAGCCGGCGCGCTGGCGCTGCCCGGCGCGCCCAGCCAGCGCGCCGGGTCCGCGCGGTGCTAGGCTCGCGCGGATGCCCCGACCCGCGGCCGCTCCGCTCGACGCCGTCCTGCCCAACGGGCTGCGGATCGTCGCCGTCAACCTGCCTGGGCGCGCCACCGTGGGTGCGCACCTGCGCTGGCCGCTGGGGACCGCGGGCGACCCCGCCGACGCGCAGGGCGCCGCGGTCGTGCTGCATGGGTGGCTGCAGCGCGGCGCCGGGGAGCTCGAGGCCCGCGCCTATGCGGACGCCTTCGACCGCTTCGGCGCCCGGCGGGGCGGTGGCGTGGGGCGCGAGCACGCGACGCTCGGCGTCGCCTG
>CAZJUA010000302.1:0-6112 GCA_964549045.1 uncultured bacterium | reverse complement strand
AGGGTGTTCGCCAGGGCGTTCGGGGTGTCGCCCGGTGGCGCGTCGCGGTCGATGCGCTGCGGCTGCGGCTCGAGGTAGTAGAGCTTGCGGGTGACGTGCCCGCCGGTGGGCGCCCGCGCCAGCAGGTCGATGGCGTGGCCGAAGGGCTTGTTGTCGAGGTACCCGCCGTCCGCGAACGCGTGCCGCTCGTGCGCGCGGCGGTCCTCAGGGCGCAGCGCCTGGAAGAGGTGCTCCCACGGCGCCTTCGCGGCGCGGGTCTCGCCGGCGAGCGCGCGCGCCGCCGGCACCGTGGAGGGCTCGAACACGGCAGGCAGGCTGCTGGTGGTGCGGGCGGCGAACGCCAGCAGGGGGTCGAACTCGGTGGTGAACTCGTCGGCGTCCGACGAGAGGCGGAACTCGAAGGTGTGCTTGTGGTCGTACTCCTGCGCGACGCCGTCGGCGAGGCGCACGTCGACGGGGTCGCCGTCGAGGTCGGTGCCGGTGACGGCGAGGGAGAGGTCGTCGACCAGGGGCCGCGCGCCCGGGGCCGCGCCGTTCAGGGCCTCCAGGGCGTTCAGCAGCTCGACGTACATGCGGTCGCTGTGGAACACGGCGCGGACCGGCTCGCGGTACGGGTACCGGCGGGTGGCGCCGCGGGGGTCGTTGATGAGGCGGTCGATCGCGCCCTCCTCGAGCCACAGCTGCTTGAGCGGCGCGAGGTCGGTGTTGCGCGCGAGCGCCTTGGCGAGCATCACGCTGTTGATGCCGCCGGCGCTGGTGCCCGAGAGGATGTCGATGACGAAGCGGACCCGGGGCGCCTCCGCGAGCACCGCGTCCGTGATCTCGTCGAGCTTCCTGCCGGAGAGCACGTGCGCCAGCTTGCGGTACACGCGCGCCGTCCCGCGCTTCTCCGCGCCGTCGGTGGCCGCCGGGCTCGTGGCGCGCACCAGCTGCAGGAACTCCTGGCTGATGCCGTTCATGTAGATGGCCAGGCTCGTGCCGCCGTACATGACGATGGCGATACGGATCTCGCGTCTCGTGTCGGCCACGCGCAGCCCTCCCTCCGTGCGGGTATGTGTCCTGACTAAGCCAACGCCGAAAGCGTGGGTAGGGGGATTCTCGCACGGGGGCGCCCCGTGCCGTGCGGCGGTCGTTCGCGGGTTCGGCGTCTATCGGTCCCACCGGTTCCTGCCCAACAGCGATCGCGCGCTCCGCCTGCGACCGGGTACGCTTCCCTTGGGAGGTGCCGCGATGGTGAGAGACCTCGATGACCGACTCGATGCGATTCGCGCCGCGTGCGAGCGCTTCCGTGTGGTGCGTCTCGATGTGTTCGGCTCCGTGCTCCGGGACGACTTCGAGCCTGGGCGCAGCGACGTCGACCTGCTGGTGGACTTCGGACCGATGTCGCCCTTCGAGAAGCCGGATGCGTACTTCGGTCTGCTGGATGAGTTGCGGACGATTCTGGGCGCGGACGTCGACCTGGTGATGGTGGGGGCGCTCAAGAACCGCTACATCCGGGATGACGTCGACCGGACCAAGCGGGTGGTGTATGCGGCGTGATGCGCGCGCATACCTTGCCGACATCCTCGAGTCCTGTGACGCGATCGATGCCGCCATCTCGGGTAGGTCGCTGGGGGACTACCTGGCAAGCCGGCTCGTCCGGTCGGCGGTGGAGCGGGAGTTCACCATCATCGGAGAGGCAGTTCTCGCCATCTCACACAAAGCGCCTGAGGTGTTCGACGCCATCACGGGCGCACGCCGCATCGTCGACTTCCGCAACCGTCTGACGCACGAGTATCCGATGGTGGACGATGAGCTGGTCTGGGCGCTCGCGAATCGGGACATGCTTGTTCTCCGCCGCGAGTGCGCGGTGTTGCTCACGGGGCTCGAGCCTGACGAACCGTAGCGCTGACGGGAAGCTCCAACCGACGGACTGCGCTCGCGGGTGGATCCCAGCTCTGGTGATCCCTGGGCATAGCATGCCGAGGGCCACCGTCCGTCCGGCGCCCTCCTCGTGACCGGCACTGCGTACGAACGCGCGGAGACCCTGGGACCGAAGGCGGCGCCATGCTGCCCGTGCTCGAGAAGAACCGGGATGCGATCTCGGGCGCATGCCACCAACTGGGCGTCGCGCGGCTGCGTGTCTGTGGTTTCGCGCTGCGCGACGACTTCCGCCCTAGCCAAAGCGACGTCGGACTCGACGTCGAGGGCGAGCCGATGCCGCCGTGAACCGCACTGGTCCTTGTAGAGGCTCTGCTCTCACGCGGCCTGCCTCGGCAAGCCTTGCTGGCGAACGTACGCTTCCTCCATGCTGATGGCCATGCACCCGCCAGGCTTCCCCATCGCCATGCCGCTGCTCGTCGGAGCGACGCTCCGCCTTCGGGAGCTGACCGAGGACGACATCCCCTCCTGGTTCGAGCGCGCCACCGACCGGGGGTCCGCCGACCTGGCGGGCGACCCCGTACCGGTGGCGATCGAAGCGGGCGCCGCGTGGCTGCAGCGGCATCGGGCGCGCTTCCGAAACGGACTGGGGCTCCGTTGGGCCATCGTGCCGAAGGACGGCACGGTCAGCGTCGGTACGGTCGGTCTCGCCTTCGAGCCAGGGATCGCGGCGAGCGCCGAGCTCGGCATCGTCGTGGCGCGGTCGTGCTGGGGTCGCGGTATCGGGACGACCGCCACGTGCATGGTCGTCGACTACGCCTTCGCGGAGCTCGGCCTGACCGAGATCCACGCGGTGGTCCTGCAGCGCAACCACGCTTCGGTCCGGCTCCTGGAGAAGACCAGCTTCTCGCGCCTCGAGGTCGTGCCGCCGACGGCGGCCGAGCCCGAGGTCCTGCTGCGGTACGCACGCACGCGCCGCGAGGCGGAGCGGGTCCGCGAACGCCCTACGCTGCCGGCGACATGACCCGTCCGCCGGTGAGGCTCGTGTTCGAGAGCGCCCTCGCGTGCGGCCGTGCGGAACTCTGGGCCGCCATCACGGACCTGCGCTGGCTGCGCCGCGAGATGATGCCGTACCTGCGGATGACCGCGCCGCACGGCGTCCACAGGTTGACCGACGTTCGGGTCACGCCCGGCACGCCGCTCTTCGCGAGCAGGATCCTCTACTTCGGGTTCCTCCCTCTCGACCATTCGCGCCTCACGCTGCTGTCGCTGACGCAGCAGCAGGGGTTCGTGGAGCAGTCCCCGATGGGCTCCATGCGGCGCTGGCGCCATGCGCGCGAGATCCTGGCGCACCCCGACGACCCGAACCTGCTCCTGCTGCGGGACGAGCTCGAGTTCGAGCCGCGCTGGTTCCGCGGCCCGACGACCTGGTTCGTGCGGAGGTTCTTCGAGCACCGCCATGCCGTGCTGCGCCGTACGTGGAATGGCGACGCAGACGCGGGATGCCGAGGCTGACGGCGGCGTTCGTCCTAAGAGGTCGCCCCCCGGCCCCGTCAGGACTCCGGGTCGAACATGATCTCGCGGACCTCTTGGGCGCAGCGGCACGCTTCGGCGATCCGGCCCGCCCACACGAGGGCCTCGTCGCGCGAGGGGACCTCGATGATCGAGAACCCGCCGACGACCGCCTTGGTCTCGGGCACGGGTCCACCGGTGACGCTCCCGTCCACGGCGACGATCGTCGACTGCTGGCGCTGGATCCCGCCGCCGAAGATCCAGACGCCGGCGGCCTTGGCCGCTCGCGTCACCGCGTGCGCCGCATCGCCCACGACGGGCCAGTCCGCGTCGGGGATGTGGTCCATCGAGCCGTCGTCGAACGAGATCAGGTATCGGGGCATCGGCAGGCTCCTTCGGCGGGTCAGTGAGGCCGCTTCGCGGGTGGGTCGGGTGATGGGCGCCTCATGGTAGCCGGCGTCGGCGCCGTCGGGTTCGTCGTGTGTCGCAACGTCTCATGGCCGGAGGTCGGGGCGCGCCGACCGGTTATACTCAGGGTATGAAGACCGCGATCTCCATCCCTGACGACGTGTTCGAGGACGCCGAGCGGCTTGCGCGGCGCCTCGGCCACTCGCGCAGCCAGCTCTACAGCAGGGCCCTGCGCGAGTTCGTGGCCCGCTACGAGCCGGACCGCGTCACGGCGGCCCTGGACGCGATCGTCGCGGGCGAGCCCGAAGGTGACACGTTCACGACGCGCGCCGGGCGGAGGGTGCTCGAGCGGACCCCGTGGTGATCACGCAGGGCGACGTGTGGTGGGCGGACCTCGGGGAACCGACGGGGTCGGAGCCGGGGTTCCGGCACCCCGTCGTCGTGGTGCAGTGCGACGCGTTCAATCGCAGCCGGATCGCCACGGTCGTCTGCGTGCCCCTCACGAGCAACCTTCGCTGGGCCGACGCCCCTGGCAACGTCCTGCTCGAGGCAACCACGACAGGGCTGCCCAAGGACTCGGTCGCCAACGTGTCGCAGGTCGTCGCGCTCGACCGCGACGTGCTCACCGACCGTGTCGGGAGGCTGCCGGAACGGACGCTGGGGTCGATCCTCGGCGGGATCGAGGTCCTGCTGGGTCGCTGACGCGGTGGGCGGGGGCCGGTGGATCGGTGGCGACACGTGGGGCGTGGGGATGGGTCCGGGGTGGCCGCTAGCACGTGGGCGCATGGGCTCGCGCCGAGGTCGCGATCCGACCGTTGACCGCCTGTAGCCAGGCGGCTACACTGGAGCTGGCACGTGATGGAGATCCGGAAGACCGCGTTGACTTCAAGATGCGCGGACGCCGCTCGATCGCCTTGTTGGCAGGGGGCGACAAGAGCACCCAGGCGAGGGACGTGCGGGTGGCGTTGAGGCTGGCTCGCGATCTCGAGGAGTAGGACGTGACCAAGACGGTGACGACGCGCTATGACGTAGCCGAACACCTGAGAACGCCGGAGGAGATGGCGGCCTATCTCGAGGCCTGCCTCCAGGAGGCCGACGGGGACGCAGCTTTCGTCGCGAGGGCGCTCGGGGACATTGCCCGAGCGAAGGGGATGAGCCAAGTGGCGCGAGACGCGGGGCTCTCGCGGGAGAGCCTGTACAAGGCGCTCTCCGGTGACCGCATCCCCTCGTTCGATACGATCCTCAAGGTGACGGGCGCCCTTGGGCTGCGGCTTCACGCCGAGGCAGAGGGCAGATGACATCGTGGTGGTCGACCGGCCCCGGGTGCCGCCCGGCAGGCTGGGAGATGCGCTGCTGGTCGGTCACGGACGACCGGCCAGGTTCGAGGGCGTGAGCATCGCAGGGGAGCGCGGCGAGGTGTTCGCGCTGCTCGGGCCGAACGGCGCGGGCAAGAGCACGGTGGCGCGGATGCTGTGCGGCTTCCTCGCGCCCGACGAGGGACGGATGCGCTTCGACCCGGGGGGCGGCCCGCGAGCGCGACCGCGTCGACGCGCTGTCGAAGGGAATCCAGCAGAGGGTGCAGCGCCGACGCCGGAGCGGTGCGTGGAGTGGGCGTTGGGAGGTCCCTGCCGGGGACCGTGACCGCCTGCAGTCCGCCGCGCCGGCTCGTGACGCGGCGGCCGTGGTGGGCCCGCGCGGCCCGATCTACCGCGCGGGACTCCTCGACCATCGGGAGGTGAAGGGTTCCGGCGCGGTGCCGGTGAGGTCGAGCGTCGCGTCCCAGCGGTAGGTCGGTGGCCAGGCGCGGAAGATCGGCAGGCGGAACAGCACGGCGAGGAGGGGACGGCGCGTTCTGGTTCGCCAGGACGTGAAGCCGTCGATCACGAGGTCGACGTGCCCCTCGGTGCGCGTGACCGTGTAGCGTGCCCGCAGCTCGGTGCCACCGTCCGCCTGCAGCACGATCGAGCCGGAGCGCTGCGCGCCGTTCGAGAGGGCCTCCAGGTCAGAGAGCGGGGGATCGAGGAGCACGGCGCAGCTGTGTCCGCCGCGGTCGACGCGGACCGCGGCGATGCCGTAGCCGTCGCCGGACTGCACGAGCTCGATGCCGTCGGTGTGCGGCCCGGGGCCACCCCGGCGCGGCACGCGACGTGGGTGGCGGTGGCTCGCGGGGTTGAGCTGGCACACGAGGACGTCGGGGTCGTAGCGGGCCATCAGGCAGCGTCGTTTGCCGAGAGGGAGCGGGAGGCGCGGGATGCTCCGCGCCTGGCCATCGACGCGGATGTCCACCTCGGATCCCCGCTCCTGGATGAAGGAGAGACCGGGCAGCCACAGG
>CAZJUA010000301.1:0-26295 GCA_964549045.1 uncultured bacterium | reverse complement strand
GCGGACGACGCCCATGTCCTGCCCACGGTGTGACGCGAACGGCGCCGCGGCCGGCGCCCAGCACCGCGGAACGCCCGCCGTCGCGCCCCACGAGGCCGCGGCGACCTGGTGCCTCGTCGGCACGCCCAACGTCGGCAAGAGCAGCCTGATCAACGCGATCGCCGGTAGCCAGCTGCAGGTCGGCAACTGGAGCGGCACGACCGTCGAGGTCGCCAGCGCGACCACGCGGATCCGCGGCACGCCCGTCACCCTCGTCGACCTACCAGGCGCCTACGCCCTCGCGGGCACGAGTTCGGAGGAGGACGTCGTCCTCCCGGCCCTCATGGCGCACCCAGAGGCCCTGATCGTCAACGTGGTCGACGCGACGCACCTCGCCCGCGACCTCACCCTCACCCTGGAGCTCACCGAGCTCGGCCGCCCGATGGTGGTGGCACTGAACCTCGTCGAGCAGGCGGCCGACCGCGGCGTCGGCCTCGATGCGGCCGGCCTCGAGGCCGCCCTGGGCGTGCCCGTCGTGGCGCTGCCCGATCACCGCCGGCACGGCGCCGGCAAACTGGTGGACGCCGCCGCGCGGGCCCGCACCACCGCGACCGCGATCGATTACCCGGGGGCCGTGGCCGACGCCGCCGCGCGGCTGGCGCCCCACGTCGCCAGCCGCTGGCACGCCCTCGCCACCCTCGCCGCCGAGGTGCCCGACGCCCCGGCCGCTCACGCCGTGGCCGCCACCGAGCGCGCCACGCTCGATGCCGCCGGCGTCGACCCGTTCCTGGCGATCGCCGAGGCACGCCACCGTGCCGCGGTGGCGCTTGCAACCGGCGCGACCCTCGAGCACGAACGCCGCGTCGACCCCAGCGAGCGCGTCGACCGCATCGTGCTGCACCCCGTGGTCGGGCCGCTGGCGCTCGTCGCGGGCCTCGCCCTGACGTTCCACCTGACCTTCGCCGTCTCCACCCCCTGGATCGACTTCTTCGGGCTCGTGCAGGAGGTCGCCGCCGGCTGGGTGGCGGCGCTGCCGCTGCCGGCCCTGGTCGCGAGCTTCCTCTCTGGCGCGCTCATCGAGGGCGTCGGGACCGTGGTCTCGTTCCTGCCGGTGCTGTTCGTGCTCTACGTCCTGCTCGGCTTCCTGGAGAACGCGGGCATCCTCGCGCGCGTCGCCTACCTCGCCGACGGCCTCATGCGCGCCATCGGGCTGCCGGGGCGCGCCATCCTGCCGATGGTGCTGTCGATCGGCTGCACCGTGCCGGCCATCCAGGCCACGCGCACGCTCGAGGAGCGCGGCGACCGCCTGCGGGTGGCGCTGGCGCTGCCGTCGATCTCCTGCAGCGCGCGCCTGCCGGTGTTCGTCCTCATGGCCGCGGCCTTCGTGCCCGCCTACGCCGCCGTCGTGGTGACCGGGCTCTACCTGCTCGGCTTCGCCGTCGCCATCGCGTCGGCCCTGCTCTTCCGCCGCGTCCTCCGGACGCCCGAGGGTAGCGGCGCCATGGAGCTCCCGAGCTACCGTTGGCCGCCCGCGAGCCTCGTCCTGCGGCTCGCGTGGGCGCGGACCCGCGCCTTCCTGCAGAGCGCGGGCGGGCCCATCCTCCTGGTCGTGAGCGCCATCTGGCTGCTGCTCGAGGTCACGCTGCCCAGCGGCACGAGCCTGTTCGAGGCCGTCGCGCGGACGCTGGCGCCGCTGTTCGCGCCCCTCGGGCTGGGCGACTGGCGGGTCGTCGGCGCGCTCATCCCGGCCGCGGTCGCCAAGGAGGTCGCCATCGGCAGCATGGCGCTGACCTTCGTCGGCGGCGGCGAGGCGACGGCGCCCCTCGGCCTCCTCGCCGGGCTCGGCACCCTCGGCGTCGGCCTGCTCGAGGCCGCGCGCGACACGCTGACCTCGCTGTGGGGCTTCGGCGGCGGCGGCGACGAGGTCGACTCCGTGCTGACCGCCCGCCTATCCGGCGCCCTCACCACCGCCGGCGCGATGGCGTTCATGGTCTTCCTGCTGCTCTACGTCCCCTGCATCGCCACCCTGGCGGCCCTGCGCAAGGCCTTCGGCGCCCGCTGGATGGCCTTCTCGATCGTGTACCAAACGACCATCGCCTACCTGCTGGCGTGGGGGGTGTACGCGCTGTGGCCCTGAGCGTCGAGGTCCTCCGCGCGCTGGCGGCCCCGGCCACGGTCGACGAGCTCGCCCGGAAGCTCGAGGTGCCGGAGGTCCACCTGCAGCGCGAGCTCGCGCGGTTGGAGCGTCGCGGCTACGTCCGGCGGCTGGCCTGCGCGCCGACGGCCTGCGGCTGGTGCGCCCTCAGGGCGACCTGCGACGCGACCGCCGCCGAACGCTGGCTGCGCGCCTGACACCCTTCCCCCGAAGTCGCGCCCGCCGAAGGCGATCTCGGCGGGCGCGTGGCTTGCGGGGTTCCGTTGGCGGCGTGAGGGGCGCCTCACACGGGGGTCAGCGGCGCCCCCGCATGCCGGGCGCCATCGGCGCGCCCTCCCAACGGTCGGCGGCTGCGCCCAGCCGCTCCGCCATCCGGCCCATGCGCTCCGCCACGCCGCCCAGGCGCTCGCCAACGGCGTGCGCTCGCTCGTCGACCGCCTTGAGGTCGACCGTCATGCTGCGCGAACTGCTCGTCACGACCGCCACCGCCACGCCCTCGAGCGCCTCCTCGACGGCAGCACGGAAGCCGATCGCGCTGTCGGCGCCGTAGGCGAAGGACAGCGTCTCGAGCAGGTTGCCGCCGTCGGCGGGGTCGCCGTCGTAGAGCTCGACCGTGACCGTGTCGCCGTCGTCGAGGCCGGCGGGGAGCAGGCGTAGCGCGAACGCGTCGCCGCCGCGGCGCGGCAGCTCCGCGGTGTCCGGCACCGGCAGGTCGATCGTGCGGCGGATCTCGCTCGTCGTCACGACCAGGTAGGCGGCCTCCCACCCGGCCGCCGCCGCGCGCGCCTCGGCGAACGCGGCGCCGAACGCGGCCTCGCTGTCGGCGCCCACGGTGATGGCGAGCGTCGTCACTGGCGCGCCGCCCGACGCCGGATCGACGTCGAAGAAGGCGACCTCGACGGTCGTGCCGATGGGTAAGCGCGCGAGCATCGGCAGGACCGCGTCACCGCGGAGCGCCATCGGCGCCGGCCCATGGGCGGCGGCCGGACCCATCGGGGCGTAGCCGCCGGCGTAACCGCCGGCAGGGCCACCGGCGGGGCCACCGCGGCCCTGGGCGAGACCGACGCCGCCCAGCAGGAGGCCGGTGACGAGGACGGGGGTGAGGATGCGTCGCGGGGTTCGGGTCATGGTGTGCTCCCGTTCATGCAGGATTCGCGGTCCCGCCTGGGGACCACGTCCACAGGATGGCGCCCGTTCGTCGCGGCTCGGTTGGCGCTTCGTTCGCGTTGCGTTGGCGGATGAGCGGCCCATGATGGGCGGTCAGGCCCGGGCCACCCCGCCGGCGGTGGCCCGCGGAAGGATGACGGTGAACGCCGCGCCGCCGCCCTGGCCCATGGGAAGGTTGCGGACCTCGACCCGTCCGCCGTGGAGCTCCACCAGCGTGCGTACGATCGCCAGCCCCAGGCCGCTCCCCGACGCGCCCCGCTCGTCGCGGCGTGCACCGGTCACGAAGCGATCGAAGATCGTGTCGAGTTCGCTCTCGGGGATGCCGGGACCGCGGTCGCGCACCGTCAGGCGCGCCTCTTCGGCAGTGGCCGCGAGCGAGACCTCGACGGCGCCCTCCTCCGGCGCGAAGCGCGCCGCGTTGTCGATGAGGTTGTGCAGCACCTGGGACAATCGCTGGGGATCGACACGCAGGCGCACGGGCTCGCTCGGCCCGCTGACGACCAGCCCGATGCCGCGCGCACGGAGGCCGTCGCGGGCGGCCTCCGTGGCCTGGCCGAACCACGCCACGAGGTCGACGGCGACCGGCTCCAGCCTGAGGTGACCGGCGTCGGCGAGCGAGAGCAGCCGCAGGTCGTCGACCAGCCGCGCCAGGAGGTCCGTGTGCCCGCGCAAGCGGCGCACCTCGGCCTGTGACAGCGGCACCAAGCCGTCCTCGAGCGCCTCGAGCCGCAACCGCATGGCGGCCAGCGGCGTCCGCAACTCGTGGGCGACGTCGGCGACCATCGCCTTGCGCTCGCCCTCGTAGCGCTCGATCGCCTCGGACATGGCGTTGAAGCCGTCGGTCAGCGCCCGCGTCTCCTCCGGCTGGCTCCCCCGCCGCGGCAGCTCGACGCGCGTGCCGAAGCGCCCGGCCGCGAGCTCCGAGCTGGCGGCCGAGACCGCCGCGATGGGACGCGCGATGCTGCGCGACAACCACGCCGCCAGCGCCACGCCGACCAGCAGCGCCACCAGCGCGCCGGCGATCGTGGCGTCGCGGCGGGCGGCGCGGGAGTCGCCCACGAAGGTCACCAGCCGCTCGACCTCGACCCGGAGCCGCGCCGGATCGTCGGCCGCCCCCGGCGGCACGGGCGCGGGCCGGATCGCGGGCCGCCGGCTGGCCAGCCACCAGCGCAGCGTCAAGGGCAGCGGGGTATCCGCCTGGACGCGGACGCGGTACACCTCGGGCAGCGTCGCCAGCACGGCGCGGTCGGCCAGCGTCGTGGCCACCGGCACCGCGAGCAGCGCGACCAACGCCACGACGACCATCGCGAGCAGCAGGCGCGTCGACAGGCGGTTCATGCCGCACGATCCTCGAGGACGTAGCCGCGACCGCGCACCGTGCGGATGAGGCGCTCGTCGCCGCCGGCCCCGCGCAGCTTGCGCCGCAGGTTGACCACGTGGATGTCGACCGCGCGCAGGAGCGCGTCGCCGTCGGGGATGGCGGCCTCGTACAGCTCGGCGCGCTCGATGACGCGCCCCGGCGTGCGGGCCATGTGCTGCACGAGCTTGAACTCGCTGGGCGTCAGCTCCAGCGGGGTGCCCGCGTAGCGCACCTCGACGCGGTAGGCGTCGACCTCGAGCGCGCCGACGCGCAGCACCTCGGGCCCGTCGCCGGCCGCGGGCGCCGAGCGCCTCAGCGCCACCTTGACGCGCGCCAAGAGCTTTCGGGCGCTGACCGGCTTGACCAGGTAGTCGTCCGCGCCCATCCCCAGCCCCAGCAGCTCGTCGACCTCCTCGGCGCGCGCCGTGAGGATGACGACGGGCACGTCCGATGTGGTGCGGATGCGGCGCAGCACCTCCATGCCGTCGACCTTGGGCAGGCCGAGATCGAGCAGCACGAGGTCGGGCTGGGCGGCGCGGAAGAGCTCGAGCGCCCGCTCGCCGTCCGCGGCGCGCTCCGTGCGGAAGCCCTCGTGGCGCAGGTAGAGCTCGATCGTCTCGGCCAGCGTGACCTCGTCCTCCACGACCAGCACGAGCTGGCCGCGACCCTGGGCGTTCGGCTGGGGGTTCACGGCAATCGGACCTCCGACGGCGCGCCGTCGCGCCGACCCCACGATGGCGCGAAATCGTTCGCGTCGTGTGTGGGGAACGTGTGGACGGGCGCCCTGCGAACGGGTCGGTCGCCCGCTCGGGAACGCGCCGACCCGCCGCCGCGCGACCCGCGGTACCCTGACCACCGCGGCACCCCACGGAGGCAACCCCATGACGGACCTGAACCCACGCATCGACGCGAACGTGCGGCGCGAGGCCGACGCCCTGCTCGAGCTCTCGCACCGGATCCACGCCCACCCCGAGATCCTCTTCGAGGAGTTCCAGGCCTCGGCGTGGCTGGCCGACGCCCTCGAGGCGCGTGGCTTCGCCGTGGAGCGCGGCGTGGGCGGGCTGCCGACCGCCTTCCGGGCGGTGCGCGAGGGGGCGGCACCCGGCCCGACGGTGGCCCTGCTGTGCGAGTACGACGCGCTGCCCGGCATGGGCCACGCCTGCGGCCACAACGTGATCGCCACGATGGGGGCCGGCGCGGGCTTCGCGCTCGCGCCGCTGATGGACGAGCTGCCGGGGCGCCTGGTCGTGCTGGGCACCCCCGCCGAGGAGGGCGGCGGCGGCAAGGTGCTGCTGCAGCAGGCCGGCGTGTTCGACGGCGTCGATGCCGCGCTGATGATCCACCCGTGGCTGGCCGACCAGGCGGCGATGCCGCTGCTGGCGAGCACGCGCTGGGACGTCGTCTACCACGGGCGCCCGGCGCACGCGGCCCTGGCGCCGCACCTCGGGGTCAACGCGCTCGACGCCGTGCGGCTGGCCTTCGCCGGGATCGACGCCCTGCGCCAGCAGGTGCGCCCCGACGTGCGCATCCACGGCATCGTCACGCACGGCGGCGACGCGCCGAACGTCATCCCCGAGCGCGCCGGCCTCAAGCTCGTCGCCCGCTCCGCGGACGGCGCCTACCTGCTCGAGGAGTTGGCGCCCCGCATCGAGCGGCTGTTCGAGGGGGCGGCGATGATGACGGGCGCCCGCGCCGAGGTGACGCCCGCGCCGATCCAGTACCGCGAGATGCGGTTCAACCGACCGCTGGAGGCCGCCTTCGAACGCCACGCGGCGCGCCGTGGTCGCGCGACCCTGCCGGTCGACCCGCTGGCGGCCACCGGCTCGTCGGACATCGGCAACGTGTCGCAGGCGCTCCCGAGCCTCCACGGCCTGCTGGCGATCGACGACGCGGCGATGCCGCACACGGCGGCCTTCGAGGTCGCCGCCGGCTCCGCGCGCGGCGACGCCACCGTGCTCGACGGCGCGGCGGTGCTGGCCGGCATCGCGGCGGAACTGCTGACGGACCCGGCGCGGATGGCGGAGGTTCGGTCGGCGTTCGAGGCAGCCGACTGAGCCGGTTGGGAAGACGTCTACCAGACTCATGGTAGAATGGCGGCATGAGCCTGAACGTCAAGCACCCGGACGCCCACCGGTTGGCCAAGGAGCTCGCCGCGGTCACCGGCGAAACGCTGACCGAGGCGGTGACGGAGGCGCTGCGCGAGCGCCTCGAGCGAGAACGTGCGGCGCTCGACCACGCGCGAGGGGAGCAGGAGAACACGCTCACCGAGCGCGTCCTCGCGATCGGGCGCGACTGCGCGGGACGCCTGCGCGAGCCGTTCGCGACGGGCGACCCAGGCACGCTCCTCCACGGCGACGACGGCCTTCCCCGCTGACCCGTGGTCCTCGACACCTCCGCCATCATCGCCGTGCTGCGCGACGAGCCCGAGGCACCCGCGCTCGCCCGCGCCATGGCCTCGGCTGGGTCGTTGCACCTCTCGACCGCCAGCTACGTCGAGACCGGCGCCGTGATCGACGGCAGCCGCGACCCGGTCGCCACGCGCCGCCTCGACGAGCTGCTCGACGTCCTCGGCGTCGTCCTCGAGCCCGTGACGCAGGAGCAGGCGCGGGTGGCCCGGGCCGCCTACCGCGACTTCGGTCGCGGCAGCGGACACCGGGCGAACCTCAACTCCGGCGACGCCTTCGCCTACGCCCTCGCGAAGACCCTCGACGAACCGCTGCTGTTCAAGGGCGACGACTTCGGACACACCGACGTGGAGGTCGCGCCCTGGCCGCGGGACCCCGCCTGACCCCTACGCCCCCGGCCCCTTGACGAAGCGCCCGGGGGTCGCGCCCGTGTGCTCGCCGCCCGCGAGCACGCGCCCGCCGTTGACCCACACGTCGCGGACGCCCACCGACAACTGGTGCGGGTCCTCGAAGGTGGCGCGGTCGCCCACCGTCTCCGGGTCGAACACCACGACGTCGGCGAAGGAGCCCTCGCGCAGCAGCCCGCGGTCGCGCAGCGACAGGCGGTCGGCGACCGAGGACGTCATCTTGCGCACCGCCTCCTCCAGGCTGAGGAGCCGCTCCTCGCGCACGTACTTGCGCAGCACGCGCGGGTAGGTGCCATAGCCGCGCGGGTGCACCGGACCGAACGCCTTCGCCCAGGCGGGGTCGTGCCCGCCTGCGTCGGTGGAGAACTTGATCCACGGCTGCTGCACCTGCAGGCGCAGGTTGGCCTCGTCCATCGAGAAGAAGAAGGTGCTGATGCGTTGCCGCTCGGCGACCAGCAGGTCGAGCGCCGCCTCGATCCAGTCCTGGCCGCGCATGTCGGCGATCTCGTCGAGCCGCTTGCCGACGTACGCCTGGTGCTCGGGCCGCAGGAAGCCGACCGGCATGATGCCGTGCGCTCCGCCGAGCGTCTCCAGGCCCATGCCGTCGTCGTGGGCGCGGCCCTCGAGGAAGTCGCGCACCCGTCGCCGCACCTCCGGGTCGCGCAGGCGCTCGTAGAGGCGCCCGCCCTCGGCCGTCCAGGTGGGCAGGATGGCGCTGAGCCCGGTGCCGGAGGCCGCGTAGGGGTACATGTCGGCGGTGACGTCGAGGCCATCGGCGCGGACGCGGTGGATGCGATCGATCACGGACGGCATGAGGTGCCACGCCCGGGGGTGGGCGGCCTTCAGGTGGTAGACCTCGACCGGTACGCCTGCCTCGCGGCCGATCGTCAGCGCCTCGTCGAGCGCCCCGAGGATGCCGGCGGACTCGCTGCGCAGGTGGGTGATGTACACGCCGCCGTAGGGCGCCATGGCGCGGCAGACGTCGACCAACTCTGCGGTGTCGGCGTAGGCGTCGGGCGGGTAGATCAGCGCGTAGGAGACGCCGAAGGCGCCGTCCTCCATGGCCTCGGCCAGCGTCCGGCGCATGAGCGCGCGCTCCTCGGCGTCGGCCGGCCCCATGTCCATGCCCTTCCCCACGGTCCGCAGCGTGCCGCCGCCGAGGAAGGAGCCGACGTTGGGCGACACGCCGTGCGCCTCCATGGCCGCGAGCCAGGCGCCGAACCGTCGCCAGGAGGCGGCGCGCTCGACCCACACGGGGTCGACGCGTTGCTCGAAGAGCGTGCCGGCGAGGGGCTCGGTGTTGCGCCCCACGACCGGCGCCGGCGTCCACGCCTCGCCCATGACCTCGGTCGTCACCCCCTGCGTGACCTTGGAGAGGCAGCGGCCGTCGATCATCAGGGGCAGGATGGCGTGGCTCTGGATGTCGATGAAGCCGGGGCAGACGACGTGCCCGGCCGCGTCGACGACCTCGCGCGCCCGCGCCGGGTCGATGCGGCCGGGGGGCGCGATCGCCGCGATCCGGTCGCCGGCGAGCGCGACGTCGGCGTGGATCCAGGGGTTGCCGCTGCCGTCGACGACGCGGCCGTGGCGGATCAGGGTGTCGAAGCTGGGCATGGCGAGCCTCCGATTCGGAACGCCGGCCCCAGACCCGCGTTCCGGTGCGACGGTACCCTGGCCGCATCGGCTTGCCATCGCCACGAGACCGAACACAACGTGGTCGGCGCCGGGGTGTCGTCCGTCCCGCGCCCGGCACCGCTCGCCGCACGGACGACCGCTCCTTGGGCCCGTGGCAGCCCGTGCTATCGTGCGCCGAACGCAACCCGACCGGGAGGCACATCCTGTCGCACGCGGCCGATTCTCAACGCCCCCACCCGTCAGCGGCCGGCGCCGTCGTCGGCAGCGAACGGCACGGGAACGCCAACCGCGACGTCTTCGCGAAGGCGTACGCGTTCACGCGTGCCGACGACGCCGCCGCGGTGGGCATGCATCCGTACTTCCGGCCCATCGCCGCCCAGCACGGCGGCACGGTCACGGTCGATGGTCGCGAGATGGTCATCACCGGATCGAACGACTACCTCGGGCTCACCCAGGACCCACGCCTCAAGGCGGCCGCCCGCGCGGCCCTCGACGACTTCGGCACCAGCTGCACGGGGTCTCGGTTCCTGACCGGCACCCTGACGCTACACGAGGAGCTCGAGCGGCGCCTCGCGAGCTTCCTCCGCAAACCGGCTGCATTGACGTTCAGCGCGGGTTTCCTAGGGGCGCTCTCGGTGGTCAGTGCCCTCACCGGGCGCCACGACATCCTGTACTACGACCGCGAGAACCACGCCTGCCTCTACGACGCGGCCCGGCTCTCCCTCGGGACCCTGCGGCGGTACGAACACAACGACCCCGACGACCTCGAGCGTCTGCTGGCGAAGGACCGCCACGCAACCGGCGGTCGGCTGATCGTGACCGACGGCGTGTTCTCGATGAGCGGGCACATCGCCAAGCTCCCCCGCATCGTCGAGGTGGCCCGCGCGTACGGCGCACGCGTCATCGTCGACGATGCCCACGCGTCCGGCGTACTCGGCGACGGCGGCCGTGGCACCGCAGAGCACTTCGGGCTGGAGAGCGAGATCGACCTCGTCTTCGGCACCTTCTCCAAGTCGTTCGCGTCGGTCGGCGGTTTCGTTGCCGGCGAGTCCAAGGTCGTGAACTGGATCAAGCACCGGGCCCGTCCCTTCATCTACACGGCCGCGTTGCCCGCGATGCAAATGGCGGCGGCGCTGGCCGCACTCGACATCATCGAGACCGAGCCATGGCACCGCGAGCAATTGTGGGCGAACGTTCGGCGGCTGCGCGATGGCATGAACGACCTCGGCTTCGACACCCTCGGCTCCGAGACGCCCATCGTGCCCGTCGTCATCGGGCCCGACGACGTCACCATCCGCTTCTGGCGGGCCGCCTGGGACGCCGGCGTCTTCACGACGCCGGCGCTGCCGCCGAGCGTGCCGGCCCACCAGGCGATCATCCGGACCAGCGTCAACGCCAACCACACCCCCGAACAGCTCGACCGGCTACTCGACGTCTTCGCCACGGTAGGGCGGGACCTAGGGGTCATCGGCTAGCCGGGTGGTCCGGTCGCCGCCGCGCGGGCTCGGCGGTGCGCCGCGCACAAGCTCCCCGCCCCCTACACGCCGCCCCGGAGCCGCCCATGAGCGCCACCTCGATCCGCGCCGTCCACCACCGCCGCGACCTGAAGCGGTTCATCGAGCTGCCCTACCGCCTGCATCGCGACGATCCGCATTGGGTCGCGCCGCTGCTCATCGGCGAGTGGGAGCGCTTCGACCCCCGCAAGAACCCCTTCTACCAGCACGCCCGCGTGCAGCCGTTCCTGGCGCTGCGCGGCGAGGAGGTCGTCGGTCGCATCGCCGCCATCGACGACGACCACCACCTGGCCACCCACGGCGACGGCGTCGCGTTCTTCGGCTACTTCGAGGCCATCGACGAGGAGGCCGCCGGCGCGCTGCTGGGCGCCGTCGAGGGCTGGGCGGCGGAGCTCGGACGCAGCGCACTTCGGGGCCCCGCCAACCCGTCCATGAACGACGGCGCCGGACTGCAGATCGATGGTTACGACCGCGATCCGTTCATCATGATGCCGTTCAACCCGCCCGCGTACCCTGGCTACGTCGAGGCCGCCGGGTACCGCAAGGTGAAGGACCTGTACGCCTGGTACGTCGACGAGGCAAACGGCCCGGGCGAACGGCTCGCGCGCCTCGTCGACCGGGTGGAGCGGCGCGTGAGACCCACGATCCGGCCCATCGACCTGCGTTACCTCGACCGCGAGCTCGCCATCCTCAAGCGCTTCTACAACGCGGCGTGGGAGGACAACTGGGGGTTCGTCAAGTACACGGACGCCGAGTTCGACCACCTCGCCGCCGACCTCAGGCACATCCTCGATCCCGACATCGCCCTCATCGCCGAGGTCGAGGGCGAGTTCGCCGGGTTGGCGCTGACGCTGCCTGATGCCAACCAGGTGCTCAAGCGCATGCGGGGCCGGCTGCTTCCCTTCGGTTTCGTCTCACTCCTCAACCGCCGGCGCATCATCGATCAGGTGCGCATGCCCATCCTCGGCCTCATGCCGGCGTACCGCCGCACAGGGCTAGAGCTGGTGCTGATCCGCGAGGTCTGGCGCCGCGGCACCGCCAAGGGCTACCGACGCTGCGAGTGCAGCTGGATCCTCGAAGACAACGAGGCCATGAACGCGGGCATCCGCGCGGCCGGCGGTTACCTCGCAAAGACCTACCGCATCTACCAGAAGCAGCTCTCAGGCCGATGATGCGGCACTTGTCTCACGTATGGGCCGATCTGCTGGCACTCGCCCGGCCGGCACCCATGGTCTACCTCGCCCTGGGCCTCGCCCTCCAGGCCCTCTACTGGACGCTCGGCTCACCGGGGCCGCAGCTCGCCGGTGCGCCGCGCGACCTCGGCACGGCCGCGGCAGGGGTCGCCTGGGCGGTGCTGCTCCTGCTGGTCGTGCCCCTCACGGTTCTGCTGCTCCGGCGCGAGCTTCCACCCGACCTCCGCCTGCGCTGGGGGAACTGGCGTTTCGGTCTCACCGTCACGGCCGTCGTGGGCGCGCTCGCGGCGGTGGGCATGGGCATCGGCGCGCGCTTCCCGGAGGTGCAGGCCACCTACCCCTGGCCGGGTGCGTGGGCGGGCACCACGGTCCTCCACCTGCTCACCTGGACTGCGCTGTACGCGGCCTACTACCTGGCGTTCGAGTTCTTCTACCGGGGGTTCCTGCTGCGCACGCTCGAGAGCGCATGGGGTCTCCCCGCCGCCATCTGGGCGCAGACGGCGGCCTCGACGCTCGTGCACCTGGGCAAGCCGCTCCCCGAAACCCTGGCCGCCATCCCCTTCGGGCTGCTGTTCGCCGTCCTGGCCGTGCGCGGGCGCTCGCTGCTGTGGCCGGTCCTGTTGCACCTGGTCATCGGGCTGAGCACCGACGTCTGGTCGCTCCACCACCAGGGGTGGCTCCTCCCGTGAACGCGCTGGTCACCGGCGCCCATGGGTTCATCGGCAGCCATCTCGCCGAGGGCCTACTCGCCGCCGGGCATCGGGTGCGGGCGCTGGTGAGCCCGTGGGGCGATCTCGCGAACCTGCGCGACGTCCTCGGCGAGGTGGAGATCGCGCGCGCCGACATCCGCGCTCCCGAAGCGCTCGACGACGCCTTCACGGGGATCGACGTGGTGTTCCACGCCGCGGCCCGGGTCGCGGACTGGGGCGCCTGGCCACCGTTCTACGAGACCAACGTGCTCGGCACCGCGAACGTCCTGCGGGCCGCCACGGGCGCCGGGGTGCAACGTCTGGTCCACGTGTCGTCCGTGGCGGTGCATCGCTACCGCGGCTACCGCGACGCGGATCCCCGCACGGCGCCCCTGGACGGCGACCTGAACGCCTACGCCCGGTCGAAGAGGCTGGCCGAGAGGCGGGTCGCCGCCGCCACGGACCTCGAAACCGTCATCGTTCGGCCCGGCGCGTGGCCGTTGGGGCCGCGCGACCCGGTGATCGCCCAGGTGACACGCGCGCTGCGCGCGCCGGCCTTCCCGCTGGTGGGCGGTGGCGGCGCCGTCCTCAACACGGCGTACGTCGGGAACCTGGTCGGCGGCCTGATCCTCGCTGGCATCGCAGCGGAGGCCGCCGGGCGCGTCTACCTGATCGCCGACGAAGGCGCCCCCAGCTGGCGCGAGGTGCTGGCCGAGCTCGCGCGCCTCACCGCCACCCGACCCCGCTGGCTGACGCTCCCCCCGGCGTTGGCCGCGGCGGTGGGGACCGGCACCGAGGGGACCTGGCGCCTGCTCGCCCCCGGCCGAACACCGCCCGTCCGGCGTTACCTGGCGGCCCTCATGCGGCACGACCTGCACTTTTCCACCCGCCACGCCCGCGTGGAGCTTGGCTACCGACCGCAGGTGTCGTGGCAGGCAGGCCTCGCGCGCACCGTGGCGGGCCTAGCGTGACGCTGCCGTGAGCCGCCCACGGATCGTGTTCGCCACCCTCGCCGCCGGGGGCGGGCACGTGACGCTCGCCCGGGCGATGGCCGAGGCCGTCGACGTCGCGGCACCCGGCGCGTTCGATCTCGAGGTCAGCGACCTCATGCTCGACCTCGGCTTCGAGACGCTCGACGCCCGCCACAAGGCGCAGTGGCGCCGGATGCTGGCGCATCCTTGGTCGGCGCGCTGGGGCCAACGGATCATCGACGCGTTCCCGGGCGGCACCCGCCGGGTGCTACGCCGTGCCTTCGACGGCGTGGCCCGCGCCGCCGCCGAGCGCTACGCCACCGACCGGCCCGCCCTGATCGTCGCCAACCACGGGTTTCTCGCGTTCGCGCTGACGCGGAGCCGGTTGCGCTACGGCCTGCGCGTGCCGGTCGTCGTGGTCGTCGCCGAGATGGCGGACGCCAGCGCGCTGTGGGCCGAACCCGAGGCGGAACGCCTCATCGTGGCGACCGACGAGGTCCGCCGGCACCTGGTACGCCTCGGCGTGGCGGCGGCCCGCATCGAGGTGTTGGGCTGGCCGGTGCGCCAGGCCTTCCTCCACGCCCCCCCGCAGGCGGAGGCGCGCGCACGCCTGGGCCTCGAGGACCGCTTCACCTGCCTCCTGACGTTCGGCGGCGAGGGCATGGGTGGGCAGCCCGAGGACCTCGTCGCCGCCCTGGGGTCGCTGGCCGAACGGCCACAGGTGGTGGTGATCGCGGGCCGCAACGAGGAGCTCGCGCGTGCGCTGCGCGGCCGGGCCGGACCGAACGTGGTCGTCCGCGGCTTCGTCACCGACATGGCCGAGCACATCGCGGCGGCGGACGTCGTCGTCGGCAAGGCGGGCCCCTCGTCGGTCATGGAGGCCGTGGCCGTCGGGCGACCCATGTTGGTCACGGCGTGCGCCGGGCTGAACGAGGTCCGGCTGCTCCGCTACGCCGCATCGCGCGGCCTCGGGCGTGCCGTACTGCGAACCGGCGCGTTGGTCGACCAGGTGGCCGCGATGATGACCTCACACGCCCCGCCATCCTCGTCTGCCCGCTTGGCGCAGGCTGCCGCCGAGGCGCGCGCCGGGACCGCACGGGTGGGGCAGGCCCTGGTGACCGCGGCGACCGAGGGGATGCGAATCACGGAGATCGCGACGGTGGGCCGGCGGTGAGCCACGCGTGGTGCACCGTGGAGCCGTCGGCGCGCACGACCGCGCGTGCCGATCCGGACGGCCGATGAACTGGGCGCGTGTCCTCTCGGCGGTGGGGCTGTCGCTCGCTCTCGGCCTGGCAGGCCTGGCGTTCGTACTGTGGTGGCGCGGTGGCGCCGTAACCCTGACGGCGCTGACGGCACTGGGCCCGGCCACGCTCGGGCTCGGGTTCGCCCTGTTGCTGCTCTCGCACCTCGCGGGTGCCCTGCGCCTGAGCCTGCTCGCTCTCCGCCTCGGTACCTCGCTGCCGCTCCAACGGGCGCTGCGTGCCTACCTCCTCGGCGTCTTCAGCGCCGCCGTCACGCCAGGGGGCGGCGGCCACGCGCTGGCCATCGGCTGGGTGCTGCGGCGCCACGGCATGTCCGGCGAGGCGGCGTGGTCGGTCGCGATCTACCCCACGCTCCTCGACCTCCTCTTCTTCGCCTGGAGCCTTCCGATCGCGTTCCTGGTACTCGGGTCGGGAGGCCAACCGGAGGCCAGCACGTTCCGCCTCGCGACCCTCGTGGTGGCGGTCTGCATGCTCCTGCTGTGGTACCTCCTGGCCTTCCGGCTCCGCTGGCTCGCTTCGTTGACGGCACGCGTCTTCCTCGTCCGAGGCCTGCGACGCTGGCACCGCCGGGCAGTACGCTTCACCACCCGCTTGGTGCAGGGCGTGGGCCACCTGAGCCGCATGCGGCCGAGGACCGTGCTGCTTCTCCAGGTGCTCACGCTCGTCCTGCACACCTCGAGTTTCCTGATCCTGGTCGTGGTCGCGAACGCCCTGGGCGCGCAACTGGCACCTGCGACGGCCGTGGCCGTCATGCTGTTGGTCTCGGTCGTCGCCAACGTGGTCCCGACGCCTGGTGCGAGCGGCTACATGGAGGCCGCGCTCGCGTTGGCCCTCACGCGCGATGCGGATCCCACGCGGATCGCCGCCGCCGTGGTCACGTGGCGCGCCTACAGCCACTACGCCGCCCTCCTGGTCGGTCCCCTTCTGGCCGGATCGCTGTGGCAAGGCGTCGGCGACCGCGGCAGCGATCGCGGCGCCGGACGCTGAGGCCGTCGAGCCCCCGCTTCCATCCGCCTATACTCGGGCGGTGCCGCCCCTCACGCTCGCGTTCGTGACGACGGACTACCCGCCCGACCCCGTCGCATCCGGGATCGGCAGCTACACGAAGTCGGTCGCCGAGGGCCTCGCGGCCCGCGGCCACCGGATCCACGTCGTCAGTCGTGCGGCCGCCACGCCGGCGGAACCCCAGCCCAGGACCGTGACCACCGACAGCGGTGTGATCGTCCACCGCCTTCGCCCCCACCGGTTGACGCTGCCCGGCCGCATGAACCCCGCCAGCGTCCTCCGAATGCTGATGCGCGGCCTGCGGGGCGAATACGTGTACCGTCGCCGGTTGGCCGCCTTCATCGACGACCTGATCGGCCGGGAAGGCATCCAGCTGGTCGAGGCCCCCGATCCCCCCGCCGAGATGTTGGCCTACGCGCCTTCTGGCCACCCCCGAGTGCCGTTCGTGGTACGGCTGCACGGCCCGACGTCGGTGATCGAACTGCTGGACCGCAACGTCCCCGAAACGGCTCGCCGGGCCATGGCCTGGCTCGAGCGGCGCCAGATGCTGCGCGCCACCCACCTGACCTGCCCGAGCCGTGCGGGCGCTGACTGGATCCGGCAGGTCCTGCGACTGGGCACCCGGCCCGTGACCGCGTACCCGAACCCGCCCGGCATCGACGCGGCGCCCGCGAGCGCGCGGGAGCCCGAGACGGAGGACCCGAACCTGGTCCTCTTCGTCGGCAGGCTGACGCGAAGCAAGGGGGTCGAGACGCTGATCCGAGCGATGCCCGAGGTCCTCCGCCGCTGCCCCGACGCGAGGCTCGTCCTCATCGGACCCGATTACCCTACGCGCGAGCCCTTCGCATCGACCGGGGCGTACGTGCGCCACCTGATGGCGCCGACGGTCCGGACGGCGGTGACCTTCACCGGGTACCTACCGCCTGAGCAGTTGGCACCGTACTACCGGCGCGCAGCCGTGTGCGTGGTGCCGTCCCTGTTCGAGGTGTTCGGATATTCCTGCATGGAGGCGATGTCGCACGGGAAGGCCATCGTGGCGAGCGACCGTGGCGGAATGGCGGAGCTCCTGGACTGGGGCGCGTGCGGGGTGCTGTGCCCGCCGGAAGACGCCGGGGCGCTGGCCGAAGCGATCATCGCCGTCCTCGCCGATCCCCAACGCCGACACCAGCTCGGCGAGATGGCACGTGCCAGAGCCGCTACGCACTTTGGACGAGAAGCCGTTCTGGACCGTGCAGAGGCCTTCTACCGCGATGCGATCGGCGAGCTCGCTGCGACTCGGCACGGCGCCGAGGGGGCGACGCCTGCCGGCCCGGCCTAGCCGGCTGCGGGTCCGACCTCGTCATCCAGCCAACCCACCACCGCGGCGGCCTCCGCCCACACCCGACGCGCGAGCTCGAGCGGCGCACGCGTCTCCAGCGCGTCGCCGGGCGGCAGGCTGGCACCGAGGTAGACGCCCTTGCGGCGCAGGAGCTCGATGCGCGGGTGGTCACGGGCGAACCCCTGCGGCGCGCCCCGCAGCGTCCCGCCGCCGATCTCCAGCCCGCCGCGACGGGCCTCGTCGAGCGCCCGCGCCAGCGCATCGCCGGCGTCGCCGGCCGCGGCCGCACGGTAGCGGGCGAGCTGGTCGCGCTCGAAGCGGTAGAAGCCCGTTCCGGCGTAGAACCCCTCCGCGGAGACCTCGAGGTAGCGCGACGCCGCACTCGCGGCCGTGCCGAGCACGAGCCCGCCGGCGTTGGCCTTCAGCGGCCCGCCACCGCGCGCGAAGCGCTGGTCGCGGTGCGGTCGGAAGAGCTTGACGCGGCCGCCCGCGTCCTCGGCGAGTTCGGCGAGCAGCGCCTGGAGCGGATCGCGGACGTCGCGCTGCCAGATGTCCTTGGTGGCGGCCCAGTAGGCGCGCGAGTTGTCGGAGGCGAGCGCGACGAACCAATCCGTCACGGCGGGGCCGAAGCCGCGGAAGCGGGGGGCGGTCATGGCCCAGGCTACCGCCGGGAGGAGCCGGGCGGCCGCGACCGGCGCGACGGTGGCGGCCGGCGCGGCGGGGGCGGCCGGCGCGGGAGGCGGCGGCCGGCGCGGCGGGGCCGCGCTCGCCGCCGCCCGCGGCTCACGCCACCGGCACGTCGAAGCGCTGGAACTCCACGAAGTAGCCGTTCGGATCGCGCACGAAGAACGAGGTCACCGCGTAGCGCTCGTGGTGCGTCGGCGGGCCCTCGGGCACCGCCCCGCGCGCGACCATCTCGCGGTAGGCCGCCTCGACGTCGTCGACCAGCAGGGTGAGCACCACGCGGACGCCCTCCGGGACGGCGTAGCCGCGGTCGCAGAAGCCCCAGTAGCCGCCGCCGTCGGGGGCGCCGGAGCCGGGGCTCGCGCGGTAGATGCGGCACACGTCCTGGTCGCGCACGAGCGGCAGGCCGAGGAGGCCGCCGTAGAAGGCGTCGGTCGCGTCGAGGTCGGCGGTCGGCAGGAAGGTGACCTGGCCGGTGGCGGGGAGGGGGGCGTGGGGCATGGCCACAGCGTACCGGCCATCGCGAGCCCGCCACGCGCGGCCCACCCGTGGGCGTCGCGCCATCCGCCACCACCCTCGCCGACGGGACCGGGCTCGGGCTGCTAAACGTACCGGTGCGGCTGTGCGCTGCTCTCTCGCCGCCATGTGAGGAAGAGCCGCACGTTGATGAGCAGGACCACGATCGCGACGAGACGCACCGGCCAGGGCGACCAGCCGACGGCGGCGACGGCGCCGATGTCGCCACCGACCACCAGCGACAGGACGCCGAGGTACAGCGGGTCCAAGAGCAGGAAGAACACGCCGAGGAACCACAACTGCACGTTCAGCAGCTTGATTCGGCCGAGGAGCCGGCGCCGCGACAGGTAGAGGGCGTAACCGACGAGCGTCGTCAGCAGGGCGGGCGCCCACGCGATGACGAGCCATGCCGCGCCGCTCCGTTCGTCGACGGGCGTCGCGAAGACGACCTGACTCGTGCCCCAGCCGTTCGTGAGCAGGCGGAACTCGAGGACGCGTTCACCGAGCACCCACGCGGCGGCGAGGTGCACCCACTCGTGGAAGGCGTTGTGCACGAGAGCCGCCACGGCCGCCGGGAGCAGGAAGTAGGCCCGCCGGCGTAGCCAGCCTGGCGACGCTCCCACACCAGCCCCGCGATCGCTCGTCCCGAACGGCACGGACACCTTCGACCCCCCTCTCTTCCCAACCCACGTGCACGGTAAACACGGTCGCACCGACGTTCCAGGTCGGTTCGTCCCGGCGCGCGACGAGGGTCGCGAGCGCCGAGTCGGGGCGCCAGGGGCCATCTCACGCCCGGCGTCCTCCGTGACCTCAGGTTTCTTGGCCGCTCTACACCGGCAACCACCACAGCAGCGTGAGCAGCACCAGCTGCAGCGGCAAGGCCGCGCCGGACACCCCGAAGAGCCCGAGCAGAAGCGACGGCAGGGTGGCGACCAGCGCCGCCACGAGCGTCGCCTCCCAGGCCCCGGCGGCGACGCCCGTCCACGTCGCGTACTTCTCGAGCGCGATCAGGACCGTCGCCAGCAGCGCGGCCAGCGCGATGGCCGTCAGCACGGGATCCTGGCCGGCTGCGCCGAGGCCGACCCAGCCTCGGAGAGCGGTCGCCAGCAGGTAGGCGGGCAGCGCGGCGACCGTCAGGACCACGACGGGCACGGTCAGGCGGCCGCGCGTGCGCTCGGATGCGTCGACCGGCACGGTGCCGCGGGGCAGGTCCGGGCCCAGGAGCGCGGCGCCGGCGCGCGCCAGCAGCCAGGCGCCGACCAGCACCCCGAGCGCGGTCACGACCGCCGCGCCCAACGGATCGGCGGGGTTCACGGCCTGGGCCACGCCCGGCGCGCCGCCCGCGGGCAACCGGTCCCCGACCAGCGCGGGGGCCGCGGCCCAGCCGGCGGCGACGGCCGCCACGCTCCAGGCGGCGACCTGCAGGTGGGCGAGCGGGCGTCGGCGGACCAGCGCCGACGCCGCGCGCCACGCGAGGGCACGCCACGGACGCCGGTCGAGGGCCGGCGGCCGCAGCGAGCGCCGCGGGCGCGTCGCGCCGGGGCGGTCGTGCAGCGTCGCGAGTAGGCGCTCGCGCTCGGCCGCGTCCGCCTCGCGTCCGGACACCATGCCGGCCACCCCGGCCAGCAGCCGCAGCGTGCGCATCGCCTGCAGTTGGGTCAGTACCAGGCTCTGCGCGGCGAACCGTGGCGGCCAGCGCGAGGCGAGCGAGCGTCGCACGAGGACGAGGCCGGCGGCGGCGAGCGCGGCGGGCAGCAGCAGCGTGCCCGGGTGCGCCGACGTCAGCGCGCCGGCGAGGCCGAACACGCGCCAGGGACCGGGCGCCGCGCCGGCCACCGCGAGGGCGACCGCCGCGAGGATCCCCCAGCGTGCGCCGGCGCGGGCCGCCCGCCCCTCGGCGTCGCTGCGGCGGAAGCCCGCGTAGCGCAACCAGCCGAGGTCCGCGTGGGCCACGGCCAGGAGCGCCAGCGCCGGCGCGGCCCACGGCGCGTCGAGGTGGAAGAGCGTGGGCGCCACCAGCGTCCAGGCGCCACCCGCGGCGGCGCCGACGGCGGCCCGCCACAGCCGGCGCTCGGTCAGCCGCAGGGCCAACACGTCGGCGGGGGCGGCGGGCGCGAGCCCCAGGCGGTAGAGGTCGCGGCGATCGAGCACCACCGTCGGGGTGCGGCCGGCGACGCCGAGCGCGAGGAACGCCACCGCCGCGAGCCCGCCCGCCACGGCCGCCAACGGGAAGCCCGGCGGGGCGTCGGCGCGCGGCAGCGACTCGACGCCGGCAGTGACGAACACCACCACCCAGAACAACAGGTAGCCGATCGTCCACCAGCCGACCGCGCGGCCGATCCACGCGAGGTAGGCGCGGACCGCCCGCGCCAGCGTGCGGCGCCGTAACCAACCGATGGCGGTCATGCGCCCCGCAGGCGCCCGCCCTGCAGCGCGACGATGCGCGCCCCGAGCAGGCCGCCCAGTTCGCGCTGGTGCCCCGTCAGCAGCACCGCGCCGCCCTCCCGTGCCCGCTCGGCCAGCGCCACCGCCAGCCGCTCCTGCGACACCAGGTCGAGGCCGTTGAAGGGCTCGTCGAGCAGCGTCACCGGCAGCGCGAGGCCCAGCGTCAACGCCAGCGACAGCTTCTGGCGCATGCCGCGCGAGTGGGTGCCCGGGAACTCCCCGAGCTTGGGCGTCAGGTCGAAGGCGTCGAGCGCTGCGAGCGTGCGCTCCTCCGCCTCCGGGCGACCGTACAGCAGGGCCTGGAAGCGCACGTGCTCCGCGAGGGTGAGGTCCTCGTAGAGCGCGGGTTCGTCCGGGGCGAAGGCGAAGGCGCGTTTGGCCGCCAGGCTCGTGGGCGGGTGGCCCTGCACCCGCACCTCGCCCGATGCCGGCAGCAGCCCGACCAGCGCCCGCAGCAGCGTGCTCTTGCCCGCGCCATTGGGGCCGGTCAGCAGCACGAGGTCGCCCGCCGCCAGCGTGAGCGCGGCCTCCTCGACGATCGCGACGCCACCGAGCCGCACCCGCACGCCGCTGGCGACGAGCGGGGGCGGCGCGTCGGGGGTCGAGGGGAGCGGGTCGCTGGGTGGCACGGGAACGTGCAGTGTACCGGCACGAGCGCCCGCCGCCGGCCGCGCCGCGACGCGTGGTTCAATGCTGAAGCCATGCCGCGCCCCGTCCGACTGCTGCACACCGCCGACTGGCACCTCGGCAAGCGCCTGCGCGACTTCCCGCTGCTCGAGGAGCAGGCGGCGGTGGTCGCCCAGGTGATCGACCTGGCCCAGGCGCTGCGGCCCGACGCGCTGATCGTCGCGGGCGACGTGTTCGACACCGCCGTGCCCGGCGTCGAGGCGCTGCGGGTGTGGGCGGACGCGCTCCAAACGCTCGTCGAGTCCGGCGTTCCGGTGGTGGCGATCTCCGGCAACCACGACCAGGCCGAGCGCCTCGGCCACCTCGACGGCCTGGCGGCGCGTGCCGGCGTGCACCTGCGCACGGACCTGGCGACGGTCGCCACGCCGGTCGTCCTCGGCCACGTCGCCGTGTACGGCCTGCCCTTCACGCGCCCGGTGCGCGTGCGCTCGGCCTTCGGGCTGGACACCGAGACCGTCCCGGACGGCGACGACGCCGCCGCGCTGCGCTTCCTGGGGGCCCGCGTGCTCGCCGCCCACCGCGCCGAGCGACCGGAGCTCGTGCCGGTCGCGGTGGCGCATGCCTTCGTGGAGGGGGCGGGCCGCGAGGACGAGGGCGAGGACGCGATCGCCGTCGGCGGCACGGGCGCCGTGCCCGCCGACGTCTTCGACGGCTTCGCGTACGTGGCGCTCGGGCACCTTCACGGCCGCCGCAGCCTCGCGGGCGGCCGCGTGCGCTACGCCGGCAGCCTCTACCCCACCTCGTTCGCGGAGGCCGGGCACGCCAAGAGCGCCTCGCTCGTCACGCTCGAGGGCGACGCCGTGCGCGTCGAGGAGCACCCGCTGCGCCCACCCCGGCCCGTCCGGGTCCTGACGGGCCGCAGCTTCGACGAGGTCATCGCGGCCGCCGCGGACGAGGCGCCGGAGGAGCGCGAGGGGTACGTCCTGGTGCGCGTCACCGACGCCGAGCCGATCGCCTCGGCGCTGCCGCGGCTGCGCGACGCGTACCCGCGCTCGCTGCTCGAGCAGGCCCCACCCGAGGCCGACGCCGGGGCGCCCGGCGCGGAGGACGCCTTGCACGCCCTCGAGCCGCGCGAGGTCACCCTGGCGTTCCTGCGCGAACGCACCGGCCAGGACGCGAGCGACCTGCAGCTGGAGGTGCTCGACGCCGCGCTGGCGTTCGAGCCGGAGGACGACGCGTGATCCCGGAGCGGCTGGAGCTGGTGGCCTTCGGGCCGTTCGTCGAGCCGCAGGTGGTCGACCTCGCCGCCGTCGCGGCACACGGCCTGTTCCTCATCCACGGACCGACCGGCTCGGGCAAGAGCACCCTGCTCGACGCGCTCACCTTCGCCCTCTTCGGCGAGACCAGCGGCAGCGAGCGCAACGCGACCGACCTGGTCGCGAGCATGGCCGACGGCGTCGAGGCGCGCGTGGCGCTCGAGTTCTCCCACGCCGGCGCGCGCTACCGCGTCGAGCGCACCCCGCGTCAGCGGCGCCGCAAACGCCGCGGCGAGGGCTTCACGGAGGTCAACCCCACGGCCGCGCTGCACCGCCTGGGGGAGGGCGGCCCGGCGCTGCTGGTGGACGGCGCCTCGCAGGTGACGCAGGCGATCGTCGAGCTCCTCCGCTGCGACGCGGGGCAGTTCCGGCAGACGGTGGTCCTGCCGCAGGGACAGTTCCGGCGTGTCATCGAGGACGACGACACCCGCGCGCGGACCCTGGCAGACCTCTTCGCCACCCAGCGTTTCGCCGACGTGCAGCGCAGGCTCAAGCTCTACGCCGCCCACCTGCGCCAGTCGGTACAGGCCGCGCTCGACGAGCTGGAGGAGCTCCGCGCCACGCACGACGCTGCCCACGCCGCCGCCCTCACGGAGCTGGTCGCAGCCGCCCGCGCACGGCTCGACGCCGCCGTGGCAGCGCTGGCCGAAGCCGACGACCGACTCCACGAAGCGATCGCCGCCCGAAGCGAGGGCCAGGCCTGGGCCGAGCGCTTCGCCGCGCTGGCGGCGGCCGTCGCCGAACTCGAGCGGCTCGGCGCCGAGGCCGGCGCCGTCGACGCCGACCGGCACCGATTGCGGACCGATCGCGCCGCCCGCGACGCCGAGCCGGCGGTGCGCGCCTGGCGTGACGCCGAGGGCGAGGCCGCCACACGCCGTGCCCAGGCGACCGAGGCGGACGCCACCGCCTCGTCGGCCGCCGCCGCCGCCGCCGAGGTCGAGGCCCAGCGGGCCGCCCACGAGGCTGGTCGGGGGGCCCGCGACGTGGCGCACGCGCAGGCGGAACGGCTCGCGCCACTCGCGGCCGACGTCACCCGTCTCGCGACCGTCAGGGCCGGTGCGACGCAGGCCGACGCTGCGGCCGCCCACGCGAAGGCGCTGCTGGACGAACTCGAGGGCCGGCAGCGGGAGGCCGAGGCCGCCGCGGCCGCCACCGACGCGGAGATCGACCGCCTCGAGCCACGGGCGGCAGTGCTCGCCGAGGCAAGGGCCGAGGCGGCGCGGGCGACCACCGAGCTGGCGACCCACGACCGGCTTCGCGAGGCCGAGCGGGCGTTGGACGCCGCCGAGGTGGCCGCGGCCTCCGTCGACGTCGACGGTCTCTGGCGGCCCCTCGCTCGCGCCCTGAGCGCCGGCCTCGCACCCGGCGCGCCCTGCCCCGTGTGCGGGGCCACCGACCACCCCGCGCCGGCCCACGACGGCGACGGCGACGCCGCCCGCGCCGAGGCGCAGCGGGCGCTGCAGGCCCACCGGGCCGAGGGTCTCCAGCGAGCGGAGGCGCGCGCCCGCGCCGCCGAGCGGGTCGCGGCCGAGCTGCGATCGGCGGGCTGGAGGCGCGACGCGGTTCCCGACCGAGCGGACCTCGAGGCGGCGCTCGAGGGTCACCGCGCGCGTCACGCGCAGGCCGAGCGCGCTGCCGAGGACCTCGAGAGCCAGCGTAGGGCACGCACCGCGGCACGCCAACGCCTCGCCGAACTGCTACCGGCCGTCGCGACGGCACGCAGCGAGCTGGACGGCCGGCGCGAGGCCGCGACCCGCGCGAGCGCCGAACTCGAGGCGCTCCTCGCCCGCATCGCACCCGAGCACCACGACCCGGAGGCGTTCGCGGCCGCGTTGGCGGGGGCGCGCGACGCGGTAGCGGCGTTCGACCGAGCGGCCGAGGGGTGGGCGGCGGCGTCCGCGAAGGCCACGCAGGACGCGGCGCTGGCGGCCGAGCGGCGGGCGACGGCCGACAGCGAGGCCGTGAGCGCGCGGGCGCGGGCGGCCACCCGGCGGAGCGAGGCAGCAGCCGCCCTGCGCGACGCGGGCTTCCTGCGTGGCGCGGGCGACGAGCCCGAGGCCGGCGCATCCGACACCGACGGCGTCCCCGAAGCCGCGGCGGTCGCGGACGCCGCCGGGGCCCAGGCCGCGGCCATGCTCGATCCGGCACTGCGCGACGCGCTGGAACGGCGGGTCCGCGGCCACGACGCGTCGGTCTCGCTCCAGACCGCGCAACGGGACGCGCTGACCGACGCCACCGCCGGACGGACCCCGCCGGACGTCGACGGCCTGAACCACGCCGTCGCCGAGGCCCAGACGGCCCGCGACACCGCCGCCGGAGCGCGCGACGCCACGCGCGATGCCCACGCGGCGCTCGCCCGCGACCTCGCACGCTGGAAGCACCTCGAGCTCGAGCTCGGCGCGCGCGAGGGGCGCCAGCGCACGGCCCAGCACCTGGCCGACCTCGCGAACGGCCATGCCAAGGGACGGACCCGCCTCGATCTGGAGACGTACGTGCTGCGGCGCATCTTCGTCGGCGTTCTGGGGCACGCCAACGCCCACCTGGCGCGCATGACGGGCGGCCGCTACCAGCTTCGGCTGCGCGACCGCAGCGACGAGCTGCGTGCGCGCGGCCTCGAGCTGGACGTCGAGGACCGGCACGCCGGCGGCGCGCGGCGGCGCGTCGCGACCCTGTCGGGCGGCGAGAGCTTCCAGGCGAGCCTGGCGCTGGCGCTCGGCCTCTCCGAGGCGGCGGAACGCACCAGCGGCGCGGTGGAGCTCGGCGCGCTCTTCATCGACGAGGGCTTCGGTAGCCTCGATGCGCACGCACTGGACGGCGTCGTGCGGATCCTGCGCGACCTGCCCCTCACCCAGCGGCGCATGGTGGGCGTCATCACCCACGTCGACGAACTCAAGCGCCGCATCGAGGCGCAGCTGCTGGTGACGCAGGACGCGTTGGGGAGCCGGGTCGAGGTTCGTCAGGCTTGAGCCGGCGGCTCGAGGTTGACCTGCGTCCCGACATTGACGAAACCGAGACCCTCGTAGAGCCCGAGCGCCCCCTCCGCCGCCGACAGCCACGCCGACGGGACCCCCCGTGCGAACGCGCCCGCGAGCAGCGCGTGGCACGCCTGCCGGGCCAGGCCGCGGCGGCGGAAGCCCGGGTGGGTCCACACCCCGGCCAGCTCGCCCGCGTCACCACCGAGCTGCACGACGGCACCCGCGCGCGGCGCCCCGTCCACTTCGACGGTGCCCGCGATCAGCGCGCCCTGGCGCAGCCCGCGCACCAACTGCGGCGCCCAATCGAGCGCTGCGGGATCACCCTCGGTGCCACCGTACGCGAGGTGCGAGCCCCGCAGCGCCGCCTCGAGCCGCCCGCCGTCGTCGGGCGCGAGCCACCCGAACGCGCCGACGACGGCCGGGGACGCCGCCAAAGCCGCGGGCGACAGCTTCAGGACGGGCGCGGTCATGGCGCGGCGCCACCCGGCGGCATCGGCCGCCCGCAGCAGCGCCGGATGCAGCTCGGCGAACGCCTCGATGCGCGGACGACGACCGTGCGCCGCGAAGACCGCCGGCAGGGCCGCCAGCGCCGTCCCCCAGTCCTCACGCTCCGGGTCCTCCGGCACGGCAAGGCTCATGAACGGGTGCGCACTGTCCGCGGAAAGGTAGAGC
>CAZJUA010000300.1:0-1913 GCA_964549045.1 uncultured bacterium | reverse complement strand
GGGGCGGCCCCCCGGGGGTTGGCGCCGCCGATGATCCGGACCGTCGCGGCGTCGAGGTAGGGCAGCTCCGGGTTCCAGTACGCATCGAAGCGCTCGAGGCGCACTTCGCTCCCCTCGACGTACCTTGCGAAGCGGAACGGTCCGGTGCCGACCGGCTGGCTGCGTTGGGTCTCGGCCAGCGCCCGCGGGTAGATGATCGCGTCGGGGCGCGCCAGGTTGTACAGCAGGCTGCGGCTGGGGGTCTCGAGCTCGAACACGATCGTGCGCTCGTCCGGCGCGCGAACGTTCACCACCGGTGCGTAGTAGCCGGTGTTCACGTGGCCGCTGTCCGGGTCGCGCGCCCGCTCGAACTTGGCGAGCACGTCGTCCGTCGTGAACGCACTGCCGTCGTGGAAGCGCACGCCCTCGCGCAGCGTGAAGGTCCATGCCAGGCCGTCGGAGGACACCTGCCAGGCGGTCGCCAGCGCGGGCACGATGGCGCCGTCACGGTCGAAGCGCACGAGGCCCTCGTAGACGTTGCCGTAGGTCACCCGCGCGATCTCCTGCGAGGTCGACAGCGTGGGGTCCCACCCGGGCGGGTCGGCCGAGATCGCGACGGTGACGGTGCCGCCCCGCACGGGCTCCGGGTCCTGGGCGACGGCCGAGCCGAGGAGCAGGGCGGCGGTGAGGGTGGCGATGAGCCAGCGTGGCGGGCGCGTCATGTGTGGCCTCCTGGGGCGCGGTCGTCGGGTCATGGGCGGTGGCGCGCTGCGCGAGGCCCGGCGACCGGTGGGGTGGCCATAAGGTACCGGACGGCGGCCTCCGCGTACAGCCTAGCCGCACGCACGACGTCCTCGACCCGCACGAACTCGTCCACCTGGTGCGGGATCGTGCGGTCGCCGGGACCGACGGTGACGATCGGCACGCCCGCGGCGTGCAGGAAGGTGCCGTCGGTGGCGCCGGGCACGCCGCCGTAGCGCGGTGGCCCGCCCACCGCACCCGGGTAGGCCGCCTCGAGCGCCCGCACCAGCGGGTCGGCGGCCGCGGTCTCGGTCCATGGGCGGCTCTCGAACCAGTCGAGCTCGATCGCGAGACCCGGCATGCCGGCCGTGACCCGATCGGCCTCGGCCCGCAGCCGGGCGAAGAGCGCCTCGTGCTCCTGGCCCGGCACGGTGCGCACGTCCAGGGCGGCGTACGCGGTGTCGGGCATGACGTTGAGTTGCGCCTCGCCGGCGACGGGCGAGCGCACGATCGTGGGCGTGAGCCATGGGAGGCCCAGGAAGGCGTGCACGCCGAGCCGCGCCTGTTCGTCCGCCTGCAGGGCCTCGACGGCGGCCAGGAAGCGCTGGAGGCCGGCGATGGGGTTGACCCCGGCGTACGGCATGGCGCCATGGGCCATCACGCCGCGCACGTGCACGTGCAGACGCATGGCGCCCTTCTGGTGCAGGCAGAGCTCGAGCTCCTCGGGCTCGCACACGATCGCGCCGTCGACCTCGGCGGCCCAGCCGCCGGCGACGAAGCGCTTGATGCCGAGCATCATGCCCTCCTCGTCGACGACGATGCCGAGCCGCACGCGGCCTGGCAGGTCGGGCGCGGCCCGTTGCAGCGCGGCCAGGGCCTCGATGGCGGCCGCCACGCCAGCCTTCATGTCGGCGCTGCCGCGGCCGTAGAGGCGCGTGCCGCCAGCGGGGTCGGGCTCGAGGTCGGCGCCGTAGGGGTCGCGGGTCCAACGACCGCGGTCGCCCTCGGTGACCACGTCGGTGTGCCCCTCGAGCATGAGCGTGCGGTGCACGCCCGGCTCGAAGGCCGCGCCCGCCCAGTCGGCGATCACGTTGGGGCGCCCCGGGGCGACCTCGTCGACCGTCACGCTCAGGCCGAGGGCACGCAGTTCGCCCGCGACGTAGCCCGCGGCGGCGGCCTCGTCGGCGCCGGTC
>CAZJUA010000299.1:0-2340 GCA_964549045.1 uncultured bacterium | reverse complement strand
CTCCTGCTCGGTGGCCTCGATCACGCCGGACTCCTCGGCCGAGCGGAGCATGAGCCGCAGCTCGTTCTCGGTGATCAGCGGGTCGTTGCTCGGCTCGAGACGGAAGGCGCGCAGGACCACGGTCGTGAACCAGGCGAACGCCCGGCCGACCGGGAACAGGACCACCGACAGCAGGTAGACCGGCCGGATCGCCAGGCGTGCGAAACCGACCGGGTGGTGAACCGCGATCGACTTGGGCGTGATCTCGCCGAAGATCAGCACCAGGACGGTCATGATGCCCGTCGCGTAGCCGACCGCGGCGGCCTCGGAGAACCCCAGCTGGCGCGAGAGCTGGATGCTCATCTGCGTCACGAGGGCGGTGGCCGCGATGTTGACGAGGTTGTTGCCGATCAGCAGGGTGGTGATGAAGCGCGTCGGGTTCCGTTCCAGGAGGGTGAACAGGCCGAGCGGATCCTTGCCGTCCTCGCGCAGCTGGCGCAGCTTCCACTCGCCCAGCGCCGTGAGGGCGGTCTCCGAACCCGACATCATGCCCGACAGCACCAGCAGAACCGCCAGGATCAGCACTTGACCGCCGGTGATGCCGGTGGCGAGCTCGTCCCCCTGCGCGAAGGCACGCGACAGGACCCACACGAGCGGGGGCAGGAGGAGGATCGGGAGCGGGTTGAAGCGGCTTCGCGGGGAACTCGGAGGTTGCTCGTCCATCGGCTGCCCGGACGATAGCATGCGCGGCGCGGGACGCTGGGTGCGGTAGATTGTCCGGCGTGTACGTGGCGGTCGCAGGCAACATCGGCGCGGGCAAGTCCACCCTGACGCGGCTCGCGTCGGAGCGCTTCCACCTGACGCCGGTGTACGAGGCGGTGGACGAGAACCCGTACTTGACCGACTTCTACCGCGACATGCCGCGCTACGCCTTCCACTCGCAGATGTTCTTCCTGGCCACCCGCCTGCGCCAGCACCTCGCCCAGGTCAACCCGGGCGACCGCGTCATCCAGGACCGCACGGTCTACGAGGACGCCAACGTCTTCGCGCGGGCCCTGCACGACGCCGGCGTGATGGACGCCCGCGACTACGCGAGCTACGCGACGATGTACGACGCCGTCCGGCGAGCCCTTCGCCCCCCCGACCTGCTCGTCTACCTGCGCGCGTCGCTGCCGACGCTGCGGGCGCACATCGCCGCCCGCGGCCGCGCGTTCGAACAGCGGATCGAGGACGGCTACCTCGTCCGGCTCGGGCGCCTCTACGAGGAGTGGGTGGAGGCGTACGACCTCTCGCCGGTGGTGGTGGTCGACGCCGACCGCTTCGACGTGGTCGCGCGGGTGTCGGACCGCGCCGCGGTGTTCGACCTGCTCGAGCGCCAGGGCCTGGCGACGCCGGTGGTGCGGTGACGGGCGCGACGCCGCCTGCGCGGGCCATGACCCTCGCCGAGCTGCTCGCCGACGCCCTCGGGATGGAGGTGCGCGGCCTGCCCGAGGTGCGGGTCACCGGCATCGCCCAGGATTCGACCCGTGTCCGACCCGGCCACGTCTTCGTCGCCCGCGTGGGGCAGCGACGCGACGGCCACGACTTCCTGCCCGACGCCGTCGCCCGCGGCGCCGCCTGCGTGGTGGGGACCCGCGACGGCGTGGCGGGCCTGGCCGTGCCCTACGTGCAGGTGGCCGACGACCGGCTCACCACCTCCGCCCTCGCCGCCGCCTTCCACGGTCATCCGAGCCGCGACCTCGTCGTCTGCGGCGTCACCGGCACCGACGGCAAGACGACCACGGCCAGCCTGCTGCACCACCTGCTGCAGGGCGACGAGGCGCGGGCGCGCGCCTCGCTGCTGTCGACCGCCTTGGAGCGGATCGGCGCCGAGGGGCACCCGCCCGAGCAGCACTTCACCACCCCGGAGGCCACCGAGGTGCACGCGCACTTGGCCGCGGCCCGCGACGCCGGCGCGCGCTGGGCCGTCCTCGAGGCGAGCTCCCACGCCGCCTCGCTGCAGCGCCTCGCCCACGTCGACTTCGACCTCATGGCGTGGACCAACCTCACCCCGGAGCACCTCGACCACCACGGCAGCCTCGAGGCCTACCGCGACGCCAAGGCCGGCCTCGTCCGGCAGGCGGCGGGCGCGGTGCTCAACCGCGACGACCCGCACTACCCGGCGTTCGAGGCCGCCGCCGTCGGCCGCATCACCAGCTACGGGATCGACGCCGCCGCCGACCTGCGCGCCGAGAACGTCGTCGCGTCGCCCGAGGGGTTGAGCTTCGACCTCGTCACCCGCGATGGGCGGCGCCGCGCGCAGCTGCCGATGGTCGGTCGCTTCAACGTGGCCAACGCCCTCGCCGCGCTCGCGGCCGCCCA
>CAZJUA010000298.1:0-33530 GCA_964549045.1 uncultured bacterium | reverse complement strand
GAAGGCCCAGGTCGTGGGCCCCCGCCCCGGCCGCGCCGGCGGCGGGGGGGCGCGCGGGCCGCGCGCGGGGGCCGGCGCACGACCTGGGCCTTCTGGGGTTCGCTCGCCCCGCGGCCGGCGGGGGCGTACCGCGGCGCGGTGATGGGCGCCACCTTGGGCGCACTGCTGCCGCTCTCCGCGGGCGCCGCGGCGGCTGCCGCCGTGGTGGGTGCGCCCCCGGTCGCGGCGGCCGCCCTCGTCGCCTCGGTGGCCGCGATCGTCGTCGCGTACGGCGCCCTGGCGGGCTTGGTCGCGGCCGCCACGCTCGAGCCGGCCAAGGCCGTCGCGCTGGGCGCGGTCGTGTGGGGGCTGGGCGTGGTGGCGTACGAGCCTGCGTTGGTCGCTCTGGCGGTGACCTTCGCCGAGCGTGCCTTCGAGCCGTACCTCGCGGCCCTCGTGCTGGCCCACCCGCTGGAGATCGCCCGGGTGGCGCTCCTGCGCGCGCTCGACACGCCGGTGTTCGTCGGCCCGACGGGCCTGCTGCTGGAGCGCTGGTGGGGCTGGGCGCCGTTGGGCGCGGCCTTCTGGGCCGGCGTCACCTCGCTGGTCGGCGCGGCGCTGCTCACGCTGATCGCCGGCGGGGTGCTGGCGCGGCGGGCCCGCTAACCGAACGCCGTGGTTCCCTCCACGAGGCCGCGCGCGCCTGCGACGAACCGGGACGAACGTCCCGACGACGCCCTCCGTACGATGCCCGCAGCATGACGCACCCCACCGTCGTCGCCCTCCGCGCCGGGCTGGCGTGGCTCGCGCTGGCGTCCTGGGCGGCGGCGGCCCCAGGCGTGGGCGGCGACCCGATCACCCTCGCCCCGGGTGATCCGTGGCCGGCGCTGACGGCGGGCGCGGAGCTGCGCCTGTTGCCCGGGGTCCACGCGGGGCCGTGGACGATCGACGCGCGGAACGTGCACCTGCACGCCGAGCCGGGGGCCGTCCTCGACGGCGGCGGCCGCGGGACGGCGCTGACCGTCACGGCGCCAGGGGTGTGGATCGAGGGCCTGACCGTCACCGGCGTCGGTCCCGAGGCCGACCTCTACGCCCCCGACGCCGCGGTGGCGCTGTTCGGGGCGCATGGCGCACGGCTTCAGGGGCTGCGCGCCCACGGCGTGACGGCCGGGGTCCACGTCGAGGGCGCGGACGACGTGCAGCTGCTCGACCTCGACCTGCGCGGGGACGCGCGCGGGCCCGGCGTCACCAGCTACCTCACCCCCGGGTTGCGCGTCGAGGGGGGCCGCATCGAGGGGTTCCTCGACGGCGCCTACCTCGAACGCGCCGATGGGGCGCTCGTCGCGGGCGTCGAGGTCCACGGCAGCCGGCGCTACGGCCTGCACGTCATGTTCACCGCCGGCGTGACGCTGCGCGACAACGTGGTCGCCGACGGCGGCGTGGGCTCCGCGGTGATGTACGGCCGCGACGCGGTCGTGACGGGCAACCTGCTCGCGGGGCACCACGGCCCGATGGCCTTCGGGCTGCTCCTCCAGGAGGAGGGCGACGCCGTGCTGACGGGCAACACCGCCCGCGGCAACACCGTCGGACTGCTGCTGGTGGCGGCCCCCGGCGCCCGCCTCGACGGCAACCGCCTCGAGGGCAACGGCGTCGGCGTGCTCCTCGACCGCGCGCCCGAGGGCAGCGTCGCCGACGCCAGCTCGGTGACGATCGCGGACCACGCCTTCGTGGCCAACGCGGCCGACCTGGCGGTCGCCGACGACGATGCGGCGCTGACGCTGCGGGGCAACGCGTTCGACCGCGCGCCGCCACTCGACCTCGATGGTGACGGTGCGCTCGACCTGCCCTACGTGGCGACGTCGGCGTTCGCCGCCCGCGCGGCGCGCCAGCCGGACCTCATGCTGCTGGCGTACGGGCCGGGGATCGCGCTGTGGCAGCGCCTCGAGGCGAGCGTGCCGGGACTGCGCGGGGCGGCGTTCGCCGACCCGCGACCGCGGCTGCCGGTGCCCGTGGGGCGCCCCACCCGCGCCGGCTGGGCCGCCGCGCTGGCCGCGGCCGCGCTCGTGTTCGGCGCCGTCGCGAACGCCCGGGGGTGGGCGTGAGCCGCGCGCACCCGGACGCGCTTCCCGCGGCACCCGAAGCGGGCGTCGTCGTCGTGCTGGACGGCGCCAGCGTCGACGGGCGGCTCGCGCCGCTCGACCTGCGCGTCGGGCCCGGCGTGCTGGCGCTCCTCGGCGCCAACGGGGCGGGCAAGAGCACGCTGCTGGCGCTGATGGCCGGCCGACTGGCGCCCACCCGCGGCCGGGTGTGGGTCGCGGGCGCGTCCGCGCGCTCGCCCGCGGCGGCGCTCGCCCGCGCCGACGTGCCGCAGGCCGTCGCCTTCCCCGGGCGGGCCCGGGTGGACGAGCTGCTGGGCGTCGCGCGCGCCAGCCGCGGCGTGGGCGACGAGGCCGTCGTCGACGCCATCGCGCGCATGGGTCTCGGCCCGCTGCTCGGTCGCCGGGCGTCGCGCCTGTCGGGCGGCGAGCGCCAGCGGCTGGCGTTGGCGTCGGCCCTGATGGGCGCGCCGCCGGTGTGGTTCCTCGACGAGCCCGCGGCCAGCCTCGACCGGGATGGCCTCGCGCGGCTGGCGGCGTGGGTGCGGGCGCACGCGGCCGCCGGCGGCACGGTGGTGGTGGGTGCCCACCGTGACGAGGAGGTCGCCGCCTACGCGCCGCGCCGCCTGCTGCGCCTCGAGGCGGGCGTCGTGGTCGGCGACGAAACGGGCCCGCCGGCTTGAGGCGCGGCGGGGCCCGCCGGCCTCCGGCGCGTCGAGCCCGCCGGCCTGAGGCGCGGCGGGGCCGCCGGCCTCCGGCATGGCGGGACCGCAGGCCCCGACGGCGGGCGTAGATTGATGCCCGTGGACCCGGACGCCCTGACCGTCTTCGTCATCCTCGCCGCCACGATCGCGCTCTTCGTCAGCGACCGCATCCGGCTCGACCTGGTGGCCCTCATGTCGGCCGCCGCGCTGGTGCTCACGGGCATCCTCACGCCCAACCAGGCGCTGGCCGGCTTCGGCGACCCGCTCGTCATCATGATCGCCGCGCTCTTCGTGGTCTCGGGCGGGATGTTCCGCACCGGGGTCGCCCAGCGCCTGGGGATGTGGCTGGGCCGCGTCGCGGGCGACGGCGAGGGGCGCCTGATCCTGTTCATCATGCTGCCCACCGCGCTGCTCTCCGGGATCATGAGCTCGACCGGAACGGTGGCCGTCATGCTGCCCGTGGTGGTGGCGCTCGCGTGGCGGGCGCGCATCAGCCCGTCGAAGCTGCTGATCCCGCTGTCGTTCGCCTCGCTGCTCGGCGGCATGCTGACGCTGATCGGCACCCCGCCCAACGTCGTCGTGGCCGAGCTGCTCAGGGCCCAGGGGCGCGAGCCGTTCGGCTTCTTCGCGTTCACGCCCGTCGCCGTCGTCATCCTCGCCGTGGGCATCGGCTTCATGGTGCTCGTCGGGCGCCGCTGGCTGCCCAGCCGCGCGCCGGCGAACCCCGAGGCGCGCGAGGAGCACGTCAGCCTCGGCGAGCTGGTCGACCGCTACGGTCTGCCCGCGCGCCTGTTCCGGCTCCACCTGCCCGCCGGCCACGATCTCGAGGGCGCCAGGCTCGGCGCCCTGCACTGGTCCGACCGGCACCAGGTCCAGGTGCTGGCCGTCGACGTCGAGCCCGACGCGCCGCGTGCCCTCCAGCGCGCCCGCGCGCGGGCGTCCAAACCCGTCGACGCCGATACGGTGATCGAGCACGGTGATCGCCTGCTGGTGCAGGGACACCCGGATCACGTGCACGAACTCGGGCGCGAGCTCGGGCTGCACGTCGAGGCGCTCGATCGCTTCGACGAGGACGTCATGCCCCGCGACCTCGGCGTCATCGAGGTGCTACCGACCCCGCGCTCCCGCTGGCTCGACCACACGCTGACCGAGCTCCACTTCCGGGAGCGCTACCGCGTCCAGGTGGTGGCCGTGCAGCGGGGCGGCGCCACGGTCACCGAGGGCCTGGGGCAGCTGCGCCTGCGCTTCGGTGACACGTTGCTGGTGCAGGGCCCCCGCGCCGCCATCGAGGCGCTGCGCCGCGAGCCGGCGGACGCCGTCGTGTTGGCGGAACCCGAGGACACGGCGGTCTCGCGCCGAGCCGCCCGCAAGGCGCCGATCGCGATCGCCATCATGCTGGCGATGCTCATCGTCATGACCCTCGGCTGGCTGCCGACCGTGATGGCCGCGGGCCTCGCGGCGATCGCGATGATCGTGACGGGCTGCCTGTCGATGGAGGAGGCCTACCGCTCGATGAGTTGGCAGAGCGTCGTGCTCATCGCCGGCATCCTGCCGATGGCCACCGCGCTCGAGGTCACCGGGGGCATGCAGATGGTGGTCGACGGCCTCGTCGCGGGCGTGGGCCCGTACGGGCCGCTGGCGATGCTGGTCGGCCTCTTCGTGCTGACCTCGCTCGCGAGCCAGGTGATCTCGAACACCGCCACCGCGGTGCTCGTGGCGCCGATCGCCTTCCAGGCGGCGCTCACGCTGGGCGTGTCGCCCTACCCGATGCTGCTGACGGTGGCGCTGGCCGCGTCGACGGCGTTCGCCACCCCGGTGGCCTCGCCCGTCAACACCCTCGTGCTCGGCGTCGGCCAGTACCGCTTCGGCGACTTCCTGCGCGTCGGGGTGACGATGCAGCTGCTGGTGCTGATCGTCACGGTGCTGATCGTGCCGCGGCTGTTCCCCTTCTAGCGCGTCGCGCCGTTCATCCGCCACCCGCCGCGTCGTCGATCAGTGGCACGAGCACCTCGTCGCCGGTCACCGGGTACGCCTCGAACTCGACCGCCACCCCTTGCGCGTCCCCGTCCCAGGCGAGGGACGTGGGGTCGACCCGGAAGGCGATCACCAGCTCGCGGCGATCGGAGCGGTCGTCGGGGGCCACCATCGCCCGCAGGGCGACGGTCATGGTGGCGGGGAACGTCGTGACGCCGCCCACCACCAGCGGCTCGGTGACGATGAACGAGGCGCCGTTGACCTCGCGACCGGTGAGCCGCGCCATGAGGGCGTCCACGTCCGCGGACGCGCCCTCGGGGGCGTCGGCCTCGGGCACCAGGTTGGCGTGCGTTCGGAAGACGACCGCCGCGCCGTCGATGGTGGCCGCCAGCGTCCCCGTCGGGACGAAGAGCGGCGCCTGGGCCACCGCGAGGCCGAGCAGGGGGGCGAGGAGCCAGGCCGGACGGGCGGCTCGCGCCACGGGGGTCAGCTCGCCCGCACGGTGGCCAACGCGCGCGCCAACATCGCGCCCACCTCGCCGGCCAGCGGCTCGAGTTGCGCGCGGGTCGCGGGGGCGGTCAGGGTGAAGGCCTGCTGCGGGTCGAGGATCTTCACCTCGGTGCCGCCTTCGACCTCGCGCAGGGTGACCGTGCACGGCAGCAGCAGGGCGATGTCGCGGTCGAGGTCGAGGGCGCGCTTGGCGATGACGGGGTTGCACACCCCGAGGATGCGGTGGCCCTCGTGTTCGGCGCCGAGCTTGGCCTGGAAGACCGCCTGGACGTCGACCTCGGTCAGGACGCCGAAGCCCTCGGTCTTGAGGGCGGCCTCGATCGCGGTGCGCGTGTCTGGGAGCGGCTTGGGGACGATGGCGTGGAGTTCGGGCATGGGTGGGCCTCCGTCGAGATGGCGATCCTGCCCAGGTTAGTCGCTCCGCGGTGTGACGAGCGCATCTTGCGCTTCGCCCGCGGAGCCGCTAGGCTTGGCGCGACGCCCCTCGGTTCGCCGGTCGCGTCCCGGGCCATGGCCCGGATTCGCTCGTACCGCACGGCAAGGCGCCCACCGGGTGACCACCGGCGGTGAGAAAGATGGTCTTGGAATGGCTACCGGTAAGGTCAAGTGGTTCAACAACGAAAAGGGCTTCGGCTTCATCGAGGTCGAGGGTGGTGGCAAGGACGTTTTCTGCCACTTCTCGGCGATCACGGGTGACGGCTACAAGAGCCTCAACGAGGGCGACGAGGTCGAGTTCGACGTCGAGCAGGGCACCAAGGGCCCGCAGGCGAAGAACGTCACCGTGACGCACAGCGCCGGCCCGGCCGCTGGTTACCGCCAGCGCTACTGAAGCCGACACACCAGTAAGCGACGGTGCCCGGGGCGTGAGCCCCGGGCACCGCTGTTTCGCGCCACCGACTGGTAGGCTTGCGCCACCCGCGCCGTGCCCTCCCTGGGTGGGGAGGACCCGCAGGAGGTGATCGTGGCCTGGCCGCCCCAACCCCTCGTTCTCGCCCTCTGGGCCATCGTCGCCGTGCTGGTGCTGCTGGCGGCGGTCGCCTGGTCGCGCCGCGCCGCCATCCGCGGCGCGCGCAGCTTCACCTTCTTCGCCCTCGCCGGCGCCATGTGGGCGCTCGCCGAGGGCATGCAGTTCGCCGCGGTCGACCCCGGGCTCCAACTCCTCTGGATGCAGCTCAAGTACCTGGGGATCGCCACGCTGCCCGTCGCCTTCGTCGTCTTCGCCAACGACTACACGCGCCAGGGTGCGTGGCTCAACCGCTTCGTCGTCGCGCTGCTCTTGGTGCTGCCGGTCGTCACGGTCGGCCTCGCCTGGACCTACCCGGTGAACGATCTGCTGTGGCGGTCGGTCGAGAGCGTCGACGGCCGACTGCTCGTCGAGCGCGGCGACTGGTTCTGGGTCCACACCCTGACGAGCTACGCGTGGCTGGCGCTGGGGTCCTTCTACCTGCTGCGTGGCTACGTCGGCACCCCGCGGCGCTACCGCGCGCAGGTGACGCTGGTGCTCGTCGCGGTGGCGGTGCCCTGGGTCGCCAACGTAGCGGTGGTGCTCGGCGGCGTCGACCTGCCCGTCGACCTGACGCCGTTGACCTTCGCGGTCAGCGCCGCGGCGCTGGCGCAGAGCCTCTTCTCGCACCGACTGCTCGACATCGTCCCCGTGGCCCGCGAGACCGTCATGCGCCACCTGGGCGACGCGATCGCCGTGTTCGACCTGCGCCGCGTGGCGCTGCAGCTCAACCCGGCGGCGGCCGAGCTGCTGGGGCTCGACGGCGCGGACGACGGCGTCGGCCGCACGGCCGACGACCTCTTCGCCGACCAGCCCGAGCTGCTGCGGCGCCTCGATGCGGACGTCGCGGGGGACGTGGACCTCGCCTGGCGCCGTAGCGAACCGGCGCGCTGGTTCAACGCCCAGGTCGTGCCGCTCGCCGACCGCACCGGGCGCCGGACCGGGCACCTGGTGCGGCTGCAGGACGCGGGCCGGCAGGTGCTGGCCGAACGCACGCTGCAGCAGGCGGAGCGCCGCCTCGCCGAGCAGGAGGCCTACCTGCGGGCGCTGCGCGAGGTGACCGACGGGCTCGCGCGCCGCGCGCCGATCGGCGAACTGCTCGACGCCGTCTTGCGGCACGCGAGCGAGGCGCTGCGCGCCGAGCACGGCTTCGTCCACCTCATCGGCCAGGGCGGCGCGTCGCTCGAGCCGCACGGCGCGGTGGGCAGGTTCGCGGAGCGGCCCGCGCTCGTCTTCCGGCGCGGCGAGGGCCTGGCGGGCCGCGTGTGGTCGGACGGCCGCCCGCTGCGCGTGGACGACTACGCGCGTTGGCCCGGGCGCCTGCGCGGCATCGACCTCTCGTTCGCCCGCGCCGCCATGGCGGCGCCCCTGGCGTCCGGCGCCGAACCGTTGGGCGTCATCGCGCTGGCCCGCGACCGCGCCGAAGAGCTTCCCTTCCGGCCCGACGAGGAGGAGCTGCTCACGCGCTTCGCCCAACTCGGCGCCATCGCCCTCGACCAGATGCGCTTGATCGAGGAGATCGAGGCGCGGCGCCGCGAGAGCGAGCAGCTCAACCGCATCTCCACCGCGATGCAGGAGCCGACCTCGGTGCAGGAGCGCATGGACCTGGTCCTGCAGGCGATCCAGGAGGTGGTCGGCTTCGAGCGCGCGGTCGTGTGGCTGCCGACCGACGACGGCGGCGCCCTCGAGACCACCAGCTGGATCGGCTTCGACGAGGCCCTCGGCGCCTCGCACCGGGTGCCGCTCGACGGCAGCGTGCCGGTGCTCGAGGCGGTGTACCGCGACGCCAACGAGATCGTGTTCGACGGCAACGTCGCCGTCCCGGAGGCGTGGCGCGTGCGGCCCCCGTACGCCGACCTCAAGCTGCTCCGGTCGCGCTCGCCGGCGGTGCTGCCGATGCTCTCGCGCGGACGCACGGTGGGCGTCCTCGCCGTCGACAATCCCTACAGCCGACGCCCATTGGGCGACAAGTTGCCGGTGCTGCGCCGCTTCGTCGCCAGCGCCGCGGCGGCGATCGACTCGGCCCGCCTGTACGAGGAGGTGCAGGCCGAGCTCGTCGAGCGGCGTGCCGCCGAGGACGAGCTGCGGCGCAGCGAGGAGAAGTACCGCACGATCCTCGAGACGATCCAGGACGCCTACTTCGAGGCGGACGCCAACGGCGTGCTGCGGCTGGCCAACCCCGCCTTCGCCGCCGGCTTGGGCGCCGCATCGCTCGACGAGGTGATCGGCCAGCCGTACCGCCGGTTCGTCGACCCGCGCGACGTCCGCGAGGTGATGGCGACCTTCATGGGCGTGATGGCGTCCGGCCGACCGGTGCGGCGGCGGGAGTGCCGCTTCCGCCGCCGCGACGGCGGCGCCTTTCACGGCGAGGCCTCCATCGGCGCGGTGCACGATCCCCAGGGCCGGGCGGTCGGCTTCCGCGGCCTGGTGCGTGACGTGTCGGACCGCAAGCGCTACGAGGAGGAACTGCGGGCCGCCAAGGAGGCGGCCGAGGCCGCCAACGCCACCAAGAGCTCGTTCCTCGCCAACGTCTCGCACGAGCTGCGGACGCCGCTGACGTCGATCCTCGGCTTCGCCCGGCTGATCGAGCGGCGCTTCGACGAGGTGCTGGCGCCCGCGCTGGCCGACGTCGACGACCGCAAGGTGCGGCGCGCGGTGAGCCAGGTGCGCAGCAACGCGGGCATCATCTACTCCGAGTCGCAGCGCCTGACCCACCTGATCAACGACGTCCTCGACCTCGCCAAGATCGAGGCCGGGCGCGTGGACTGGCGCATGGCGCCGCTCGACCTCGGCGAGGTCGTCACCCGCGCCGCGCAGGCCACCCACGGGCTGTTCGAGCAGAAGCAGGGCGTGGGCCTGCGCCTCGATCTGGCGGACGACCTGCCGCGGGTGACCGGCGACCGCGACCGCCTCACCCAGGTGGTGATCAACCTCGTCTCGAACGCGGTGAAGTTCACCGCCGAGGGCGAGGTCGGCGTCGTGGCGCGCGTCGTCCAGGATCCCCAGGTGGGCGAGGCCGTCGGCGTCCGGGTCAGCGACACCGGGGTCGGCATCGCGCCCGAGGACCACGCGACGGTGTTCGAACGCTTCCGCCAGGTCGGCGACACGCTGACCGAGAAGCCCCAGGGCACGGGCCTCGGCCTGCCGATCTGCAAGCAGATCGTCGAGCACCACGGCGGCCGGATCTGGGTCGAGAGCATCCTCGGCCGAGGCGCCACCTTCGCCTTCGTCGTGCCGCTGGCGTCACCCGAGCAGGTCGGCCGCGACGCGACCGGCGGTCGCGACGCCACCGGCTCCGCCCTGGCAACCGCCGCTGGCTCGGCGACCGGGGCGGCCGAGGCGGTCGGCGCGCCCGCGCGCCCGCCGGCCGAGGGGGCGAATGCCCGCAGCGAGGACGCGGTCGCCGCGGCGCCGGCGAGCCGTGCACCCGCCACGCCCCCGCAAGATGACCTGCCGGCGGTGGGCGCGACGGTCCGGGAGGCCGAGGTCGCGCTGCGTCGCCGCGTGGCGGCGGCGGTCGAGCGGACGCGCGCGGGCGGCCCGAATCGCGCCGAGCCGTCCGCCTTGGCTTCCGCCCACGGCGGTCCCCTCGATGCGGGCGCGACGGTGCTGGTGGTCGACGACGACGCACGGGTGCGCGCGCTGCTGCGGCAGGAGCTCGAGGAGGCGGGGCACGCGGTGATGGAGGCCGCCGACGGGCGCACGGCCCTCGACGCCGTCCGCGGACGGCGTCCCGACCTGGTCGTGCTCGACGTGATGATGCCCGAACTGAGCGGTTTCGACGTGGCCGCCGTCCTCAAGGGCGATCCCGAGACCGCGTGCATCCCGCTGATCGTCCTGAGCGTCCTCGATGACCCGGAGCGCGGGGTGCGACTGGGCGTGGAGCGGTACTTCACCAAGCCGGTCGACGTCCGCGCGCTGCTCGCCGAGGTCGACGCCCTGCTGCGCGACGCGGCCTCGGGAACCCACATCGCCGTGGTGGATCCCCACGCTGCGACCGACGACGACCGCCGCCACGCCGAGCGGGTCATGGCCGCGCTGCGCGAGGCCGGCTACCAGATCGAGCGGCTCGACGACGCCGAGGCGGCGGTGGCGGCCCTCGCGCGGCCCCCTGCCGACCGGCCCGACCTGCTGTTGGCGGCCGCGTCACTCGCCCACGACGGCACGCTCGCCGACCGCGTCCGCGACGTCGGCGTCCCGCTGGTGCTCATCCAGTGAGCGCGGGCGGGGGCGATCGCGCGGGCCTTCGGCGGCTGCTGCCGGCGCGCGCGGCCGCCGAGCTCCTCGCCCCCTTCCGGCGGCTCCTCGTCGGTGCTCGCCTGCGGCTGCGCCGGGCCGATGGCGACCTGCACGCCGAGGTCGCCGGCGAGTCGTGGCGCGAACCGGCGCTGGCCCGGACGTGGCCGCTGGCGGTCGACGGGGCCGAGGTCGGCCTGCTGGAGATGGATCCGGCGCCACGGACGGACGCCGAGGAGGCGGCCGTCGAGATCCTCCGCGCCGCGCTGGCGCGCGTGCTGACCGCCGCCCACGCCCAGCGCGCCATGGCGGGCGAGACGCTGGAGCGTTACCGCGAGATCCACCTGCTCTACCGGGTGGGGGATGCCCTGGCCGGTACCCTCGATCCGGTCGCCGTTCCGCGCCGCGTGCTGGCGGAGGCCCGGGGCGTCATCGATGGCGACGGTGGTGGGGTGTGGCTCGCCGACGAGGAGGTCGGCGAAGCGGCCGGCGGCGATGCCAACGTCGTTCTCGAGGGTCGCCCCGCGGCAGCGGCGGATGCCGCGGCGCTGCGCGCGCGCCTGGCCGACCCCGAACTCCCCGCCATCGTCGCGGCCGGTCGCGGCGCGCCCGAGCACCTGCTGTGGGCCCCGATGATGGCCCGCGAGGCCTGTCTCGGCGGCGTGTGGCTGACGCGGGCGGGCCAGGACGCCGTCTTCACCGCCGGCGATCTCAAGCTGCTCACGGCCCTGGCCACCCAGGCGGCGGCCTTCCTCGACAACGCGCGGATGCACCAGCGCGCCCTGGCCCAGGAGCGCCTGGAGCAGGAGCTGCGGCTGGCCTACGCGGTGCAGGCGCGGTTGATGCCGCGGGAGATGCCCGCCACCCGAAACTGGAGCGTGGCGGGCTTCTGGCGGCCGGCCCGCGAGGTCTCGGGCGACTACTACGACCTGCTTCCCTTGGGCGATGCGCTGGGCGTCGTCGTGGCCGACGTCGCCGACAAGGGCATGCCGGCGGCGCTGTTCATGGCCGTCACCCGCAGCCTGCTGCGGGCCGCGGCGACCGGCGGCCGCTCGCCCTCGCAGACGGTCGCCGACACCAACCGCCTCGCCGCCCTCGACGCCTCGGACGGCATGTTCGTCACCCTGTGGTACGGGGTGCTGCGGCCCGACGGCGAGGTGCGCTACGTGAACGCCGGCCACAACCCGCCGATCGTGCTGCGCGCCGACGGCCGCGTCGAGCGGCTGCCGCGCACGGGCATCCTGGTCGGCTGGGACGCCGACGCCCCCTACGGGGAGGGCGTCGTCACGCTGGCGTCGGGCGATCTGCTCGTCGCCTTCACCGACGGCGTCACCGAGGCCCGCGACCCGGGCGGCGGCGAGTTCGGCGACGGCCGCCTGTTGCAGGTCGTCGCCGCGCACCGGCACGCCGACGCCCAGGCGGTGCTCGACGCCGTGCGCTCGGCGCTCGATGCCTTCGTGGCGGACGCGCCCACCCACGACGACTGCACCCTGGTGGTCGCGCGCTTCGGGACCCCACCCCGAGGGGGGTGACCGGTTATGCTCCACGGCGACGCCGAAGGGCACGAGGGAGGAACGTGGTGCCGAAGTTGCTCATCGCGGACGACGAGCCGCACATCCGAACACTGCTGCAGCAGACCCTGGAGGCCCTGGAGGACGACGGGGTCGAGCTGTTGATGGAGCACGACGGCGCGGCGGCGTTGGAGCGCATTCGTCGCGAGCGCCCGGACGTCGCCTTCCTCGACGTCATGATGCCGAGGATGAACGGCTACGACGTTTGCGCGGCCGTGCGTGCCGATCCCGACCTGGCGCACGTCCAGTTGGTGCTGCTCACCGCCAAGGGCCAGGAGGCGGACCGGCAGCGGGGTGCCGACGTCGGTGCCCACCTCTACCTCACGAAGCCCTTCGATCCTGACGCACTCCTCGAGACCGCCGAGCGCCTGCTCGGGTTGGGGTGATTCCATGCCGGCGATGACCATGACCAAACCCGCGACGAAGGCCCAGTTGGCCGTGTTCCTCGGGTTCGTCGACCTGATCTCCGAGCGCTACGGGCTCGACCGCGACCACGCCCACCGCCTCAAGCTGGTGCTCGAGGAGGCGATCGTCAACGTCGTCGAGCACGGCTACGCCACCCGCCGCGAGCCAGGCGACCTCACCCTGACCGCCGACGTCGAGGGCGGCGTCGCGATGGTGACGCTGCAGGACCACGGCACGCCGTTCGGTCCGGACGACGCCCCGCCGCCGGACCTCGACAGCGACTGGGACCAGCGCCGCGTCGGCGGGCTCGGCTGGCACCTGATCCGCGAGCTGACCGACGCCGTCGCGTACCACCCCGGTGACGCCGCCGGCGGCCGCCCGAACATCCTGACGCTGCGCGTGCGCAGCGCGCATCCGAATGGTGCGGGGCCCGAGGGCGCGCCGCGAGGAGGAGCCGCATGAGGTCGTTCGAGCTCGAGACCCGATCAGAGGACGGCGCGGCGGTCGTGGTGGTCGCCGGCTCGGTCGACGCCGTCACGGCCCCGCGGCTGGCCGAGGTGCTGCAGGCCACGGTCGCGGGCGGTGAACCGCGCGTGGTCGTGGACCTCGCGGGCGTCACCTACGTCAGCAGCGCCGGGTTGCGGGCCATCCTGTCCGGCGTCAAGGCCGCGCGCACGGCCGGCGGCGACCTCGCCGTGGCGGCGGCGCAGCCGCAGGTGCGCGAGGTGTTCGAACTCGCGGGCCTGACCACCATCGTGGCGTTCCACGACGAGGCGGCCACCGCCATCGGCGGCCTGGCCTAGGCGCCCGCCGCGGTGACCCTGGCGCGCGCCCACGCGTGGAAGAGCGCGGCGGCGAGCGTGATCGCTCCCGTGCCCAGGAGCGCCAGCCGGTAGCCGTCGGGGCCGCCGACGGCCTCGACCACCAGACCGATCGCCCACTGCAGGGCGAAGACCCCGCCGATGCTGCCACCGTTGACGAAGCCGGTGGCGCGCCCGGAACGGGCGACGCCGAGCAGCGCGCGGGCGTTCGACAGCGCCAGCACGCAGAAGCCGCCCGTGAAGCCGAGCAGCGCGTAGAGCGGCAGCACCCACGCCAGCGGGGTGACGCCGGGAACGACGGCGGCCAGCCCCCACTGCACGGCCGCGAAGGCGAGCGCGGTCGCCAGCGTCACGCGGCGCAGGCCCAGGCGGTCGGCCAGCGCGCCCGAGGAGGCGTAACCCAGGCTGACGCCGAGCGAGAGCGTCAGCAGGAAGCGGCCGGCCGTCGCGGCGTCGACGCCGAAGCCGTCGTAGAGGTAGGGGCCGCCCCAGAGCGTCTGGAAGGCGAGCACCGGGCCGGTGTGCGCGGCGCCGAGCAACATGACGGCGGCGAGGGCAAGGTAGGAGCCGCCGGCGAGCGGCGCCTCGACCCCGGGCTCGGCGGCGCGCTCCGCGCCCGATGCGGTCCTGACCGCTCGCGGGTCGGGGCGTCGGCGCGCCGGTACGGCCGGCGTCCGCCACCAGATGAGAGCGGTCACGCCGGCCACCACCAGCGCGGCCGCCACGAAGGTGCTCCGCCAGCCGAACGCCGTGTTGGCCCACGCCAGCGGCGACGACGCGAGCAGGGCACCGAGCGAACCGGAGGCGAAGTAGGCGCCGGAGATCGTCGCGAAGCGGTGCGGCTGCCACCACAGGGCGAAGGCCTTCAGCCCCGCCAGCAGCACGCTCCCGGTCCCCACGCCGAGCAGGACGCGGCCGACGGCCAGCGCCGGCAGCGTGGTGCCCACCGCGAACAGCAGCGCGCCGGCGACCCCGAGCGACATCAGGCTCACCGCCACGCCGCGGGGGCCCCAGCGGTCGAGGGCGAGCCCCACCGGCAACTGCGCCGCCGCGTACGCGGCGAAGAAGAGCGCGGTCATCAGGCCCAGGTCCGCGGGACCCAGGCCGACGTCGCGCTGCAGGTCCGGCGCCAGGACGGCGTTGGCCGAACGCAGGAAGTAGCTGAGGAAGTACCCGGCGGTGAAGGTGAGGAACAGCGGGACGCTCGCGCGGGTCGCTGGGGCGGCGGTCATGACGCCGCGCAGCGTACGCCCTTCAGGTGCTCGGGGTCGGATCGACGAGGGAGGCCAACGACACGGCCCGCAGCGCGCCGCGCTCGCCGTTCAGGCGTCGGCGGGTGGGTCGACGAGTGACGCCAGTGGCACGGCCCGGAGCGCGCTGCGCTCGCCGTTCAGGCGTCGGCGGGTGGGTCGACGAGTGACGCCAGTGGCACGGCCCGGAGCGCGCTGCGGACCTGCAGCGTCAGGCCCACCCAGGCGGTGTTGAGCCGGCAGTGTCCGGTGCGCTGCTGGGTGGGGCAGGCGGGCTTCGTCTCGCAGGTGTCCATGATCACGGTGCCGGACATCGCCTCGATCACGTCGAGCAGGGTCAGCTGGTCGAGCGGTACGCGCAGGTGAACGCCGCCCGAGCGGCCTTGCTTGGCCTCCACGAGGCCGGTGCTCACCAGGCGCTGCAGCACCTTGGCGGTGAAGGCCGCCGGGGTCTGCAGGTCCGCCGCCACGCGGGCCGCCGGTGCGCCCGGGTGGTCGTGCAGGTACAGGAGCGCGTGGACGGCGTAGCTCTCCTCGCGTTTGAGCAGCGTGCGGATCCCCGGGTCCACGGCGTCAGCCCGGCGGGTGGACTGGGATCTCGAGCAGGCGGCCGCCCTGTCCGGAGCGCGCGGCGGCGACGAACGCGGCGCCGATGACGGAGGGTTCGATCAGCTGGGACGCCCGCTCGCGGCCGAGCTCACGCCGGTTCGCCTCCGTGTCGACCGCGCCCATCGGGAAGCAGATGCTGACCTGGACGCCGGTGCCGCGCAGCTCGTCGTCGAGGGCGAAGAGGTAGGCGGCCGCGGCGCTCTTGGCCGCGGCGAACACGGCGGCGCCCTCGGCGCCACCCGCCACCCCGCCGACCCAGGCGCCCTTGCTGGCGATGCCGCCGATGAAGCCCTCGCCCTGCGCCACGAGGTGCGGCAGCACGGCCTTGGTGGTGAGGAAGAGCGTGCGGACGTTGCTGTCGAACAGTTGATCGAAGGTCGTCTCGTCGATCGCGCCCACGGGGCCCCCGGCGCGGTCGCCGACCAGGTGCACCAGGCCGTGGAGGTGGCCGTGGCGGGCGATGACCTCGCCGATCGCCCTCTCGGCCTCCGCCTGGGTGCGGAGGTCGCTCTCCACCGCGGCCGTCCGGTAGGAGGCGGCCCGGCCCTGGATGCGGACCAGTTCGCGGTCGATCAACGCCGGCCGCGCGCCGGCCTCACGGAAGGCCTCTGCCACGGCGCCGGCGATCGCGCCACCAGCGCCGGTGATGACGATCACCTTGTCCCGCAGCGTGTGCATGCGCCACGCTAGCACGGGCGTCACGGGACGCTGGACCCCGCACCAGGACGGCCATGACCGTGTCCACGGCGCACGGGCGGCGGGCCGCGGCGGGCGCGCGGGCGCGCCTGCCGGCGGGCCGGCGGGGCGGCGCCCTGACGCCGCCCTGACCGCGGTGTGCTACGAATGGAAGTTCGAGGACCGGCCGAGGAGGGCCCATGACCGCAGGCCCCGATCCATCCGCCCTGCTCGACAGGGTGCTGGCGCTGCGTGAGGACGTCGAGCGGCAGGTGCGCACGGCGTTCCCAGGTTGGCCCCTGGCGGGGGCCGACCCCGAGGTGCGCGCGAGCGCAGCCAACCTGGTCCGCTACCTGGCGCTGCGCCGCCACGACCTCCACGATCTGCAGCAAGACCTCATCCTCCTGGGCCTGTCGTCGCTCGGGCGCGCCGAGGCGCGGGTAGGCCCGCAGCTCGACGCGGTCGGCTCGGCGCTGGCTGCGCTGGCCCGTCGCGGCGACGGGCCAGCGGCACCGACCGCCGAGGCGCTGCGCGCCGGCGAGGGCCTGATCGAGCGCCGCGCTCGCGAGGTGTTCGGTCCGCCGCCGCCCGATCGCCGCGTGCGGGTGCTGGCCACCCTGCCGTCGAACGCCGCCCAGGATCCCGACGTCGCACGCCGGCTGGTGGCCGCCGGTGCCGACGCCGTCCGCATCAACACCGCCCATGACGCGCCCGCCGACTGGGCCGCGATGGCGGCCCACGTGCGGGCGGCGGCGACCGATCTCGGGCGGCACGTCGCCGTCGAGATCGACCTCGCGGGCCCCAAGATGCGCATCGCCGGCGGCGTCCCGGAGGCACGCCAGCAGGTGGGTGACGTGTTCTGGTTGGCGCCGCCGGGCAGTCGGCCGCGCTCGACGAACGCGCTGCCGTGCGTGGAGGTGACGCTGCCGGCCATCCTGGAGCAGGTGGGGGTCGGTCAGGAGGTGTGGTTCGACGACGGCAAGATCGGCGGCCACGTCGTCGAGCTGGCGACCGCCGAGGTCGACGGCGCCCCCGTCGGCACGGCGGTGCGGGTCGTGGTCGAGCACGTCGCCCGCAAGGGCCAGCGGCTGCGGCTGGAGAAGGGCGTCAACTTCCCCGAAACCGAGATCGACCTGCCGGTGCCGACCGCCGAAGATCTCGCCGCCCTGCCCCACGCCCTCGGCATCGCGGACGCCATCGGCTTCTCGTTCGTGCAGCGCCCCGCGGAGATCGACGCACTGCACGACGCCATGGGGGCCCTGCTCGCTGGGCCGCCGCCGGCCCTGCTCGCCGGACCGGCGCCCGCGCTGCGCGAGGGGCCGCCGGCGTTGGTGCTCAAGGTGGAGACGCGCCTCGCGGTTCGGGCCCTGCCGTCGCTCATCGTGCACGCCCTGCGGCGCGGACCCACCGCGGTGATGATCGCGCGCGGCGACCTGGGCGTGGAGCTGGGGTTCGAGCGCCTCGCGGAGGTGCAGGAGGAACTGCTGTGGCTGTGCGAGGCGGCCCACGTGCCGGTGATCTGGGCCACGCAGGTGCTCGAGGCGATGGCCAAACGCGGCGTCCCGACCCGCGCCGAGGTCACCGACGCGGCGATGGGCGAGCGCGCCGAGTGCGTCATGCTCAACAAGGGACCCTACGCCGAGGAGGCGGTCCGCAGCCTGGCGGACGTCCTACGTAGGATGCACCGGCACCAGAACAAGAAGACGCCGCGGTTGGGCGCGCTGCGCGCCTGGGCGAGCGAGGGGTGAACGACCCGCGACCTACCCGGGCGTGAGCTGCCGGACCGACCCGGCGCCGCTGATCCGCTGCGTCACCGTGGGGGCACCGTGGTAGCGCACCTCACCGACGCCGCTGACGCGGACGTCGAGCCGCTCGCGGACGCGCACGGTGGCGTTGCCCTGGCCGCTGATGCGGACCTCGGCCTCCACGGCCTCCAGATCGGCGGCGTCGATGTCGCCCGAGCCGGACACGCGCACCTGCAGGAGGTCGGCGCGGCCGGCGAGCTCGAAGCTGCCGCGGCCGCTGATGGTGGCCGCCAACTCGTCGCACTCGACCCCCGCGAACCGCATGTCGGCCGTGCCGGAGGCGTTGATCTCGAGCCGCTCGCTGCGCAGCGCGGCGGCGTCGACCTTGCCGGTGCCGCTGACCGCGACGCGCTCGAGGTCGGGCGTGGTGACGTGGTAGTGCAGCGGCCGGTGGGCGACCAGCAGCACCCCCGAGGTGAGCCGTTCGAGCCACGTCTCGCCGATCTCCAGGATCAGCGTGCCGCCGTCGACGCGCGTGTGGACCTTGGCCAGCACGTCGGGGTCGCCCTCGATCTCGAGAGCGGTGTCGGGGCCCTGGTGCAGGTGGAGTTGGCCGAAGTAGCGCAGTTCCACGGCGCGGAACGGCGCCACCTCGCGCCGCTCGCGGACGGTCAGGGATTCGGGCATCGTCGCCTCCTTTCGCTTCCCCGCCATCGTAGCGCCCGCGGGCGTCCCTGGCGGTAGGCCCGACCTGGCGCTAGCATGAGGGTTCGCAAGGAGGTCCGCGATGTCCAGTCCCATGCCCGCAGGTCCTTCGAAGCCATCGTCGCCGGGCGCCGCACGCCCGGTCTGGCCCTACCTCCTCATCCTCGCCGGGGTCGTGCTGCTGGCGGCGAACCTCGGTTGGCTCAGCGTGGGCATCGTCGGTCGGCTGCTGGCGCTGTGGCCCGTCGCGCTCATCGCCGTCGGCGCCGACCTGCTCACCGGCGGGCGCTACCGGCTGCAGATCGTGGTCGTCGCGGTGGTCGCCGCCGTGATCTGGGCCTTCACCGGCGTCGGTGGCACGGGCGAGCGCGTCGAGGTCGCCCACGCGCTCGAGGGCGCGCGGTCCGGCGAAGTGACCCTGAGGCTGGGCGTCGGGGACGTGACGATCGACGCGGACGCGCCCCCGGGCAGCCTGGCGGACGGCACGATCGACACGGGTCGCGGCGAGACGATCTCCCAACGGCTGACGCGGTCCGGCGACGTCGCGCGCCTCGAGATCGCATCGCAGACGTCGGGACCCGCCTCCGTGGGCCCCAACGACGTGCGCCGCTGGTCGCTGTCGCTGAGCCGCGCCGTCCCGCTCGACCTGCGGGTGCATGCCGGCGTGGGGCGCAACACGCTCGACCTGCGAGAGGCGACCATCACGGCGCTCGTCTACACCGCCGGCGTCGGCGAGACGACCGTCACGCTGCCCGAGCGGGGCGGGTACGAGGGCGAGTTCGACCTCGGCGTGGGCGCCACGACGGTGCGCATCCCGGAGGACGTCGAGGCGCGCGTGACGGTGCGCAGCGGCCTGGGTCGGGTCAACGTCGGCGGGACGTTCTCGCGCGAGGACGACGTCTACACGACGCCGGGGTACGCCTCGGCGGCGCCCGACGAGCGCATCGAGCTGACCGTGCGGGGCGGCGTGGGGGCGGTGTCGGTCCAGCGGGTGCGGTGACGCCGCCACACGGACGGCGGAGGCGGTCGGATACGCCGCCGCCGCCCCGTGCCGTCCGTCCGGCGCCGTGCTACAACGCGCGGACCGAGCCCCCGTCGAGGAGCACCACCGAGCCGTTGACGTAGGCGGCGGCCGGCGAGCACAGGAATGCGGCGACGCGACCGAACTCCTCGGGCTCGCCGAAGCGACCCATGGGCATCGTGGCGACGGACGCGGCGCGGACCTCCTCGAACGTCGTGCCCGCCTTCTTGGCCGCGGCCTCGTCGAGTTCGCGGGTGCGGTCGGTCGCGATGCGCCCGGGGGCGAGCCCGACCACTTGGACGTTCTTGGGCCCGAACTCGATCGCCAGCGCCTTGACGAGCCCCTGTAGGCCCGGCCGGTAGACGTTCGACAGCAGCAGGTTGGGCAGCGAGGTCTTCACCGACGACGACAGCAGCGTGAGCACGCGGCCGCCGCCGGCCTCCTCGAACGCGGGCAGCGCCAGGCGGATCGACCGCACCACGCTCATCAGGGTGAGGTCGTAGCCGCGTGCCCATTGGTCCTCGCCGAGATCGGCGAAGCCACCGGCCGGCGGTCCTCCGGCGTTGTTGACGAGGATGTCGAGCCCGCCGAGCGCAGGAACGACGCCCGCGAAGAGCGCTTCGAGCGAGGCCAGGCTGGCGACGTCGGCGTCGAAGGCGTGCACCTCGGCTCCGGTCGCGGCGCTGATACGCTCCGCGGCCGCCGTGGCGCTGCCGTCTTGGGCGCTGATCGCCACCCGGGCGCCCTCCTTGGCGAGCGCCTCGGCCACGGCATAGCCCAGGCCCCGACTGGCGGCGTTCACGAGCGCGCGTTGGCCGTTCAGGTTCAGGTCCATGCGGGCCATCATCGCCTACCGTCGCGGTCGCGGTGCCTTTCCGGGCGGCGCGTGAGGGCACCTACACGGTGGCGCAGTCAGTCCGTGGGCAGCTCGATGCGCCCGTGCTGCAGCAGCGGCGTGATCTCCTCCGCGGGGCACGGCCGTGCGAACAGGTAGCCCTGGCCCTGCTCGCAGCCGAGGGCACGCAGGAAGGCGAGCTGGGCCGGCGTCTCGATCCCCTCGGCGATCGCCTCCATGCCGAGGGTATGCGCCAGGACCACGACGGCTCGCACGATGCCGGCGTCGTGCGGCGCGGCGTCGGGATCGTCGCCCAGGTCGACGACGAAGGAGCGATCGATCTTGAGGGCCGACGCGGGCAGGCGCTTGAGGTAGTTCAGCGAGGAGTAGGCGGTGCCGAAGTCGTCGATCGACACGTGCACCCCGAGCCGCCGCAGCGCGACGAGCTTGGCCACGTTCTCCTCGACGTTGCGCATGACGGCCGACTCGGTCAGCTCGAGCTCGAGCCAGCGGCCCTCGAGGCCGCTGCGTTCCAGGGCATCCTGTACCAGCGCCACCACGTCCCGCTCCTGCAACTGCTTGGCCGAGAGGTTGAACGCGACCACCGTGGGGCAGCCCGCATCGATCCAATCGCGCGCCTGCCGGCACGCCAAGTCCAGCAGGTGTCGACCGACCGCGCCGATGAGGCCGGCGTCCTCCGCGACGGGGATGAACGCCCCGGGCGGGACCCAGCCGCGCTCGGGGTGCGCCCAGCGGGCGAGCGCCTCGACCGAGGTGATCCGGCCGTCGGTCAGGGACACGCGCGGCTGGTAATTCAGGGTGAGTTCATCGCGTTCGAGCGCCTTGCGCAGGTGCGACTCGAGGGCGGCGCGCTCGAGCAGCGCGCGGTTCATGTCGCGGGTGAAGAAGCGGAAGCGATTCTTGCCCTGCGCCTTGGCCTGGTACATCGCCGTGTCGCCGTGCTGGATCACCAGGTCGGCGTCCGCGCTGTCGTTGGGGAAGAGGACGATGCCGATGCTCGCGGTGGCGTGCACCTCGTGACCGGCCAGGTCGAACGGCGACCGCAGGTGCGCGAGCAGCTTCTCGGTCACCATCGTCACGGCCTCGGCGTCGCGGACCTCGGGGAGCAGGACGACGAACTCGTCGCCGCCGATGCGCGCGACCGTGTCGTCGCCGCGCACGGCCAGCCGCAGCCGCTGCGCGACGGCGCGCAAGAGCGCGTCACCCACCGCGTGGCCGAGGGTGTCGTTGATGACCTTGAGGTTGTCGAGGTCGAGGAAGAGCGCGGCGCCGCCGCGCCCGGTGCGCACGCTGCGCGCGACCGCCTGGCCGAGCCGATCGCGCAGCAGCGTGCGGTTCGGCAGCCCCGTCAGCACGTCGTGGTAGGCCAGGCGCTCCAGTTCACGCTCGAGCGCCCGGCGCTTGACGAGGGTGGCGGCCTGGGCCGCGAAGGTGGCGGCGAGTTGGTGCGAGGCGTCATCGAACGCGTCGGGATCGCGGAAGGCGTCCAACGTGAGGGTGGCCACTCGCCGGCCGTCGAGGTGGATGGGCACCGTGAGGGTGGCGGCCACGGCGTAGGTGGGCCGCGTCGGGTCGTTCAGCGGATCGTCGTCGAAGCCCTCGTACCCGTAGGCCGCAGCGAAGCGGTAGGCGTCGTGCTCGTCGCGCACCAGCATCGAACCTGCGTCGGCGCCGGGCGTCGCGCGCACGGCCGCCTCCACCAGGCGCTGGTAGAACGAGCCCTCGAAGCCCTGCTCGAGCGTCTGCTCGATGAACGACATCAGCGCCTCGCGGAAGGTCGCGAGCTGGCCCAGCTGCGCGTCGCGGCGGAGCCGATCGGTCACGTCGAGGAGCGTCACCAACAGCGCGGGTCGACCGGCATGTTCGGCGTGCTCGGAGGCGAACAGGCAGCGTCGCTCGTCGCCGTCGCGGTGGCGAAGGGCGACCTCGCGGTCGCGGACCGGGTGACCGGCCGCGGCCTCGCCGTGGAGGGCGCGCCAGGTGTCCGGGGTGATCCAGGCGTCGAGGTCACCGATCTGCTTGCCCAGCAGCTCGTCGCGCTCGCGGCCGAGGAGCTGCTCGAAGGCGGCGTTCACGTCGAGCAGTTCGCCGTCGTCGAGGGCGATCAACGCGGTCGCCGCGGGGCCCGCGTCGAACAGCGCGCGCGTCTGGCGGGAAGCCTCCTCGGCCCGGCGCCGGAGGTCCCGCTCGCGGACGACGAGGGCGGCGTGGTCGAGCGAGACCGCCAGCAGGTTCGCCGCCATCAGGGCGGCCGTCGCGTGCCGCTCGTCGAAGACCGTGGCCTCGGGCCCGTGCAGCTCGAGCGTGCCGAGTTCGCGCTCGCCGATCCGCAGGGCGGTGATCAGGTGGGCGCCGCCCGGCGAGGACGCGGCGGCATCGCCCCGCGCGGCGATCTCGCTGCCGTTGGCTTCACGGACCCGCCAGGAACGCATGGGCGTGGTGGTGTGGAGGAAGCCGTCGAGAGGCTCCCACAGGTCGCCGGTGGTCGCGGCCTCGCCGAGCGCCGCGGCCAACTCGGCGGCGCGGTCGAGGAGGTTCCTGAACTCGGCCAACGCGTTCTCGCTGGCGGCCTGCGACAGCGCCGCCGCCGCGGCCTCGGAGGAGGCGTCGCGCAGGAGGGCCACCGCGCCCATCACGCTCCCGCCCGGGTCGGTGAGCGGTTCGGCGTCGACGGTGATCGGCCGCCGCCGGCCGGTGGAGGAGGCGCCGACGTAGCGCGCGCGCGCGAGGCGTTCGCCCGCGAGGGCGCGGGAGAGGGGGTCGGCGCCCGCCGGAAGCGGGCGATCGCTGTCGTCGGTGAGGCGCCACGCGCCACGCCAGGCCTCGGCGGCATCGCCGACGCGCCCGCCGAACCCGAGACGGTCGGCCGCCCGCGTGCGCAGCGTGAGGCGGCCGGCGGCGTCGCAGGCCGCCGCCCCGTCGCCCATGCCGCGCCAGGCGTGGTCGGCGAGCAGCGCCTGGTGGGCGGCCGCCTCCGCCCGCTGGCGCCAGCCCAGCGTCGGCGTCCACAGGTCGAGCAGCCACGCGACCCGGGCGGCGCCCTCGGCCTCGTGCGCGGCCTCACGCCAACCGAACAGCAGCATCGCGGCAGGCGCGTCGCCCACGACGAGCGGGGCCGCGTGGACGGCGCGGAGTCCGGCCTCGAAGGCCTGCTGCCGTCGCAGGAAGCGCAGGCCCGGGATCGGTCCCCGCGCCGTGCGCGCCCCCTCGGACGGCGTCCTCCGGCGATGGATCCAGACCTCGCCGCCGGCCGGTCCCAGGTCGGTGATGCCGACGGCGACGCCGCGGTCCAGCGCCCAACGGAGGAGGGGCTCGGGTGCCCCGGCGGAGCCGCCCATCGGCTCGCTCAGACGCCGCAGGGCGGCGTTCTCCGCCGCGCACGGTCCGGCGGTCGGGGTGTCGTGGGTCGACGCGCGGATCCAGGTCTCGGCCCATGCCGCGCCCACGGCCAGGCGCATGACGTCGATCGTGCGGGTCAGCACCTCGTCGAGCGTGGGCTCCAGGGCCGCGCGCAACAGGGCCGCAACCGATTCGGTGAGCCTCTGGGCGTCCTCGAAGTCGAACGGCCGCGGCGGGCGCGGCGCTTCCGGCGCGCGGCGGAGCAGCGTGTAGAGCTCGGCCGCGACGTCGGCGGTCGCGTCGCGAGGCACCACCAGTCGGGCCCCCAGGGCCCGCCACGCGGCCCCGACGTCGGCCGCGGCCTCATCGGTGACGAGCAGGACCGGGAGCCGGGGGTCGTGCTCCTGCAGTTGCGCCAGGGTGTCGCCGGTGGCCCGCGCGTCGCCGGCGACGACGACCGCCGCGTCCCAGTCCCGGCGGCGCAGCATCCCGTCCAGCATCGCTCCGTCGCCGTCGATGCGCCGCAGGCCGGCGAAGGGTGGTTTCGCTCGGCGTAGCGCGTCCTCGAGGGGGTCGCCCCTCGGGGCGACGAGCAGGACGTGGGCGCCCCATGGACGCGTGGCCTCGGTGGCCAGGCGATCGCCGGGGGGGATGGGGCTCGGGTCCACGCCCGCTCATCGTAGGCGCCCCGCGGCCGTGCGTCCGCGGCCGAGTTCACGCCCTGGCGTCTGCCCCTGGTCGCGGCGCGTGTGCCGCATAGCATGGTGCATGGCCGAATCCGTGGTGGTCACGCAGGGTCTGACACGTGCGTTCGGCACCGGGGAGGGCACCGTCCGCGCGGTCGACGGCCTCGACCTCCGCGTGGCCCGCGGCGAGGTCGTGGGCCTGCTGGGCCACAACGGCGCGGGCAAGACGACCACCGTGCGCCTGCTCGCCGGCGTGCTCACGCCCACCTCGGGCTCGGCCCGGGTGTTCGGCCTCGACCCGAGCACGGACGGGGTGGCCGTGCGCCGCCGCGTGGGGGTGAGCACCGAGACCCCGGCGGTCGACGACCGCCTGAGTGGCCGTGCCGGGCTCACGGCCTTCGCCGACCTGTATGGGGTGCCGGTCGCGCGCGTGCGCGAGCGGGTCGATGCGTTGCTGTCGTCGTTCGACCTCGCGGAGGCCGCCGACCGCAAGGTGGGCACCTACAGCCGCGGCATGCGCCAGCGCTTGGCCCTGGCTCGGGCCTTGCTCCACGACCCCGAGCTGCTGTTCCTCGACGAACCCACCGCCGGCCTCGATCCCGTCGCGGCGCGGGCCGTGGCCGACCGCATCCGTGGGCTGCGCGGCGAGGGGCGCAGCGTGGTGCTCTGCACCCACGATCTGGCGCAGGCCCAAGCGCTGTGCGACCGCGTGGTGGTGCTGGAGCACGGCCGCGTGGTGGCGGCCGGTGCCCCGGCGGCCCTGGCGGCCGACCTGGGCGCCGGCGTGCGGGTGCGGTTCGTCGCGTCGGCGCCGGCCGAGGTCGACGTGGTGGCGCTGCTGAGCGCGCTCGATGGCTGGGGCGGCGTCGCCGCCGAACCGGGGTCCACGACCACCGTCGGCGCCGCGGGCGTGGCGGCCGGCGAGGGGGCGCGGGAGGTGGCCGGCGTCGCCCGCGACGCCGAGGCGGTGGCCGAGGCGGTGGCGACGCTCGTTCGCGCGGGCGTCCGGCTGTACGCGGTCGAGCGCGAACTGCCCGACCTCGAGGACGTCTACTTCGCCCTGCATGGGAACCGAAGGCAGCCGGCCGCCGGCGAGCGGTCGGGGGCGCCCGGCGGCGCGGTGGCCGCGAAGGAGGGCCGGCGATGAACCTGCGTGCCGTGCGCGCGATCGTGCGCAAGGACCTGAGCGTGGTGCTGCAGAGCAAGGCGGTGCTGCTGCCGATCATCATCGTGCCGGCGGTCATGCTGCTGGTGCTGCCGATCCTCGCCTCGTTCGCGCCGCAGTTCGTCAACATCCCCGGCGCCAGCGATCTCGGCGAGCTGCTCGAGCGGATGCCGGAGGCCTTCACGCAGCGCTTCGCCGGCCTCAGCGAGGAGCAGACGATCGTGACGCTGATGCTGGTGTACCTCTTCGCGCCGATGTACCTGATCGTGCCGCTCATGGTCGCCAGCGTCATCGCCGCCGACGCCTTCGCCGGCGAGAAGGAGCGCCGCACGCTCGAGGCGCTGCTGTTCACCCCGACGACCGACCGCGAGCTGCTGCTCGGCAAGCTGCTCACGGGCTTCGTCCCGGCGATGGCGGTCGCCTGGGGCGGCTTCCTCGTGTACACGGTGGTGGCCAACGCCGCCGCCTGGCCCGTCATGGGGCGGATCTTCTTCCCCACCGGCATGTGGTGGGTGCTGGCGTTGTGGGTGGCGCCGGCCGTGGCCGCCGTCGGGCTCGGCGCCACGGTCCTGGTCTCCGCTCGCGTCAACACCTTCCAGGAGGCCTACCAGATCGGCGGCGTCGTCGTCCTGCCGATCGTCGTCCTGCTGCTGGGTCAGGCCACCGGGGTGCTGGTGTTCTCGGTGGCGCTGGTGCTGCTGCTGGGCGCCGTCTTCTGGGTCGCGGCCGCGGCCCTGCTGATCTTCGGCGCCCGCAGCTTCAGCCGCAGCGAGATCCTGTCCCGCTCGTAGCGGCCGGCCGGGGCTCAGGCGGCCGGGGCTCAGCCCGCCGGCGTTCAGCCCGCCGGCGTCAACCCGGCCCAGCGTTCGATCGTGCGGACCATCGCATGGGTGCCGCGCTCGACGTCGATCCAGCGGACGTTCTCGTCCGGCGCGTGGGCGCGGCCCTCGGCGTAGCCGACGCCGATCATGATCACCGGCATGCCCAGGTCGTCGACGAAGGGCGACAGCGGCCCCGAGCCGCCCGAGCTGATGGTGACGATCGCGGGTGTGCCGTAGGCCTCCTCGAGCGCCGCGGCCGCGTGCCGAACCCACGGGTGGTCCGGGTCGACGCGGCTCGGGTGCTCGGGGCGCTCGGCCAGCCGCGTCTCGACGGCCCCGAAACCGTGCCGATCGAGGTGCGCCCGCAGGAGGCCGACGACCTCCTCGGGGTCCTGGTCGGGCACCAGGCGGAAGTCGAGCTTGGCCGTGGCGGACGCCGGCAGCACCGTCTTCATGCCGGGGCCGCCGTAGCCACCGTGCAGGCCGTTGACGTTGACGACCGGCTCCAGCTGCAGCCGCCGTTGCCACTCGCCGCCGGTGGCGCCGGCGAGGAAGCGATCGACGCCGATCTGGCGGGCGACCACGTCGTCCTCGCGGGGGGCGACGGCGACGTAGTGGGCCTCCCGCTCGGTGGCGGGACGGACGCGGTCGTAGAAGCCGTCGATGAGCACGCGGCCGTCGGCGTCGCGCAGGCTGGCGACGGCCGCGGCCATGAGCCACACGGCGTTCTGCACCACCGGCCCGAGGCCGGAGTGCTGGTCGTAGTCGGCGGTGCGGACGCTCAGGTCGACGGTGGCGATGCCCTTGAGGCCGGAGACCAGGTGCGGCCGGTCGTGCGCATCGACGCCGCCGAACTCCCACACGCAGGCGTCGACCCGCAGGCGGTCGCGCATGGCGGTGACGTAGGGCGCCATGTTCGGGCTGCCGACCTCCTCCTCGCCCTCGACCACGAAGACCACGCCGACCGGCAGCTCGCCGCCGTGGCGCCGCTTCAGCCACTCGAGGGCGACGACGCGGGAGGCGAGCTGCCCCTTGTCGTCGGTGGCGCCGCGCCCGAACAGCTTGCCGTCGCGCTCGTCGAGGGTGAAGGGGTCGGCGGTCCACGCCTCGAGCGGGTCGGCCGGTTGCACGTCGTAGTGGTTGTAGAAGAGCACGGTGGGGGCGCCCGGCACGCGGCGCTCGGCGAACACCACCGGCGCGCCCGCGGTGGGGTGGACCTCGACGTCCAGGCCCAGGCCGCGCAGCTCCTCGGCGACCGCCTCGGCGGCCTCGCCCTGGGCGCGCCCCTCGGCGGCCACCGAGGGGATCGCCACCCAGCGGGCGAGCAGCTCGCGGTAGCGCGTCCGGAGGTCGGGCGGCAGGGCCGGCGCGGCGGGGTGGCTCATGGGCGGTTCCTCTCGTAGTCGGTGACGTGGTGCGGGTCGAGCTGGTAGAACTTCTCGCCGCCGAGCAGCCGGTCGCGGAGGGCCTTGCCCTGCTCGTCCTCGGCGTCCTCGTCCCACTTGACGAACATCGCCTCGGTCTGGCTGCGGTGGGCGCGCAGGGCCGCGATCTTGCGATCGACGGTGGTGGCGATGTCGCTGAGCACGTCGGGCTCGCCGAGCGCGGCGCGGTTGGCCTCCTGGTCGCCCACGGCCACGGCGAGCAGGCGCGGCCGACGGCCGGCCGGCAGCGCGCGCACGGCGAGCTGGGCGATCAGCCCCAGCGCGTCGTGGTCGGCGTGGACCGCGAAGCCGGGGTAGAAGGTGATGACCGTGGAGGGACCGAGCTCCTCGATCACGGCGCGGACCCGCGCCGCGACCTCGATGGGGTCCTCGAACTCCACGCACTTGTCGCGCAGGCCCAGCATGCGTGCCTCCGCCCCCAGGACGGCGCACGCCTCCGCGAGCTCACGCTCGCGGATGTCGCGCAGCGACTCGCGGTTGGCGAAGGCAGGCCGGCCCATGCGGCGCCCCATGTCGCCGTAGGTGCCGCAGAGGTAGGTGACGGGGACGCCGACGTCGGCGCAGCGCGCCATCGTGCCGCCCGTGGAGAAGGTCTCGTCGTCCGGGTGCGGCAGCACCACCAGGAGGCCGCGCTCGGCGGCGGGATCGAAGGGGGCGGGCATCGCGACGTGGGTCGTGTCGGGCGGCGTGCCGGCGGTGGTCGGGGTCGCCATGCTCAGGCCTCCCGGAAGGGCTGGTGCGAGAGCTGCAGCGCCACGGTGAGGTAGCCGTCGGGGTCGTGCCCGGCGAGCAGGAGCTCGTCGCGCTCGCTCACCACGAAGTCGGTCAGGCCGTCGGCGTACACCCAGCCGTCCTGCAGCTTGAGGCCCACGCGGTAGGGGCCGGGGCCCGTGACGACCCCGCGCACGTACGTCACCTGGGCGTTGCGCACGAAGGCGATCACCGGCGGCTTCTTGTCGGGCCCGAGGGCGGTGTACGAGCCGGTGGTGGTCTCCAGGTGCAGGTACACCGGCTGGTCGCGCCGCCGGTCGAGTTCGGCCTGTACCGCGTCACGGTCGATGGGGTGCAACGGGGTCCTCCTGCGCGCGCGCCCGCTCGCCGGCGGGGGGCGCGGTCGCGACATCGTACCCCCGTCCCTCGGCGCCGAACCGTCGTCGCGCCTCTCGCCGGTACCAACGGGCGGCCAGCGTGGCTCCGTCCTGCGGACGGGCGGCCAGCCAGGCGCCGTCGCGGGCCAGCGCCGCGATCCGGGTCACCTCGCCCTGCTCCAGGAACGGCGACGGCGGCGCGCGGGCGTCGCGGTAGAGGTGAAGCGCCTCGCGTGCGCGGGTCCAGGCGACGTAGGCCAACCGCCGCTCCTCCGGGTCGTCGCCGAGCGGGAAGCTGCCGGCGTTCATCCCGGGGACGTGCACCACCGGCCACTCGAGGCCCTTGGCGCGGTGGACGCTGGTGACGAGCAGCGCATCGCGCGGGGCCGGCCGGCGCCAGCTCGCCCGCGCCGCGGCCAGGGCGGCGACGCCGTGCGTGGGCCCGTCGCGCCCCCGCGCCTCCCGCAGGCCCGCTTCGCGCACCAGGGCGGCCGCGGCCGTCAGGGCCGGTGGCGGGTTGGCGGGCCAGGCGCGCGGATCGATGCCGGCGGCGAGCAGCGCCGCGGCGGCGTCGCTTCCCGCGAGCGCGGCGATCGCCCCCAGGCGCGCGCCGGGCTCCGGATCGGACCCCCTGGGGGCGGCCTCGTGCCAGGCGTCCGCCCCCACGCCGGGGTGTCGCGAGAGCGGGACGGCGGCGGCCCAGGCGGCGGGTTGCGGCAGGCCGCCGGGGCCGGCCAGCCAGCGTCGCCAGGCGCGCTCCCGGGCCGCGGGCGTCTCGCCGGCGGCACCCAACGCGAGCGCCACCCCCGCCCAGGCGGCGACCACCGCGGGTTGGCGGGCGAGCGGCGGCGCGCCCTCGAGCCGGAGCGGGATGCCGGAGCGTGCCGCGACCAGTTCGAGCGCCGTGGCCTGGGCGAAGCGACGCAGGAGCACTGCCTGCTGCGACCACGGCGTGCCCCGGTCGCGGTGCGCGCGCGCCCGCGCCAGCAGCCTCGCGGCCTCGGCCTCGGCGCCGTCGGCGAGGTCGAGCGTCAGCCTGCCGCCGGCGCCGCGCACCGCCCGCGGGCGCACGGGCCAGCGGCCGCCGCCGTGCGCCATCAGCGCCGCGGCGGCCGCCAGCGGCTCCGCCCGGCTGCGGAACGCCTCGGGGAGGAGCAGCACCGTCGCGCGGTGGCGCAGCGCGAAGCCGCGCAGCGACCCGGGCACCGACCCGCGGAAGCCGTACACGCTCTGGTCGTCGTCGCCGACGAGCATGACGTCGTCGCGGCCGGCCATGAGCAGCTCGAGGGTGGCGAGCTGCACCGCGTTGACGTCCTGGGCCTCGTCGACGATGGCCGCCCGCCAGCGCGCTCGCGCCCAGGCGAGCAGGTCGGCGTGGGCGTGCAGCGCCGCCCACGCCTCGACCAGCAGCTGGTCGTGGTCGAGCCACCCCAGGCCGCGACGGACGCGCTCGAAGTGCTCGAGCAGCGCGGGGTGGTCGGGGTGGTCGGGGTCGGGCGGCGGCGGGCGGGCGTCGACGCGCGCGCTGGCGGGCAGGCCGTCGTCGAGGGCCGGCAGCTCGAGGCGGGCGAGGCAGCGGCCCCGGTAGGCGGCGAAGGCGGTGAGGTCGACGTCGCGCCAGGCGTCCGCGAGATCGGGGTCCGCCGCGGTCGCCGCGCGCCGCGCCCGGCGCGCGACCTGCGCCACCAGCGCCGCCGGCGGCGGACCCTTCGCCGGCGTCGGCGCGCCCAACCGGGCGCGGGTCACCAGCAGCAGGTGCGCCAGCGAGTGGAAGGTCCGCACCTCGACGCCTTCGAGCGCGGGGTCGCCGCGCAGCTGCGCGCGCACCGCCGCGATGGCCGCGCGCGAGAAGCTGACGACCAGAAGGCGGCGCGGATCGATCCGGCCGCGAGCGATCCGCTGCCTCACCCTCGCCACCATGGTGGTGGTCTTGCCGGCGCCCGCGACGGCGACGACGACCGCCGGGCCGTCGTCGTGCGCGACCACCGTCCGCTGGGCGGCCGTGAGGGTCGGCGGCCCGGGCCCCACCGCGGGCGTGGCCGTCGCCGCCGGCGGTTCGCTCGTCCAGCTGGCGATCTCGCGGGCCGCCGCGCGCAGGTCGTCGACGCTGAGCGCGCGCCAGCGAAGGCGCTCGCCGGCCGCGCCGGCGGCGGGAGAACGCACGGTCACGCTCCATCCGGGCGGCGCGCCGTCCAGCGCCTCGTGCGCCCAGGCGAGCGCCGCCTCCACGCTCGCCAGGAGCGCGTGCCGGCGGCGGGGTGGCCGCCAGGCGGTCGGCGCGGGATCTTGCCCGTGGCCGTCCAGCGGCATCGTCGGCTCGCCCCCCGCCAGCAGGGCCCCCCACGCGGGTCGCCAGCCACCCTCCGGCGGGCCCTCGAGCGCCACCCGCCACGGTCCGTGCGCCCGCCACCAGGCGTGGGGGCGCGGGGGCTCGTCCATGGCCCGATGGTGGCGTGTCGGGGGTCGGCGTGGCGCGCGGGCTGGGCCGCAGCCGTGGGGCCCTGGGCGGGTGTGGCCCTTCGACCCACGTCCCGGGGCCGAGCGGCGTAGCGTAGGCGCGAGGTGAAGCGTCCCCGTCGGCCCCGGCTCACGCCGCCGCAGATCGTCCTGCTCGCGTTCCTCGGCGCGATCGCCGTCGGCACCGTGCTCCTGAGGCTGCCGCTCGCCCACGCCCCCGGCGTCCGGCTCGGCTGGCTCGACGCGCTGTTCACGGCGACCAGCGCGGGGTGCGTGACCGGGCTGGTCGTCGTCGACACCGGCGGTGATTTCTCGCGCTTCGGGCAGGCGGTGGTCCTGCTGCTCATCAAGTCCGGCGGGCTGGGGATCCTGTCGGTGGGCGCCCTGATCGCCTTCACCACCGGGCGGCGCCTGGGTTTGGTCGCGCGCCTGGGCCTGCAGGCGCAGACGAACCGCCTGCAGGTGGGCGGGGTCGTGCGCTTCGTGCGCAACCTGCTGATCTTCACCACCGGCGCCGAGCTGCTCGGCGCGCTCGCGTTGTGGCCGGGGATGGCGCGCGAGGCCGGCCTCCGGGAGGGCGCCTGGCTGGCGCTCTTCCACGCCATCAGCGCCTGGAACAACGCGGGCTTCTCGCTCTTCTCCGACAGCCTGATGCGCTTCGCCGCCGATCCCTGGGTCGTCGCGGTCGTGCCGCTGCTGTTCGTCGGCGGCGGGCTGGGCCTGGTCGTGCTCGTCGACGTCTTGAGTGCGGTGCGTACGCGATGGACCCGCCGCGGCACATTGGGCGCCGGCCGGGCGCGCGTGCCGTGGACCCTGCACACCCGCATGGCGCTTGCGGCGACCGGCATCCTCGTGCTCGTCGGCGCGGGTGGCATCGCCGCCCTCGAGTGGTCGAACCCGGCCACCCTCGGGGCGCTGGATCCCGGCGCGCGCCCGCTGGCGGCGGTGTTCCAGGGCCTCACGCCGCGAACCGCCGGCTTCCACGTGCTCGAGCCGGCCGACCTCACCCCGGCCGGTCAGGTCCTGACGATGGCGCTCATGTTCGTCGGTGCCAACCCCAGCTCCACGGCGGGCGGCGTCAAGACCACCACGGTCGCCGTGCTGCTGCTGGCGGCGTGGGCGGCGGTGCGCGGCCGCGGGAGCACGATCGCGTTCGGGCGCGGCATCTCGGGCTCGCTGCTGGCGCGGGCGGCGGCCGTCGTCACGTTGGCGCTCGCGGTCGTCACGCTGGCGATCTTCGCGTTGGCGATCAGCGAGGCGGGCGTGCCGCTGCCGGTGCTGGCGTTCGAGGCGTTCTCCGCCTTCGGCACCGTCGGCCTGTCGATGGGCGTGACGCCGGATCTATCGGTCGCCGGCAGGTGGGTGATCGTCGCGCTCATGCTGCTCGGCCGCGTGGGGTTGCTCACGGTGGGGCTGGCGCTGGCCGCGGCGCCGCCGGAGCGCCCGCTGCGCTACCCCAATGAGGACGTGATCATCGGATGAGGGTCGTCTGGGAGGGTCCAAGATGAAGGTTCGCTCGTTTCTGGTCATCGGCGCCGGTCGCCTCGGCACCGCGCTGGCGAGCACGCTGTTCGACCTCGGCCACGAGGTCGTGGTCGTCGATCGCGACGAGGAGGCGCTGGAGCCCGTCATGGCCCACGCGACCCAGGCGATCGTGCTCGACGCCGTCGACGAGGAGACGCTGGCCCGGCTCGGGCCGGCCAACTTCGATGCCGTCGTCGTCGCCATCGGCGAGTCGTTCGAGGGCGCGGTGCTGGCCGTCGCCGCCGCGAAGGCGCTCGGCGCCCAGCGAATCGTGGCGAAGGCCACCACGGAACTCGCCGCCCAGGTGCTCGAGAAGGTGGGGGCCGACGAGGTCGTGCGGCCCGAGCACGACAGCGGCGTGCGCCTGGCGCGCCACCTGGTGACGCCCGCGCTGGTCGACGCCTTCGAGTTGGGTGAGAACTACGGCGTGGTCGAGATCGAGGCCGGCGCCGACCTGGTCGGCACGCTGGCGCATCTGCGGCTGACGAACCGCTTCCGCGTCCAGGTGATCGCCGTCGCGCGCGGGGAGAAGGTCACCGCCGCGCCCAAGGCCGACTTCGAGGTGGTGGAGGGCGACCGGCTCGTCCTCATCGGCGCGACCGCCGACCTCGACCGCTTCCGCGAGGCGCTCGGCGGATGACCGGCGCGCCGAGCGGGCGGCAGGACGGGCGCCACTTCCCACGGGCGGCCCGACGGCGGAGACTGACGCCATGCGTCTGACCGCCCGCACCCTGTTCCTCCTGCTCGCGTGGCTACCGCTCGTCGGGCTTGCGCAGTCCCCCACCGTGCCGGAGCGGTTCGCCGTGCCGGTCTACTTCTTCTGGGGCGAGGGCTGCCCGCACTGC
>CAZJUA010000297.1:0-47369 GCA_964549045.1 uncultured bacterium | reverse complement strand
CTGCGGGGTTCGGCTGGGTGGGCCGCCCGCGGGGGGCCGCCCCGGCCAGGGGGACCGCGCGGGCGGGCGCCGGCGCCCGCCTGCGGCGCACCAACGCCGCGCCCGGCCGCGCCCAGCCGGCACCGGTGGCCGCGACGACGGGCACCGGTCGCCAGGGTGCCAGCCCGACGGCGCGCCCACGCGACGCCAGGAACTGAGGCGAACGTGCCGGCGGATCCGTCCGTCGACGTTCTCGCCACCGTTGCCGGCGACGTGCCGGTCGCGGACGTGCTCGTCCTCGGCGCCGGCGTCGCCGGGCTGAAGGCCGGCCGCGACCTGCGCGACGCGGGGTTGCGGGTGGTGGTGCTGGAGGCGCGCGAGCGCGTCGGCGGACGCGTGTGGACCGATCGCTCCCTGGCGCCGCACCCCGTGGAGCTGGGGGCGGAGTTCGTCCACGGCGACCGCGCCGACACCTGGGGCCTCATCCGCGGCCTGGGGTTGCCGACGCGGCCGTGGCCCAAGCTGGACGAGAGCCTGGTGCAGATGGAGGACGGCCGCCTCCTCACGATGCGCGCCGCACGCGCGGCCGACCCCGGCTTCGACGCCACCCGCACGATGGCGCTGCCCACCGTCGTGCCGGGCCGCAGCGAGGACCTCGACGCCTACCTGCGGCGCGTCGGCTGGACGGCCGACCAGCGGCGCCACGTCCGCCGCGCGTTCGCCAACGCCGCCGGCGACGACCCGCACCGCCTCTCGGCAGCCGCGCTCGTCGAGGGGCTGGCCGCGGCCGACGCCGGCGAGGGCGACTTCCGCCTCCCCGACGGCCAGGACGCGCTGCCGCTGGCGCTGGCCGACGGCCTCGACGTCCGCCTCGGCGCGGCGGTGACGCGCGTGGCACGCGGCCCCGGCGGCGTGGAGGTCGACACCGTCCCCGTGCCACCCGCCGCGGGGCCGGCGACGCGCTGGCCCGCCCGCGCCGCCGTGGTCGCGCTGCCGCTCGGCGTGCTGCAGTCCGGCGCCGTCGCGTTCGAGCCGGGCCTCGACGCCCTCAAGGGTGGCGCCCTGGCGGGCCTGCGCATGGGACCCGTCATCAAGCTGGTCTACCGCCTCGCCGCGCCGCCCTTCGACCCGGGCGCCGGGGTGGAGGCCGTCTACGCGCGCGGCACGCCGCCGATGTGGTGGACGTCGTCGCCACCGGGGACCGAAGCCCCGATCTGGACGGGCTTCGTCTCCGGCGCCGGCGCCGTCGACCTGCTGCGGCTGGCGCCCGAGGTGGCGCTCCGGCGGGCGCTGGCGGCGCTGGCGGAGGTCGCCGGGCGGCCGCTCGCGGTCATGCAGGGCCGCGTGGTGGCGTGGCCCGACGATCCCTGGGCGCGCGGCGGGTACAGCCACGTCGTCCCGGGCCACCACGGCGCACGCGAGCGGCTGGCGGCGCCGACGCCGCCGCTCTACTGGGCCGGCGAGGCGACTGCCCCCGAGGCCTGCGCGGCCACCGTCCACGGTGCGGTCCGCAGCGGGGCGCGGGCGGCCCGGGAGGTGCTCGCCGCCCTCGGGGCGTAGCATGGGCGCCACACCCCCCGGAGGACCCGCATGACCCGCGACGCCGACCCGCTGCGCTTCCTCGCGCCCGTCACCCCGCGCCTGAGCGACCTGAGGCCCGGGCGCGGCGAGGGCGTCCACCTCTTCGACGACGAGGGCACGCGCTGGACGGACTTCACCTCCGGCATCGGCGTCGTCAACACCGGGCACGCGCACCCGCGCGTGGTCGCCGCCGTGCGCGCGCAGGCCGAGCGGCTGCTGTTCGCGCAGATCGGGGTGGCGACGTCGCCGCTGGCGGGCGAGCTGGCGGAGCGCCTCGTCGCCCTGCTGCCCGGCGGCCTCGACCGCGTCTTCTTCACCAACTCGGGCGCCGAGGCGACCGAGGCCGCCGTCAAGCTCGCGCGCCACGCGACCGGCCGGCCGAACGTCGTCGTCTTCCAGGGGTCGTTCCACGGTCGCACCCACCTGACGATGGCGATGACGACGTCGAAGACGATCTACCGCCACCGCTACCCCAACCTCGCCGGCGGCATCGTCGTCGCGCCCTTCCCCCACGCGTTCCGCTGGGGCATGACGGAGGACGCCGCCGTCGACTTCGCCCTCGCCGAGCTCGACGTGCTGCTGAAGGGCCAGAGCGCGCCCGACGAGACCGCGGCCTTCGTCATCGAGCCCGTGCTGGGCGAGGGCGGCTACCTGCCGGCGCCGCGCCGCTTCCTCGAGGGGCTGCGCGCCCGCGCCGACGCCATCGGCGCCCTGCTCGTCATCGACGAGGTGCAGACCGGCTTCGGGCGCACGGGGCGCATGTGGTGCTGCGAGCACCATGGCGTCCGCCCCGACGTCCTCATCATGGCCAAGGGCCTCGGTTCGGGGCTGCCGATCTCCGCGGTCGCCGCCCGCGAGGAGACCATGGCGCGCTGGGAGCCCGGGACGCACGGCGGCACCTACGGTGGTGGCTCGACGCTGCCGCTGGCGGCGGCCCTCGCCACCATCGACGTCATGCTCTCCGAGCGGCTGCCGGAGAACGCCGCCGCCCGCGGCGCGCGCCTCGTCGCCGGCCTGCACGACCTCCAGAGGCGCGAGGCCGGGATCGGCGACGTCCGCGGCCTCGGGCTCATGGTCGGCGTCGAGTTCGTCGACGGCGGCGGCCGCCCGGACGCCGCGCGGGCCAAGGCGGTGCAGCGCGCCTGCATGGGCGAGCGCCTGCTGTTGCTCACCTGCGGCACCTTCGAGAACGTCATCCGCTGGATCCCGCCGCTGGTCGTGAGCGACGCACAGATCGACGACGCGCTGGCGGTGTTCGCGCGGGCGCTGGCTGCGACGGGCGTGAGCGGGTCGGGTGCCCATGCGGCCGCGGCCGCCGCGCGCGCGGCCGCGGGAGAGGGAGACCGATGACCACCATCCGGCTCGTCACCGAGGTCCCTGGCCCGAAGAGCCGCGCCCTGGTGGCGCGGCGCGAGGCCGTCGCCGCCCGCGGCGCCGGCCGGCTGACCGACCTCGCCATCGTCCGTGGTCACGGGGCGGCCGTGGAGGACGCCGACGGCAACGTGCTGCTCGACTTCGCCGGCGGCATCGGCGCGCTGGCCGTGGGGCACACGCCCGACACCGTCGTCACGGCGTTGCGGCGGCAGGCCGGGGAGCTGATCCACCTGTGCGCGATCGTCGGCAGCTACGAGCCGTACGTCGCCCTGCTCGAGCGGCTGGTGGCGATCGCGCCCGGCGACGGCCCGAAGAAGGCGGTGCTGCTCAACTCCGGTGCCGAGGCGGTCGAGACCGCCGTGAAGGTCGCCCGCGCCCACACGGGTCGGCCGGCGGTGTTGGTGTTCGAGGGCGCGTACCACGGCCGCACCAACCTGACGCTGGCGATGACGAGCCGCTACGCCGCCTTCAAGCGCGGGTTCGGGCCGTTCGCGCCCGAGGTCTACCGCCTCCCCTTCCCCGACCTCTACCGCCGCCCGCGGGGCATGAGCGAGGAGGCGGTGGTGGAGCTGGCGATCGCCGGCCTCGAGCGGGCCTTCGTGGCTCAGGTCGACCCGGCGGCACTGGCCGCGATCGTCATCGAGCCGGTGCAGGGCGAGGGCGGCTTCGTGCCGGCGCCGCCGGCGTTCCTGCGGGCGTTGCGCGAGGCCTGCACGCGCCACGGCATCGTGCTGGTGTTCGACGAGGTGCAATGCGGCATGGGGCGCACCGGCCGGCTGTGGGCCTCGCAGCACGCGGGCGTGGTACCCGACCTGACCGTGACCGCCAAGTCGCTCGGCGCCGGCATGCCCATCGCCGCGGTCGTCGGCGCCGCCGACGTCATGGACGGCCCGCACCCCGGCGGCCTCGGGGGCACCTACTCGGGCAACCCGCTCGCCTGCGTGGCGGCGCTGGCTGCCATCGACGCGATCACCGCGTCCGGCTTCCTCGACCGCGCCCACGCCGTCGGCACCCGCCTGCGAGAGCACCTGGAGACGCTGCACGCCCGCTACGCCCAGGTCGGCGACGTCCGCGGCCTCGGCCCCATGCTCGCGATCGAGTTGGTGCACGACCGCCAGAGCAAGCGGCCGGCGCCCGAGCTGGTCCAGCGCGTCACGGCCGAGGCCCTGGCGCGCGGGCTCATCGTGCTGCGCTCCGGCCTCTACGGCAGCTGCGTCCGCCTGCTGCCGCCGCTCGACCTCACCGACGACGAGCTCGACGAGGGCATGGGCGTGCTCGCCGCCGCCGTCGCGGCCGCGCTGGCCCCACCCGCGGCCGCGGGCGCGGAGGGCGCGGCGTGACGGCCGCCCCGCCGCCGGGCACCCCGACCGCCCTCGAGACCCGCCTGCTGATCGACGGCCGCTGGCGCGACGCGGCCGACGGCGGCCGCTGGCGGCTGATCGACCCGGGCCGCGGCGAGCCCGTCGCCGAGGTCCCCTACGCTCGCGGGGACGGCGCCGCCACCGACGCCACCGCCGCGGTCGACGCGGCGCAGCGCGCGTTCGCCACCTGGTCGCGGTCGTCCCCCTACCAGCGTGCCGAGGTGCTGGAGCGGGCCGCGTCCTGGATCCGCGTGCGCGCCGACGCCCTCGCACGATGCACCAGCGAGGAGTCCGGCAAGCCCCTGGGCGAGGCCAAGGCCGAGTGGCTCTCGGCCTGCAACTACCTCACCTGGTTCGCGGCCGAGGGTGCCCGGGCGTACGGCCGCACGATCCCGGCGCGGACGCCGTCGCGCCGCATCGAGGTCAAGCTGCAGCCGGTGGGGGTGGTCGCGACGATCACCGCCTGGAACTTCCCCGTGTACAACGTCGTGCGCAGCCTCGCGGCGGCGCTGGCGGCGGGCTGCACCGTCGTCGTGCGGCCCAGCGAGCTCACGCCGCGCTCGGCGATGGCGCTGGCGCAGGCGCTGCACGAGTCGGGCGCGCCCGCCGGCGTCGTCAACCTGGTCAACGGTGACCCGGAGCCGATGGCGCGGGTCTTCTTGGGCGACCCGCGCGTGCGTCAGCTGGCCTTCACCGGCAGCCCGCGGGTGGGCAAGTCGCTCATGGATGGTGCCTCCCGCACGCTGACGCGCCTGACGCTCGAGCTCGGCGGCAACGCGCCGGTGCTGGTGTTCCCCGACGTCGACGTCGCCGAGGTCGCCCGGCAGTTCGCCAGTTGGAAGCAACGCAACGCCGGCCAGGTGTGCGTGGCGCCGCAGCGGCTGTTGCTGCACGAGGACGTCGCGGACGCGTTCACGGAGGCGCTGGTCGCCGAGACCGCCGGCTTGCGCGTGGGCCACGGGCTCGAGGAGGGCACGCAGGTCGGTCCGCTGATCACGGCGCGGCACCGGGAGCGCGTCGCGGAGATCGTGGCACGCAGCGTCGCGGCCGGCGCTCGCGTGCTCGCGGGCGGCCGGGCGCTCGCGGGGCCCGGCTTCTTCTACGCTCCGACCGTGCTCGACGGCGTCCCGGCCGGCGCCCCCGCGCTGAGCGACGAGATCTTCGGTCCGGTCGTGCCGATCCAGCGCTTCCGGACGCTCGACGAGGCGCTCGCCCGCGCCAACGACACCGAGTACGGCCTGACCGCCTTCGTCATGACCCACGACCTCAACACCTCGATCCTCGCCAGCGAGCGGCTCGAGTTCGGCATGGTGTGCGTCAACGACTGGCTGCCGGCGACGCCCGAGGCGCCGTTCGGCGGTGTCAAGGGCTCGGGTCTGGGCCGCGAGACGGGGTCCGAGGGGCTGCTGGAGTACCTGGAGCGGAAGACGGTGTTCACGGGGAACGTGCGCTGAGGCCCGGACGCCACGGCGCCGGTCCGTCGTGCCCCGTACGGAAGCCGAGCCGGACCGTGCCGTCGGTCAGGTCGACGCCGAGGTCGAGCTGCAGCTGGAACGGGAGCAGGCCGACGATGCTGCCGTCCAGCGTGACGCCGAGGCCGATGCCGGCGCGCGTGCGGGCGTCGTGGCGCACGACGTCGATGAACGCGCGGCCGTGGGTGGTCAACTCCGCGGCCTCGGTCAGCCAGATGGGCTCGTGCAGGGCGGTGCGGAACTCGACGCTGCCGCCGACGAGCCCGCGCGTGACGACGGTCGACGAGGCGGTCCGGTAGCGCGCCGGCTCGACCTGGATGGCGTAGGGGTCCGGGGTCTCGCCGCTCGCCGCCAGGGCGAACAGGCGCACGCCGACCTCGGGGGCGCCGCGGCCCGACGCGGCGCTGCCGATCGCGGCGCGGGCGTCGATGCCCGCGCGGACCCAGCTGCCGGGCCGGCCGACGATCTCGCCGTCGATCCACAGGTGGTCGGGGCGGTAGCTGGCCGTCGCCTCGGTCACGCCGTTCAGGACGTCGTGTACGACCCCCAGCGTGAGGTGCGGCACGGCCTCCCGCCGGGCGCCGACCCACAGGCTCGGGCCGCTGGCCAAGCGAGCGCCGACGCCGGCGTGAAGCTCGGTGTCGTCGGGCAACCGGACGCCGAGCCGCAGGGACAGCCGGTTGGCCTGCGGCTCGTTGCCGCGCCCCAGGTCGATGCCGATGGACGCCCACCGCAGGGGCCCGCCGCGCACGGCGAGCACGACGTCGAGCCGATCGCTGAGGCCCGTGGGCGCGTGGCTGAGGGCGGTGCTCGCCCGCACGCCGATCGCGAGCCGGAGCGGCCGCGCGTCGTCGTCGGTCGCGGCGCCCGCGACGCGGTCGCGCCAACCGAGGTTGATCGGGTCGTCCCGGTGGGGGTCGACGCCGCGCCGGAGCGGGATGCCGAGCCGTGCCAGGCCCGCGCGGATGGCGGGCAGGGCGTCGCGGGTGGCCCGCCGCCCGGCCTCGACGTACGCCTCGCGGTGGTCGAAGTCCATGTGCGGCGCGTCCGCCAGCGGTGGTCGGATGACGACGTCCGCGTTCTCGAGGCTGGCCTCCGTGTACGGCCGCATGAGGCCCCCGAGCGTCAGGGACGCCGTGCTCTGGATGGACGTCGGGTCGACCAGGACGTCGCGGCCCAGGTCGACCGCGATGACGAAGTCGGCGCCGAGGCGGCGGGCGTTCTCGCTGGGCACCAGCTGCTTCAACCCGCCGTCGATGTAGTGACGGTCGCCGATGGCGACCGGGTTGAACAGGATCGGGACCGCCGCCGGGGCCTGCAGCACCAGCGCCAGGGGCGCGTCGTCGGGCGCGTGCGTCTCGCCCGTCACGAGGTCGGTGACGATGCCGCGGAAGGGGATGCGCGTGTCCGCGACCGAGCGGTCCTCGAGCAGGGCCGCCAGGATGCGGCCGAGCGGCGCGTTGTCGAGCACCCCGCCGCGCAGGGGGAGCTGCGACCGCGCGGTGGTGGCGGGGTCGACGAAGACGAGCAGCTCGGGGAGCGCGTCCGCGGCGAAGCCGGCGGCGTACAGGCCACCGACGATGGCGCCGATGCTGGTGCCGACGATCATGTCGATCGGCACGCCCCCGGCCACCAGTTCCTGGATGACGCCCACGTGGGCGGCGCCGCGCGCGGCGCCGCCGCTCAGGGCCAGGGCCACCCGCGGCCGCCCCTCGGGCGTGGGCACCGCGGGCTGGGCGTGCGCGGGCACACCCGGCAGGGCCGCCCACAGCAGGATGGCCGCGGTGATCGCGACGTGGCGTGCGCGCTGGGTCTGCACCGGATCCTCCTCCGGGGGAGGGGCGCGCCACACGAGCCGCCGGCGTCGGGCTGCCCGTCGTGGCACGAGAGCGATCGCCGAGGGCGAACGGCGGGAGCTGGGTCCAGCCTAGGGCATTGGGGACCCTGGCGCGTTGCAGCGGTTACCGTAGACGACGAGAGGGGGCCCACCGTGAGCGACGAGCGCAAGAACGGCAAACGCAAGGCGAAGTCGAAGGCCAAGGCCAAGAAGGCCGAGCCAGCCGAGCCGGCGGCGGCCCCCGTCCAGGCCGCCGCCGTCCAGGCCGCCGGCTTGGCGCGCGCCATGGGGGCGGACCCGGCACCGGACGACGTGCCGACGCGCAAGCTCGACAAGAAGACCTACGAGGCGGAGTTGGCCGAGTTGCAGGTGGAGTTGGTGAAGCTGCAGACCTGGATCCAGCAGCAGGGACTGCGCGTGGTCATCATCTTCGAGGGCCGCGACGCCGCCGGCAAGGGCGGCACGATCAAGCGCATCACCGAGAGCCTCAATCCCCGTGCCTGCCGCGTGGTGGCGCTGCCCAAGCCCACCGAGCGCGAGCGCACCCAGTGGTACTTCCAGCGCTACGTCGAACACTTGCCCGCCGCCGGCGAGATCGTGATCTTCGACCGCAGCTGGTACAACCGCGCCGGCGTCGAGCGGGTCATGGGCTTCTGTACCGAGGAGGAGGTGCAGGAGTTCTTCCGCAGCTGCCCCGGGCTCGAGCGGATGCTGGTCCGCGCCGGGATCATCCTCATCAAGTACTGGTTCTCGGTGAGCCCCGAGGAGCAGGAGCGGCGCTTCCAGTCCCGCCTGGAGGACGTCACCAAGCACTGGAAGCTCTCCCCGATGGACCTGGAGGCGCGGCAGCACTGGGTCGCCTACTCGCAGGCCAAGGACGCGATGTTCGCCTTCACCGACGTCAAGACCTGCCCCTGGTACGTCGTGGACGCCGACGACAAGCGGCGCGCTCGGCTCAACTGCATCCACCACCTGCTGACGATGTTCCCCTACGAGGACGTCATCCCACGGGTGGACGCGCTGCCGCCGCGCGAGGGCGAAGCCGCGTACGTGCGCCCGCCGATCCACGAGCAGACGTTCGTGCCTGCGAGGTACTGACGGGCCGGCGTTCCGGGCGCGTTCTCCGTGGCCCACACCCGCGCCCGCGTCTCGCCCCCCGGCCGTAGACTGCGGGCTGCATGGCCGCCGCCCCACCGCCCCCTCCCCCCGGCTCCTTCGCGCGCCTAACCGACCTCGACCTCGGCACCCGGCAGCAGGTGCGCCGCACGATGCGGCTGTCGGTGCTCGAGGGGTCGCTGACCCAGACGTTCCTCAACTGGACGTCGGGCAGCGTGCTCATCGGCTTCATGCTGCACCTGGGGGCGTCGCCGGCCGAGATCGCGCTGGTGGGCGCGGTGCCGCTGCTGTCGCAGGTCGCCAGCCCTGCCGCGGCCTACCTCGCGGCCGCGCTGGGCCGCCGCAAGCTGCTGACGGTGGCGATGGCGCTGGTCTCGCGGCTGACCTGGCTGCTCGCCGCGGCCCTGCCGCTGGTGCCCATGCCCGACACCTGGCGCCCGTCGGTGCTCATCCTGGTGGTGCTGACCAGCAGCTTCTTCCTGGCGGCGAACGGGACGCTGTGGACGGCCTGGATGGGGGACGTCATCCCCGAGCGCGAGCGCGGGCGCTACTTCGGCCTGCGCGCCGGCATCGTGGGCGTCATCGCCATGGTCGCCAACCTGGCGGCCGGCGCCTTCCTCGACCGCGTGGGCGCGCCGTTCTCGTTCCAGGCGGTGCTGGTCGCGTCGGTGGTCATCGCCCTGGCCGGCGTCGGCGTCTACCTGCTGCAGGTCGACCCGCCCACGGAGCACGTGCGCGTGCGCTGGGGCCAACTGCTGACGCTGCCGTGGCGCGACGCGGGGTTCCGGAACTTCCTGCGCTTCGCGCTCTACTGGCAGTTCGTGGTGCTGCTCGCGGCGCCGTTCGTCTTCCCCTACTTCCTCGACGAGCTGCGCCTGACGTTCACGCAGGTGGCGATCTGGTCGTCGATCGCCGCATTGACGGCGCTCGCGACCACCTACCTGTGGGGCCGGGTGGCGGACCGGACCGGCAACCGGGGCGTACTGGCGATCGGCACCTTCCTGGCGGGCCTGCTGCTGCCCAGCACCTGGATCGTCGCCGGCATCACCGGCGACGTCCGCTGGATCTGGCTCTCGGCCGTGTTCGACGCGGTCGCCTGGGGCGCCATCGGCCCGGCGATCTTCAACCTGGCCCTGGCCTCCGCGCCGCGCGCCAACCGGGTCGTGTTCATCGCCATGTACTCCCTCGGGACGGGCGTGGCGGGGTTCGTCGGTGGCGCCCTGTCCGGGCCCCTGCTCGTGTTCCTGCGCAACTTCGAGACCCAGGCCTTCGGCGCCACCTGGACCGCCTACCATTGGCTGTTCGTGATCTCGGGGGTGCTGCGGATGCTGGCCTGGGTCTGGCTGCGCTCGGTCCCCGAGGTGGACGCCTGGCGCACCCGCGACCTGCTGCGCAGCATGCGGACGGGGTGGAAGGGGATGGGCTTCCACTGGCGGTGAGGGAGTTGCGGCGGTGCGCCGCACTGCGGGGCACGGGTACGGACCCAGGTTCGACTGGCATGGACCCAGCGAAGGGTCCCGGCCGACCCGGAAGCTGCTACGTTCGCATCGTGTGGAGGGTTCGTCGCCTTGGGGTGGTTGAAGCCGATGGTGGCTGCGACGGTCCGGCACGTGCCTGGCTGCGCCGGACTGCGCACTTGGTGTCCGCGTGAGGGTGCGTGAGGTGATCGCCAGGCTCGAGTCCGATGGCTGGCGGCTGGTGCGGACGCGTGGTAGCCACCGCCAGTTCCGCCACGGGGAGAAGCCCGCTACAGTGACGGTAGCCGGAGCGCTCGGAATCGACGTTCCACCAGGAACGTTGCGTTCGATCCTGATGCAGGCCGGCGTGAGGGAGCCCACGTGAGGTACGCGGTCATCGTCGAGGAAGGCGAGACGAGCTTCGGCGCGCACGTACCGGATCTTCCCGGGTGCGTGGCCGTGGCGCCGACGCGGGCGGAGGTGCTGCGGCTCATTCGCGAGGCCGCGGCGTTTCACCTGGAGGGCTTGCGGGAGCAGGGCTCGCCCCTCCCCGCCCCATCCACGGTCGCCTTCGTCGACGTCGCGGCCTGAACGCAGCCCGATCCATGTTGGGGTCGCGGCGCCGAAGACGGCGCCGCGACCGTGGTGGGCTCGGGCCCAACGCCCGGGGCGCGAGCCGTAGACTCGTGGGCGCATGGGCCACGCCCCGCTGCCCGCCTCCGATCCACCCCCCTCCGCGCCGTTCCCCTCGCCACCCGGCGCCGCCGTCTACCTGACGGACCTGGACCCGCCCGTGCGGGCGCAGGTGCGGCGGACGATGCGCCTGACCGTCGTCGAGGGGTCGTTCACCCAGGTCTTCCTCAACTGGACCACCGGTGCCGTGCTGGTGGGCTACATGCTCCACCTCGGCGCCGCCCCCACCGAGCTGGCGCTGGTCAGCGCGGCGCCGCACCTGTCGCAGCTCGCCAGCCCCTTCGCGGCGTACCTGGGGGCGTTGCTGGGGCGGCGCAAGGCACTGACGGTGGCCATGGCCCTGGGGTCGCGCCTGACCTGGCTGCTGGCCGCGGCGCTGCCCATGTTCGGCCTGCCCGAGGCCAGCCGCCCGTGGGCGCTGATCGGCCTGGTGCTCCTCGCCAGCCTGTTCCTGGCGGCGCACAACACGCTGTGGACGGCGTGGATGGGCGACGTCGTGCCCGAGCGCGAGCGTGGCCGCGCGTTCGGCCTGCGCACGGGGGTCATGGGCGTGGTCGGCACGGCCGCCAACCTGGCCGCCGGCGCGTTCCTCGACCGCGTCGGCGCGCCGCTGTCGTTCCAGCTCGTGCTGCTCGTGGCCGTAGCGGCCGGGCTGGCGGGCGCGGCCGTGGTCCTGCGTCAGCTCGACCCGCCGACCGCCGTCGAACGCGTCCGCTGGCGGCAGCTCCTCACCCTCCCCTGGCGCGACCGCGGTTTCCGACGGCTGTTGCGCTTCACCGCCTACTGGAACTTCGTGGTCATGCTGTCGGGGCCGTTCGTGACCCCCTTCTACCTGCAGGAGCTGGGGATGACCTTCACGCAGGTGGCGCTGGCGGGGACACTGACGGCGATCACGGCGCTGGTCACGACGCCGCTGTGGGGTCGGGTGACGGATCGGGTGGGCCACAAGCGGGTGCTCATGCTGGGCACCTTCCTCGTCGGGCTGCTGTTGCCCGGCGGCTGGATCGTGGCCGGCCTGACGGGGAGCCTGGCGTGGATCTGGGCGACGTCGGTCGCCGACGCGTTCGCCTGGGGCGCCGTGCGTCTGGCGGCCTTCAACCTGGCGCTGGCGTCCGCGCCGCGCGCGAACCGGGTGGTGTTCATCGCCATGTTGGGCCTCGCCACCGGCATCTCCGGGTTCCTCGGGGGCGCGTTGGCCGGGCCACTGCTGGTCATCCTGCAGCGTCTGGACGTGACCGTCCTGGGCGCGCGACCGAGCGGTTACGTGTGGCTGTTCGCGGTCGCGCTGGTGCTGCGGACGCAGGCCTGGTGGTGGCTGCGGCCCGTGCCCGACGACGGCGCCGGGCGACCGGGTCTCCTGCTGAACGGGATGCGGACCGGCCTGCGTGGCCGGTGGCGCGGCGTGCTGCGTGGTTAGCCTGGCAGCGGGATGCGCGAGGGTGGATCCAGCCCGGCGCCCGTCGAACGATGCGCCCGTGGCTGCCGCAGACCGGCGCGCCCTTCGACTTCGCCGTCTTCGCCAACGGCGACCTCCATCACTTCACCGGCTACGACCTCGCCCCCTGGGCGCCGGGCGCCGCGACCTGGATCGTGTTGGCGGAGAGGGCCCGATGCGGGAAGGCGGCTTGCGCGGGGTCAGCCGGCGCCAGCGAGGGTCCTGATCCCGCCCGGGGTCAGCAGATGCGTCATCGGCACGTCGTGCGGCTCGCTCGGCAGCAGGTCGACGACCCACGCGTCCAGGGCGACGCCCACCCTGGGGACGTGCCGAGGGAGCCTCGGCAGCAGCCGGTCGTAGTGGCCCTGCCCGTGCCCCAGGCGGGCACCATGGACGTCGAAGGCGAGGCCCGGCACCAGCACCAGGTCGATCTCGCCGGGGTCGATCGGCGGCGCGTCGGGGCGCGGCTGCAGGAAGCCGAACGGGTGGCGCTCGAAGGGCTCGACCCAGGCGCGCAGCTGCAGCGGCTGGCCGGGGCCGACGGTGCGGGTGGCCGCGAGCGCGGGCGCCCGCGCCTCGCGCATCCAGGGCGCGAGCGGGTCGGGCTCGTCGCCGAACGCCACGTACGCCAGGACCCGCCGGGCCCCGCGCCACGGGCCCCAGGCGGCGAGCAGCGCGTGCATGGCGGCCTCGTCGTCGGCACGGCGCTGGAGGTCGGCGGCCCAGGCGCGGCGCACGGCGCGGGCCCAGGCACGCCAGGCGTGCTTGCCGGCGTCCGGCGACGGCAGGGTGAGCGCGCGGGCGTCGGTGCGCGCCGGCGTCTCGCCGCCGCTAGGTTCGCTGGCCCTCACGCCGGCACGCTACCGCGCCGTACCCTAGGGCCATGCCCGAGACCACCCTCGCCACCCTGCACCACCTCGTCGACAAGCGTTTCGTGGGGACGATCCCCGATGGCCGTCAGGTCCTCATCGACGGCACCAAGGAGCACCCGCTCGGCATGGGCCCCATGCAGCTCGTCCTCAACGCCTGGGGCGGCTGCGTCGCCTACGACGTCGTCGAGATGCTCAAGAAGCGGCGCGTGAACGTGATCGCCTACCGCGTCGAACTCGAGGGCGACCGCAACGAGGGCGTCCCCGCCTTCTACACGCGCCTGCGCGCCCGCCACGTCATCGACGCGCCGGGCCTCGACCGCAAGACCTTCGAGCGTTTCGTCGACCTGGCGATGAACAAGTACTGCTCGGTCGGCATGAGCCTCAAGGCCGAGCAGAGCTTCGAGGTGGAGCTGCTCCACGAGGCCGACGAAGCGGTCGACGCCGGCTGACCGCCGACGGCGGGCGACGCCCGCTGACCGCCGACGTCGCCCGACGCCGGCCGAGCATCGACGCAGGTCGACCGCCGACGCCGGGCGATCGTCGCGGTCGGATTCGTCACGAACGCGCCTGCCCGACCTGGTACGCTCGTCTCGATGCCCCCGCAGGTGGATCTGGCGGACCCGTCGCTGTACTTCAACCGCGAGCTCAGCTGGTTGGCGTTCAACCGGCGCGTGCTGGAGGAGGCGCAGGACGCCTCGCAACCGCTGCTGGAGCGACTGAAGTTCCTGGCCATCTTCGCGAGCAACCTCGACGAGTTCATGATGATCCGCTACGCGGGCCTCAAGGAGCAGCAGGCCGCCGGCGTCGCCGCCCGCTCGTTCGACGGCCTGACGGCGGCGGAGCAGTTGACGGCGGTCTCCGAGGCCCTGCATCCGATGGTTCTCGAGCACCGGCGCGTGCTGCGCGAGGACGTCTTGCCGGCGCTCGCCCGCCATGGCGTCGTCATCCGCGACGTCGGCGGCCTCGGCGACGCCGAGCGCGCGGCGGTCGACACCTTCTGGCGCGAGGAGCTGTTCCCCGTCCTCACGCCCCTGGCGATCGACTCGGGCCACCCCTTCCCGCGACTGCCGAACCAATCGTTCGCGCTGCTCCTCGAGGTGGTCGACGAGGAGGCCGACCTCGTCAGGTCGGCCATCGTGCAGGTGCCCTCGGTGTTGCCTCGCTTCCTGCGGCTGCCGGCCGAGGGCCACGCCTTCGTCGTGCTGGAGGACGTGATCCGCGACCGGGTTGCCGACCTGTTCCCCGGCCACGCGGTGCGCGGCGTGCACGGGTTCCGCATCATCCGCGACGCCGACATCGAGATCGCCGAGGACGAGGCCGGCGACCTGCTGCGCGCGATCGCCGACGAGGTGCGCCGCCGCCGTTGGGGCGACGCCGTCCGGCTGGAGGTCCTGACGGGCATGCCCGCGGGTTGGGTCGAGCGCCTGCGCCAGACGCTCAAGCTGCTGCCCGAGGACGTGTACGAGGTATCCAACCACCTCAACGTCGTCGACTTCATGGAGCTGGCGCAGCTGCCGATCCCAGAGCTGCGCGACCCGCCCTTCAACCCGCGCCTGCCGCGCGAGCTGCGGCGGCACGACACCGTGTTCGATGCCGTGCGCGAGCGCGACGTGCTGCTGCACCACCCGTTCCACGCCTTCGACGCGGTCCAGCGGCTGCTCGACGACGCCGCCGACGATCCGGACGTGCTGGCGATCAAGCAGACGCTCTACCGCGTCGGCCGCAACTCGCCGGTGGTCGCGGCCCTCGAGCGGGCCGCCGGCAACGGCAAGCCGGTCACGGCGATGGTGGAACTCAAGGCGCGCTTCGACGAGGAGAACAACATCGTCTGGGCGCGGGAGCTCGAGCGTGCCGGCGTCCACGTGGTCTACGGCCTGCCCGGGCTCAAGACGCACGCCAAGGCGCTGCTGGTCGTGCGCCGCGAGCGCGACGCGGACGGCGCCAGCGTCATCCGCCGCTACATGCACCTGGGCACCGGCAACTACAACGCCGGGACCGCCGTCGTGTACACCGACATGGGTCTGCTGACCTGCGATCCGGACCTGGGGGCGGACGTCTCCGAGCTGTTCAACGTGCTCACCGGCTTCAGCAAGCAGCGCAGCTGGAGGAAGCTGTGGGTGGCACCCGAGACGCTGCGGAGCTCGTTGATGGCGGCGATCGAGCGGGAGACCGAGCATGCCCGCGCCGGCCGGCCCGCGCGCATCGCCGCGAAGATGAACTCGCTGGTCGATCCGCGGGTGATCCAGGCGCTCTACCGCGCGTCGCAGGCCGGCGTCGAGATCGACCTCATCGTGCGGGGCGTGTGCTGCCTGCGGCCGGGCGTGCCCGAGGTGTCGAAGCGCATCCGGGTCCGCTCGATCGTGGGGCGCTTCCTGGAGCACGCGCGCATCTTCTACTTCGAGGACGGCGGCGCGGGCCGGCTCTACCTGGGCTCGGCGGACTGGATGCAACGCAACCTCAACGCCCGCATCGAGTCGCTGTTCCCGGTGGAGGACCCGCGCGTGCGGCGGGAGATCATGAAGGTGCTGGACCTGGGCATGCGGGACAACGTCAAGGCGCGCGAGTTGCAGCCCAACGGCGCCTACGTGCGCGCGCGCCGGCGTCCGGGGCAGCGGCGGTTGGACAGCCAGGCGCACATGATCGCGCGGTCGCGGCGCAAGGGCTGAACCGGCCCGCGTGCCGCGGGGCTTCGGTACGTGGGCCCGCGCGCTCAGGCCTGGATCGGGCCGGGGCCGCCGCTCGGCATGTCGTCGCCCGCGCGACCGGCGGCGAAGCCGGTCTGCAGGCCCATCAGCCAACCGAGCTTGAGCATGAACAGCAGCGTGTCGGTGTCGCCCTCCGCGACGCGCCGGCGGACGTACTCCAGGGTCCCCTCGGGAAGGCCCACGGCGTCGACTTCCTGCGCGTAGCGCCGGCGCATCTCGTCGAGGAAGGTCTGGATCAGTCGCTCCCGCTCGTCCATGTCGTAGCGCCATGGTAGCCGACGGGGCGCATCGCCCCGCGTCGGTCAGCTTGCGGCGGGTTCGAAGGTGACCGACGACCCCGGTCGGGCCTGAGCCAGGCCCGAGAGATCGCGCGGGTCCACGATGCCGGCGAGGGCGTAGCCGCCCGTCCGGCCGCGGTCGTTGAGCAGCACGACGGGACGGCCGTCGGCCGGCAGCTGCACGGCGCCGAGGGGGACGCCTTCCGAGTCGACGTCGGGCCGGCGGGCGCGGATCCGTCGGCCGTCGAGCCAGGCGCCCATGCGGTCGCGAGCGCCGAGCGAGAACGCCGTCGTCAGCAGCGCGGCGTACGCCTCGTCCTCGCCGTCGGGCCCCGGGTGCAGGCGCAGCGAGAGGCGCGCGGCGTGGTGGACCCTTCCCTGCCAGCCGGGGTCCGGCGCCCGGCGATCGCCCGCGAGGCGCAGCGCGTCGCCGGCGCGCAGCGGGCGCCCGAAGCCGCCGACGCCGGCGCGGGCGTCGGTGCTGCCCTCGCCCACCAGGTCCGGGTGGCCGACCGGGCCGCCCGCGGGCGCCAGCCCGCCGCCCACCGCGAGGATGGCGTGCGCGCCGCTCGCCTGGGGGTCGGGTCGCACCTCGAGGTGGGCGCCGGCCGGCCACGCGAAGGTCCGCCCCAACGGCAGCGACCTCCCCTCGAGGCGGAGGCGGGCACCACCCCCGGTGCAGGCCGCGGTCAGTGCGCGCTCGGCGCGCAGCGTCGCGTGGGGCACCGCCAACTCGAGCGCCGGCGCGGCGAGCGGCGCACCCGCGAGGCGGGCGGCGGCGACGAAGGCACGGGCGTCGAGCGCGCCCGCCTGGGCCATGCCCAGGTGGCCGACGCCGCCACGCGGTCGGCCCTGCAGCGAGACGGCGCCGGGCCAGGACTCGATCAGGGTCAGCGCGAGCTCCTCGTCGCGGTCGGATGCTCCGGACCCGGGCGAGGTCGCGGCCGCGGTCGTCGCGTCGTCGGGACGGTCCGCCAGCGCCGCGAAGCGGACCTCGTCGCCGGGCAGCAGCGCAGTCGGCGCGGCCCGCCAGGGGTCGAACAGCGCGACCGGCGTCGTCCCGAGCACCCACCAGCCTCCGGGTCCCGCGCTCGGGTAGACGCCGGCACGCCCGTCGGCGATCGCCACCGCCCCTGCCGGCAGCGAACGCGGAGCCGATCGGCGCGGCAGCGAGAGGTCGGCTGGGAGCCCGTGGAGGTAGGCGAACCCGGGCGTGAACCCGAGGAAGGCGACGCGGTAGGCGGCCGCCTCGTGACGGCCGACGACCTCGCGCCAGGGAAGGCCGAGGAGCGATTCGAGGTCGGCGCGATCGGCGCCGTCGCCGTAGGCCACCGGCAGCGTGACCCGCCGGTGCCGGATCGCGCCGACCCCGGCCTCGTGCGTGGCGGCGTGCAGCGCAGCGGCGGCCGGCGCCAGCGGCGCGCCGACCCGCAGTTCCGCGGTGAGCGCGCGGTAGCCGACGATGAGGTCGCGCAGCGCCGGTGGGCGCACGCCCCAGGCGACGGCGCGCACGGTGGCCAGGCGGGTCGAGAGTTCCGCGGACGGCGGCGCGTCGGCGGTCAACCGCAGCGCGGCGGGCCCGAGGGGTGAGAGGCGCCAGCCGAGGCCATCGCCGTCGACCCAGGAGGTGGGCGTGCCGCGGTCGGCGTGGTGGCGGTTCACCTGTCGGACCCGCGGGCCCCCGGCCTCACGGCAGCGCGCCGGCCGCCGGGCGGACCTGCACCCCCGCACGCTCGAGCGCGTCGCGGACGGCTCGCGCCACGCGGGCGGAGCGGAAGCCGTCGCCGTGCAGGCAGAGCGTGTCGGGACGCAGCTCCAGCGTCTCGCCGTCGATGGCTCGGACCACCCCGTCGACGGCCAGCGACAGTGCCCGCTCGACGATCTCGCCGGCGTCCTCGAGGACGGCGCCGGGACGCCCGCGTGGCAGGAGCCGCCCGTCGGGTTGGTAACCGCGGTCGAGGAAGGCCTCGAAGACGATCAGGAGCCCGGCGTCCTCGAGCACGCCGAGGGTGGCGGCGTGGGCCGGCACCACCAGCGGCAACCCGGGGTCGAAGGCCGCCACCGCCTCGGCGACGGCCGCCGCGACGTCGGGGTCGCCGGCGACGGCGTGGTAGAGCGCGCCGTGGGGCTTCACGTGCCGGAGCGTCGCGCCTTCGGCCCGACAGAGGGCGTGCAGGGCGCCGAGCTGGTAGAGGACGTCGTCGCGCACGACCGGGGGCGGCAGCGCCATCGGCGTCCGCCCGAAGCCGCGCAGGTCCGGGAAGCTCGGGTGGGCGCCGATCGCCAGGCGGTGCCCGTCGGCGGCCACGATGGCGGCCCGCATCGTGCTCGGGTCGCTGGCGTGGAAACCGCAGGCGAGGTTGACCGAACTGAGCGCCGGCAGGAGGTCGTCGTCCTCGCCCAGCCGCCAGCGGCCGTAGGACTCGCCGAGGTCGCCGTTGAGGTCGATCGCGGGCATGCGGCATCGTACGCCATTCGCCGTCCAGGACGCGCGTGACTGCGTCCCGCTCCCCGTGGACGAGCCGCGGCGGGACGGTTCCCGCACGCGGGCGCGCGGTGGGGCTTGACACGCTCCGCCCTACAGATGTACTCTGATCTTTGCCGCTCGCGAGAGTGGCGCGCTTCTTGACAGCGGAATAGGAAGCATGAGCATCCAATACGCGCGGGTGTTCCGAGCCGTCCTGTACGGCAACGACGCCAGCGCGACACGTGATCCTGTTAGGTTCGATCGGAAACGATCGAACGAAGCTAGATCGCGGGTCTGACATCACTCTTACACACGTACGAACACGAACGATGGTTACGTTAATAAGGGCACACGGTGGATGCCTTGGCTGCAGAACCGATGAAGGACGTGGCTACCTGCGATAAGCCTCGGGGAGCTGGAAGCAAGCTTTGATCCGGGGATGTCCGAATGGGGAAACCCACACGAGCGAACCTCGTGTACCCATGCGTGAATCCATAGCGCATGTGGAGGGAACCTAGGGAACTGAAACATCTAAGTACCTAGAGGAAAAGAAAGAAACATCGATTCCCCCAGTAGTGGCGAACGAAAAGGGAAGAGCCCAAACCGCAGTCTACGGACCGCGGGGTTGTAGGACCAGCAACATCGACTCGAGAGTCTAGCCGAAGCGCACTGGAAAGGCGCGCCAGAGTGGGTGAAAGCCCCGTAGGCGAAAGGCTCGGAAGCGTAGCTGGCACCTGAGTAGCGCGAGCCACGTGGAATCTCGCGTGAATCTACGGGGACCACCCCGTAAGGCTAAATATTCCTGCAGACCGATAGTGAACAAGTACCGTGAGGGAAAGGTGAAAAGCACCCCGTGAGGGGAGTGAAATAGTACCTGAAACCGTGTGCTTACAAGCAGTCACAGCCCGATGGTCTCCGGCTTGCCGGTGGCCCGGGTGGTGGCGTGCCTCTTGAAGCATGATCCTGCGACTTACTGGCAGTGCCGAGTTTAAGCCGATAGGCGGAGGCGAAGGGAAACCGAGTCTGAACAGGGCGTTCAGGCGCTGTCAGTAGACCCGAAACCGCATGAGCTAGCCATGGCCAGGCTGAAGCCTCCGTAACAGGAGGTGGAGGGCCGAACCGGTTGAGGTTTAAAACTCTTCGGATGAGCTGTGGTTAGGAGTGAAAAGCTAACCGAATGCGGAGATAGCTGGTTCTCCCCGAAATAGCTTTAGGGCTAGCCTCGGGGGTTTACCATGGGCTGTAAAGCACTGATTGGGCTAGGGGGCCTACCCGCTTACCAAACCCTGTCAAACTCAGAAGGTTCATGGTCCATACCCCGGGAGTCAGTCGGTGTGAGCTAATTTCATCGACGAGAGGGAAACAACCCAGACCGCCGGTTAAGGTCCCCAAGTTGTGACTAAGTGGTGAAGGATGTGGAGACGCTAAGACAGCTAGGAGGTTGGCTTAGAAGCAGCCATTCCTTTAAAGAGTGCGTAATAGCTCACTAGTCGAGTGTCTCTGCGCCGAAGATGATCGGGGCTAAGTCACATACCGAAACCGCGGCAGTGCACCTTAGGTGTGCTGGGTAGGGGAGCGTTCCGTAAGCCGTTGAAGCGGTACCGCAAGGAGCCGTGGAGGTATCGGAAGTGCGAATGCAGGAATGAGTAACGATAAGAAGGGTGAGAATCCCTTCCGCCGAAAGCCCAAGGTTTCCTGAGCAAGGGTCGTCCTCTCAGGGTTAGTCGGGACCTAAGGCGAGGCCGAAAGGCGTAGTCGATGGACAGCAGGTCAATATTCCTGCACCACCGACGTGGAGCGATGGGGTGACGCATTAGGATAGGCCATCCGGAGCTACGGCTATGCCCGGCGGCCTGCGAAGCCGCGAGGGACAGGAAAATCCGCCCTCGAACACGGTGACGTCGGTCGGGAAGGCCCTACGGGGCTGATAACTGGTTGAATCCATGGTGCCAAGAAAAACCTCTAAGCGATGAAGCGTCGGTGCCCGTACCAAAACCGACACAGGTGGGCGAGTGTAAGAGCACTAAGGCGCGCGAGAGAACTCTGGTTAAGGAACTCTGCAAAATGGCCCCGTAACTTCGGGAGAAGGGGTCCTGCATGTAGGGTGTCAAAGCCCGAAGCAGGCACAGTAAATCGGCTCTAGCGACTGGTTACCACAACCACAGCACTCTGCTAACCCATTAGGGGACGTATAGGGTGTGACACCTGCCCGGTGCTGGAAGGTCAAGTGGAGGCGTTCACGCGCCGAAATGAAGCCCCAGTGAACGGCGGCCGTAACTATAACGGTCCTAAGGTCAACGTTTCGCAGGCCTTAGTAAAACCGAACCATATGCGGGAAACTCCTCGTACAGCCGTGCGGTACCAGCGGGCCCAAGGGCGCCGCGGTCACAATCCGCCGGACATGGGGACAATCCGCAGGGAAGGCTTGGCGACATGCCAAGAACCCTCAGAGACCATACGTTCGGGGTCGGTGCATGAAGCTCGAAGCGCAGTGGATCGCCGGGTTCGTCGACGGCGAGGGGTGTTTCCACGTCGGAATCGCCCGGCATGACGACATGACGATGGGAGTCCAAGTGCTCCCGGAGTTCACGGTCGTGCAACACGAGCGTGATGCCCAGGTCCTGTACGCCCTCAAGGCGTACTTCGGCTGCGGCGTCGTGCGCAAGAACCACGGAGATCGGCTGGCGTATCGCGTTCGCGATCGCCGCTGCCTCACCGAGGTGATCGCGCCGTTCTTCATGAAGCACCAGCTGAAGTCCAGCAAGAACGTCGAGTTCCTCAAGTTTCGGCGGGTTCTGCTGATGATGGAGGCTGGCCGGCATCTGGATCCGGAAGGCGTCGAAGAGATTCGGCGCGTGACGGAGACGATGAACCGGAACCGACCAAGATAGAGTCCGACCCCCCTGGAAACGGGGAGGGACGAATCGAGCGAAATTCCTTGTCAGGTAAGTTCTGACCTGCACGAATGGTGTAACGACTGGAGCGCTGTCTCAACCAGAGACTCGGTGAAATTGAACTGGCCGTTTAGATGCGGCCTACCCGCAGCAGGACGAAAAGACCCCGTGGAGCTTTACTACAGCTTGATGTTGATGTCTGGACTTGTCTGTGTAGGATAGGTGGGAGACTGTGAAGCCGGAGCGCTAGCTTCGGTGGAGTCAACGGTGAAATACCACCCTGACAAGTTCGGCCGTCTAACCTGCGCCCGTCATCCGGGTGAGGGACAACGTTAGGTGGGTAGTTTGACTGGGGCGGTCGCCTCCCAAATCGTAACGGAGGCGCACAAAGGTTCCCTCAGTGCGGTCGGAAATCGCACATAGAGCGTAAGGGTAAAAGGGAGCTTGACTGCGAGACGTACATGTCGAGCAGGGACGAAAGTCGGTCCTAGTGAACCGGTGGTACCTTGTGGAAGGGCCATCGATCAACGGATAAAAGTTACCCCGGGGATAACAGGCTGATTCCGCCCGAGAGTTCACATCGGCGGCGGAGTTTGGCACCTCGATGTCGGCTCGTCATATCCTGGGGCTGGGGAAGGTCCCAAGGGGCCGGCTGTTCGCCGGTTAAAATGGCACGCGAGCTGGGTTCAGAACGTCGTGAGACAGTTCGGTCTCTATCCGCTGTGGGCGCAGGAGAATTGAGGAGAGCTGTTCCTAGTACGAGAGGACCGGAATGGACGCACCGCTAGTTTCTCGGTTGTCCCACCAGGGGCACATGCCGAGTAGCTACGTGCGGAACGGATAAGCGCTGAAAGCATCTAAGCGCGAAGCCGACTCCAAGATGAGTTCTCCCATCCCCTCGTGGGAGTAAGTCCCCCGGAAGACCACCGGGTTGATAGGCTGGGAGTGTAAGCACGGCGACGTGTTGAGCTGACCAGTACTAATCGGACGAGGACGTAACCATTGTTGGACTCATACCGAGTGATCGGTCAGTGAGGTCTCAGCTTCCTATCCGCCTGTCATTATCTTCACGCTTCGTGCCCTTAGCGCGGTGGACCCACCCGATCCCATTCCGAACTCGGAAGTTAAGCACCGCAGCGCCGATGATAGTCGGGGGGTAGCTCCCTGCGAAAGTAGGTCGGTGCGAGGCGTTATTTTGCCCAAGGTGGAAGGTCTGGGGAGTTGCTCCGGGCCTTCTTCCGCACGCGGGAGTAGCTCAGCTGGTAGAGCACTACCTTGCCAAGGTAGATGTCGCCGGTTCGAATCCGGTCTCCCGCTCCAGCGTTCGCCGGCCGCCCCTTCGTGGGCGGCCGACCTTCGTTGCATGGGGGCCGGTGCGCGGCGTCGGGTCTCAGGTGCCGGGGCGGCCGCCCAGGGCGTCGGCGGCGCGAGCCAGGCGCTGGGCGAGCTCGGTCACCTCGCGCCAGGCCTCCGCCACCCTGCGTTCCTCGCCGGCCGTGGGCCCGCGGTCTGCCGTGGCCAGCGCCCGGGCCCCTGCCGCCATTGCGGGCGCCGCAACGTCGAGCGCCCGCGCGACGGCGGCCGTGCGGCCCCGCAGGCCGGCGATCGCGTCGTGGAGATCCGCCGCGGCCGCCGCCAGGGAGCGTGCCCCGCGATCGAGGCTGCGCCCGGTCTCGACGGCGGACGGGGGCGCGGTCGCGTCGTCGCCGTCCTCGGCGTCGCGCCGCCACTCGTCGTCGCGGCGGGCGACGTCGATCAGCAGCGTCTCCAGCGGCGTGTGGATGCGGCGCAGGTGGTTGTGGAGGGAGCGCTCGAAATCGATCGTCACGTCGTCCAGCGCGAGCAGGTAGCGGGCGGCCTCCTCGCCCTCCTCGTCGAGCTCGAAGGCGTAGGCGTTGACGAGTTCGCCGGAGCGGAAGTGGAGCCGACCGCGCCGCTCACCGGAGCGCACGAACAGCGAGCAGGTCTTGCGTTCCAGCTGCAGGAGCTGCAGCAGCGTCGCCAGCGGGATGCCGCTCATCCGGCCCCTCGCCGTCTCCGAGCGGGCGTCGAGGACGTGCCGCGCCACCTGCGCGGCCGACGCGGGCTTCTGAACCACGCGCAGCAGCCCGAGCCGCGGCGCCTCCCGGTGGATGGCCTCGACGGCCGCCGCCGTGAGGACGACGACGGGCAGGTTCGGGTGATGGTTGCGGACGTGCGCCAGCACCGCGAAGCCGTCCTTCACGGGCATCGCGATGTCCGTCACGATCACGTCGACGGGGTTCGAGCTCAGGTAGTCGATCGCCTCCTGGCCATCGGCGACGACGGCGACCTCGTAGTCGGGCAGATGGTGGGGCAGCGCCTCCTGCATGAGCCGGCGGATCGCGTGCTCGTCGTCCGCCACCAGCACCGTCTTGGGGCTGCTGATCACGTCGCCGCCCGTTCCTCCCCGAGGTCCCCCGGCGCGGGATCGCTGGCCATCGCATCGAAGAGGCCGTCGACGCGGCCGAGGATCTCGCGGGCGAGCTGAGCGACGTCGTCGCGGAACCGCTCGAGGTCGCGGCGGCGCTGCTCGCGTTGTGCGTTCGCCTCGTCGAAGCGTCGCTGCGCTTGGCGGAAGGCATCGATCTCCGTGGCGACCGCGGCGAGCGCGGCATCCGCCGCGTGGGCGCGCTCGGCCAGGCGCTCGATCGCGGCGAGCATGTCCTGGACGTGGGCATCGGACGCGTCGGACGACCGCGGCGCGGATGTGGTCGGTGGCGCGGGCGTGGTCGGTGGCGCGGGCACCGCGGGCGTGGCCGCTCCGTCGTCGACCGCGCCGGGGTGGCCCAGCGGATCGGTCGCGGACGCTGCACCGTCGTCCTCGGGGCTCGCCTCGGGCACGCCGCCGGGCGCGGGCGCGTCGAGCAGGATCGAGTCGTCCACCCGCTCCCGGTCGTCGACGTCGGCGACCGCGGGGGCGGCCGCCGCGTCCGCATCGACCGCCGGGTCGAACGCCGCGTCCGCATCGAACGCCGGGTCGAACGCCGCGTCGGTCAAGACCGCTGCGTCCTCAGCGAACGGCGCGGGGCCAGCATCGTTGGCGAAGGCATCGGAGGGCGCCACGGGATCGACGGCCCCGGGGACCGCCTCGTGATCGTCGTGTGCGTCGCCCGCTGCTTCGGTGCCATCGTTCGGGCTTCCGGCCGATCCTGCCGCCGGGTCGCCGAGCGGCGTGTCCGCGGGGACGTCGTCCGCGGCCTCGAACGGGCCGGGGTTCGGCGCGGCCGCGTCGGCGATCGTGGTGGCCGCCGCGGTCGTCGGATCGGCCGCGTCGCCCTCGCGGCCACGATCCTGGGACGCGGCCACCTCCACCAGCAGGAGTTGCATGGGGGTGTGGATGAGCCGCCGCACGTTGGCGGGCAGCGGCTCGAACTCGATCGTGGTGTCGGACCAGCCGAGGATGTCGTAGGCGGCGGCCTCGCCTTCGGCGCCGAAGTCGTCCGAGAAGGCGTTGACGAGCCGTCCCGACTTTAAGTCGAGCTGGCCGCGGCGCCGCCCTGAGGTCACGACGACCCTGCTCGATCGGCGTTCTGCCTCGATGAGCTGGAGGACGCCGGACAGCGGGATGCCCTCGATCAGACCGCGGTCGACGCGCTCGATCTCCTCGAGCACGCACGCGGCCACCTCCTGGTAGCCGGCGGGCTTGCGCAGCACGCGCAACCCGCCGTAACCGGCCAGGCGCTGGTCGAGCATGGACCCCACCATGCCCGAGAGCACCACCACCGGCAGCGCCGACCGCTGGTTGGTCACGTAGGCGATCAGCGCGAAGCCGTCCATGACGGGCATCGCCAGGTCGGTCACGAGCACGTCGACCGATCTACGCTCCAGCTCCTGGATGGCCTCGAGCCCGTTGCTGGCGGTTGCCACGTCGAACAGGTCGAGGACGCTGGAAAGCCCGTCGCTCAGCACCCGCAGGATGCCGGGGTCATCGTCGACGATCAGGACGGTCTTGCGTCCACTCACGGCGGTCGCCTCCATGTGTCGCGCATGTCCCCCCACTGTCGAACGCCGAAGCAGCGTGCGTGATGAACAATCTCATCCGTGCCCGCGCTCAGTGCTCGGCGTCCGCCAGCCTCGTCGCGTCGCCGCCGTACAGCGCCCGGTAGGTCTCGAGGTGGAGCGTCACGCGTTGCAGGTACTCGCGCGTCTCGAGCGCATCGATGTGCCGGTACAGCTCGTCCTTGTCGCCGTCCACGACGTCGCCGGCGAACAGGCGCCCGATGTACCCCTGGCCGCGGTTGTAGGACGCGATCGCCAGCTCGAGATCGCCATCGAAGTGATCGATCAGCCAGCGGAGGTAGTAGGCGCCGTAGCGCACGTTGTCGTCCGGGTCGAACGGATCGCCGGCGGGCTCGCGCTGCAGCTCGGCCAACCAGTTCCAGGTCGACGGGATCACCTGCATGAGGCCCTGGGCGTTCGAGGTCGACACGGCCACCGGGGAGAAGGCCGATTCCTGGCGCATCACCGCCCACACGAGCTCGGGCTCCACCCCGAAGGCCGCGGCGTGGGCCTCCACCGACTCGGGGTAGGCCCGGGGGTACGCCAGTCGCCACACCCGCGGGTCACGGTCGCCGGCGCCCAGCAGCGCCTGGGCGGCGCGCTGGCTCTGACGGTACTCGCCGTACTGGGTCTGCAGCGCCGCGGCCAGCGCGATGACGTCGGCGCGCGCCTCGGCGTCGGCGCGGCCGGAGGCCGCTCGCAGGGCGAACAGCAACTCGCCGCGGGCGGCCTCGGGGTCCTGAACGGTCATGAGCGCGCGGGCGAGCTCCAGGGCCGCGCGCGCGGCCGCGGAGGCCTCGCCTGGGTCGCTCGCCGCCGGCGCCTCGAGCGGCACGTCGAGCGAGCCGCCCAGCCGCAGGGAGAAGAACGAGTCCGCCGGCAGCAGCGCCTCGGCCCTGGCGCTGCTGGCGAGGTCGCCCGCGCGGGAGCCGAGGACGAGGGCGCGGTAGGCGGCGTCGTCGGCGAGCGAGCGGTCCCCGGTCTCGGCGATGCGCAGGTAGACGGCGATGGCGTCCGCGACGCGCCCGCGCGCCTCGAGCCAGCCGCTGGCGAGCCACATCCGGGATGCCTGACCGGTCGCCATCATGTGCGCGACGGCGTCGTCGATGCGGCCCTCGCGGGCGGCGATCAGGCCCCGGCCGTAGGCGCCCGTCGCGCCGCCGAGGGAAGCGAAGGCCGCGTCCGCCGCGGCCCAGCGCTCGAGCGAGAACAGCGACCAGGCCTCGCCCTCGAACGCCGATCGGTCTCCGGGCGCCTCCGCGATCCAGCGGCGGAAGGCGTCGAGCGCCTCCTCGTGCCGCCCGAGGGAGCGCAGCGCGGGCGCCTCGATGGAGGGGGCCGTGCGCCCGTCGAGCGCCTCCAGCGCGCGGGTGGCCATGTTCGCCTGCAGGTAGGCGTTCGCGCGCCGGTAGGGGTCGGGCTCGAGGCGTTCGATACCGTCGATCGCCGCCTGGTCGGGCAGCGCCAGCCGGTACGCGGCCAGCGCCCGCTCGGCGGCACCCGCCGCGCCGGTCGCGGCCGCGGCCTCCGCGACGGCGCCGACCTCGGCGTGCAGCGCGCGGCGGGCCGCCCGCTCCAGCGGATCGTCGATGCGCAACTCGAGCACGCGCTCGAACCAGGCCAGGCGCTCCGCCGCCGGCAGCGCCTCGCTGCGGGCCAGCAGCAGCGCCACCCGGTAGGCGAGGTAGCCGTCCAGCTGGTCGGCGGCGGCGGCCACACCCGCGAGATCGCCGGCCCGCCGCAGCGCCTGCACCCGCCCGTAGCCCTCCAGCGGTGGCTGGCCGTAGGGATCGACCAGGGCGACGTGGATGGGGGGCCGGGGCACGCGCGGCGCGGCCGGCCAGGCCAGCAGCGCGATCGCGGTGGCCGCGAGGAGCGTGGCGAGGGCGATGAGGCCGCGGCGGCGCAAGGGCTGCATGGCGCCAGGCTACCCGGGGGGGCTGAAGGGCCGCTGAGAGGTGGTTCACCGGGCGGTTCGCGGGGGCCGTGGCCGCGATCGGCACGGGGCCGCGAGCGGCGTCCAGGACGCGAGATGGTCTCGAGAAGCGCGTCCAGCGCGCGCGCCGCACGTATGAGACGCGCGCTGGACGCATCGGCATCGCGGAAGGCGCGTCGTGGACGCGCATGCGGTGCAGATTCGGCGTCCAGGACGCGCGCAGGATCTGGCAATCGCGTTCTGGACGGCATACGACCGCGTGAGATTCGTGTTAGGGTCTCGCAGAAGGGCGCCCGCCCTCACATCCCCCCACGGCCCTCCGAGGCCACCGTGCAGCGCATGGCGCGCCGACGGCTTCGGAGACCGGCTTGGGTCCGCCGACCGAGATGCTCGCGCGTCCCGTTGGTCCATGCGCGCCGCGGCCTTGCCGCCCCGCGCGTTCGTCGCCCGCTACGCCGATGTCGCCGAAGAGAGACAGGTACCCAGTTGATCCGCGTCGAGTCACTCCACAAGGTGTTCGGGCCCCAGCCCGACGAGGCGCTCCGGCTCCTGGCCGAGGGCCGCAGCAAGGACGAGATCCGCGAGGCCACCGGTGACGTCATCGGCGTCCAGGACGTTTCGTTCGAGCTGAAGCCGGGCGAGTTCTTCGTCATCATGGGGCTCTCCGGCTCCGGCAAGTCGACGTTGCTGCGGTGCATCAACCGCCTCATCGCGCCGACCTCCGGGCGGGTGTGGCTGCAGACCGACGAGGGAGAGGTCGACGTCGCCCAGGTGGGGCCGCGCGAGCTTCGTCGGCTGCGTCAGGAGCACCTGGCGATGGTCTTCCAGCGCTTCGGCCTGCTGCCGCACCGGAGCGTCCGCGACAACGTCGCCTACGGCCTCGAGGTGCAGCGGGTCGGCCACGCGGAGCGCGTTCGCCGCGCCGACGAGACGCTCGAGATGGTCGGCCTCGGTGGCTGGGGCGACATGCTGCCGTCGGCGCTGTCGGGCGGCATGCAGCAGCGCGTCGGGCTGGCGCGCGCGCTCGCGACGGGCGCCAAGGTGCTGCTGATGGACGAGCCGTTCAGCGCGCTCGATCCGCTCATCAAGATGCAGATGCAAGAAGAGATGATCCGCCTGCAGCGGCAGCTGGGCAGGACCATCATCTTCATCACCCACGACCTCGACGAGGCCCTGCGCCTCGGCGACCGCATCGCCATCATGGACGACGGGCGCTTCGTGCAGGTCGGCGCGCCCGAGAAGATCGTCACCGAGCCGCGCACGCCCTACGTGGCCGACTTCGTCGCCCACGCCGACCCCACCGGCGTCATCACCGCCGGCACGGTCGCCGTGCCCCCCGAGCACCAGCGGGTCGACGAGCTGCGGCGCGAGCCGGGGGCCCGCGTGCTCGCGCACCGCACCCAGGCCGACGTCGAGATCGAGGTCGCGGACGACGGCCGCGTGCTCGGCATGCGCGCCGACGGTGCGGGCGCCGAGCTCGTGCCGATCGATACGTTGCTGGCCGAGGAGGCCCCGACCTCCCGCTACCGCGACCGGGCCGCGGTCGTCCACGCCGACCGCACGCTGCGCACCCTGCTGGCGGCGCGCAACGTCTGCAACCTGCCGGTGCTGGTGGTCGACGACGAGGAGCGCCTCGTCGGTCTCGTCACGGAGCGTGAGATCATCCACGCGATCATCGAGAAGCGTGGCCACAACGGCGACACGAACGGGGTGACCGCGTGAACGCGCTGCTGACCGACGCCTTCTTCGACCCGATCCGCATCCCGCTCGACGACTGGTTCAACGACTTCATCAACTGGCTCACCTTCAACTACCGGCCGACGTTCCAGGCGATGAAGGTCCCCGTCGAGGCGCTCCTCGACGGCGTCAGCGCCGTGCTGCTATGGCTGCCGCCGATCGCGTTCATCGTGCTCGTGGGCGTCTTGGCGTGGCGCGTCGCGGGCTGGCGGATCGGCGCCTTGGCGGCCGTGTCGTTCACGCTGATCGGCATGGTGGGTCTGTGGGACCTGACCATGGTGACGCTATCGATGGTGGCCGCGTCCGTGGTGGTGTGCCTGATCATCGGCCTGCCGTTCGGCATCCTCGCCGCCCGCAGCGACCGCTTCCAGGCGGCCCTGCGCCCGATCCTCGACGTCATGCAGACGACGCCCGCCTTCGTGTACCTGGTGCCGGTCGTCATGCTGTTCTCGATCGGCACGGTGGCCGGGGTGATCGCCACGATCATCTTCGCGCTGCCGCCGCTCATCCGGCTGACCGACCTCGGCATCCGGCAGGTGCCGGACGACGTCATCGAGGCCGCCGAGGCCTTCGGCTCCAGCGAGCGCGAGGTGCTGTTCAAGGTGCGGTTGCCGCTGGCGCTGCCGACGATCATGGCCGGCGTCAACCAGACCATCATGCTGGCGTTGTCGATGGTCGTCATCGCGGCGCTCATCGGCGCCGGCGGCCTCGGCCGGCCCGTCGTCGAGGGCCTCAACGCCCTGCGCATCGGCCAGGCCGGCATCGGCGGTCTCGCCATCGTGCTGCTCGCCATCGTGCTCGACCGGCTGACGCAGGCGTTCGGCGAGGGCGGGGCCGCGAAGCGTGGCTGACGCGCGGCCCAGCGCGCCCGTGCGTGGCCGAACCACGCTCACCACGCGGGCCTGTTATGGTGGTCCGACGCGCAGGAAACCTGCGTGCCAAATGATCAGGCTGCCGTAGGGGCAGCGCCGACCGTCACGAAGTCGTCCGTTCTCGAGAAAGGAACCAAGATGCGTACACGTTTCATCTCCATCGCCCTGGCGGCGCTGGTGGCCCTCGCCGGCCTCGCCAGCGCGCAAGCCGAGCGCCCCGGCGAGGGCGTCACGCTCGAGCCCGCGATCGCCGGCTGGGACGACGCCCGCCCCGTGCAGGCGATCTTCGACCAGATCCTCGAGGAACTGGGCTACACCGTCGAGCGTCCGATCATGCTCGACAACCCGTTCTTCTACACGGCGGTCGCCCTCGGCGACGTCGACTTCTGGACCTCCGGCTGGTTCCCGCTGCACAACGCGCAGCTGCCACCGAACTTCTTCGACACCGCCAGCATCGCCGGCACGATCATCCCGGCCGGCGGCTCGCAGGGCTACCTGGTGACGAAGTCGGCGGCCGAGGAGTTCGGTATCACCTCGCTCGAGGACTTCAAGCGCCCCGAGGTCAAGGCCGCCTTCGACCGCAACGGCGACGGCAAGGCCGACCTCGTCGCCTGCCCGCCGGGCTGGGGCTGCGAGACGGTCATCGAGCACCACCTCGATGCCTACGACCTGCGCGACCACGTCAACGACATCAAGGCCGCCTACAACCCGGCCTTCGCGGACGCGCTGGCGGACTACCGCAGCGGCCAGCCGGTGCTGTACTACACCTGGACCCCGAACTTCACCGTCTTCCAAATGGTGCCCGGCGTCGACTCCGTGTGGATCAACGTGCCGGAGATCGTCCCCAACGAGGCCCAGGAAGGCTTCGAGGAGTTCATGGTCATCTCCGGCCTCGAGGGTGGCGTCACCGATCCCGTCCTCATGGGCTTCGTGGCCGACGACATCCAGGCCGTGGCCAACAACGACTTCCTGGAGGCCAACCCGGCCGCCGCCAGCATCCTGGCGAACGTGCAGCTCCCGGTCACGGCCATCTCCGAGATGACCCTGCGCATCTCCGAGGGCGAGGACGGTGACGACGACGTCGACGCGATGGCCGCCGAGTGGATCGAGGCCAACCGGGCGCAGGTCGACGCCTGGCTCGCGGAGGCGCGCGCCGCCGCGAACTGAGCGAGCGACGGCCTACGAACCGCGCGCGGCCCGCCAACGTCGGCGGGCCGCGTCGCGTGGGCGGTCGCGGGGCGCCGCTGGAGCTGGGGTCCGACGGCGGCCGCGCCGGGGGGCGGAGACCGATCGGCGGCCGGGACCCGCGCGCGGCCGGGACCCTCGCCCCGAGACCCTTCTCATCCGAACGCGATAGAATGGGTCCACAAACGGCTTGACCGTGCGGCTTGCTTCCAGGTGAGGCAAGCCGCTTCCTAGCCCGACGTTCCCGGCCCCGAACGGGGCCCCCCTGGAGGCATGCCATGGCCACCCGCACCGTCCGCCTCACCCAAGAGGGTTACGAGCGCCTCAAGGCGACCCTCGCGCAGGAGTACGTCCGACTCGAGGAGGCGACCCGCATCCTGCGTGAGCTGACCGGCTCCAGCGACGACTACGACGACTCCGGGCTCGAGGAGGCGAAGCAGGAGAAGGGCCGCATCGAGAACCGCATCGACGACCTCGAGGACCAGCTGGCCCGCGCCGAGATCATCCACAACACCGACCACGGCCGCGTCGAGCTCGGTGACCGCGTGCTGCTGCGCGACGAGGCCACGAAGACCGAGATGCGGGTCCAGGTGGTGTCGCCGATCGAGGCGGGCGTGCTCGAGGGCGACGTGCCCAAGGTCTCGGACGAGTCGCCGCTCGGGCGCGCGATCATCGGGCGGAACGTCGGCGAGACGGCGGAGGTCACCATCGGCACCAACGCCAAGCGCTACACGATCGTCGAGGTCAACGAACCCCAGGTCGCCTGAGTCCGGTCAGCCCTTCGCCACCTCGGGCCGCTCGGTGAGCGCCCGCAGGGCGGTCGTGCCGTCGAGCACGCCAAGGACCCGGTCGTTCTTGCCCACGACCGCCACCGGTCCGCCCCCGTCGGCGATGACCGCCAGCGCTTCGCCCAACGTGGCGTTCGCGTCGATGCGCCCGCGGGCCTCCTCGACCCGCTCCGCGGCGTGGGAGGTGGCGAACTTCAGGGCGTCGCGGGCGCGCAGCACGCGGGAGCGATCCACATCTTCCACGAAGGCGCGCACGTAGTCGTCGGCGGGGCGCGTGACGATCTCGACCGGCGTCCCGACCTGCACCAGGAAGCCGTCCTTGAGCACGGCCACCCGGTCGCCGAGGCGCAGGGCCTCGTCGAGGTCATGCGTGATGAACACGATCGTCTTGCTCAGCTCCTGCTGCAGCCGCATGAGCTCCCCTTGCATCTCGCGGCGGATCAGGGGATCCAGCGCGCTGAACGCCTCGTCCATCAGCAGCACCTCGGGGTCGGTGCACAGCGCCCGCGCCAGGCCGACGCGCTGCTGCATGCCCCCCGAGAGCTCGCGGGGCAGGGCCTGCTCGTAGCCGGCCAGGCCCACCCGCTCGATCCAGGCGCTCGCCTTCTCTCGGCGCTCCGCGAGGCTCACGCCCTGCACGCGCAGCCCGAAGGTCACGTTGGCGAGGACCGTTCGGTGGGGAAGCAGGCCGAAGCGCTGGAACACCATGCCCATCTTGTGGCGCCGAATCTCACGCAAGGCGCGCGGGCCGAACGCCAGGACGTCCTCGCCGTCCAGCCGCACGCTCCCGGTGGTCGGATCGATCAAACGGTTGAGGCAGCGCACGAGCGTCGACTTGCCGCTGCCGGAGAGCCCCATGACGACGAAGGTCTCGCCGCGCTCGACCCGCAGGCTGATGTCCCGCAGCCCGACCGTGTGCCCGGTGCGCGCGAGGATGTCGTCCTTGGAGACGCCCTCGCGCAGCAGCGGGACGATCGACTTGGGGTCGTGACCGAACACCTTGGAGAGGTCCTCGACCTCGATGTGGGCCTCCGCGCCGTTGGGGGCCGCCTCCTCGGAGGTGATCGTCATGGGTCAGCGCCCCTTCACGGTGGGGTCCCAGCGGCGGCTGTAGCCGGCCGTGATGCGGTCCATGACGATCGCCACGAACACGATGGCGAGACCGGCCTCGAGCCCCAGCCCGACGTTGCCGCGTTGCAGGCCGCGCAGCACCTCCTGGCCCAGTCCGCGGGCGCCGATCATCGACGCCAGGACCACCATCGCGAGCGCCATCATGATCGTCTGGTTGACGCCGGCCATGATCGTCGGCAGCGCCAGCGGCAACCGCACCCAGGTGAGCGTCTGGCGCTCCGAGGCGCCGAAGGCCTGGGCGGCCTCCAGCACCTCGGCGTCCACCAGCCGCAGGCCGAGGTCGGTGAGGCGGATGATGGGCGGCACGGCGTAGACGAAGGTGGCGATGATGGCCGCCACGTTGCCCAAGCCGAAGAACATGACCACGGGCACCAGGTAGACGAAGCTCGGCATCGTCTGCATGCCGTCGAGGAGCGGCCTGAGCAGCGTCTTCAGGCGGTCGCTGCGGGCCATCGCGATGCCGATCGGGATCCCGAGGACGATCGTGAACAGCGTCGCGATCAGCATGATCGCCAGCGTGGTCATCATCTCCGACCAGAGCCCGAACGTCCCGACCAGCACGAGCAGGCCCGACAGGCTGACGGCCGGCCAGATGCGGCGCCCGCTCGCGTGCCACACGAGCAGCGCGACGAGCAGCACCACCAGCCACCAGGGGAGGGCCGCGAGCCCGCGCTCGACGCGAACCAGCAGGAGCAGCACCGTGTCGGTGATGCCGCGGAACACGTCGCCGTAGGTGGCGACCAGCCAACTCACACCGTCGTTCGTCCAGCCGCGCAGCGGGATGCGCCAGGCCTCCGGGAACGGCTGCGTCAGGAAAGGGGGCACAGGGTGGGTTTACTCCAGCCCGGCTTGCACGCGGGCCGCCGTCTCATCGTCGAGCCAGGCGGACCAGACCTCGGGCTGCTCGTGCAGGAACGCTCGGGCAGCGTCCATCGGCCCGCCGTCGGTGTCCTGCATGAACGCCAGCAGGGCGCCCACCCGGTCCGAAGGCATCTCCATGGCATTCAGGAAGTCGCGGATCTCCGGGCTGACCTCGTCCTTGAAGCGCGAACCCAGGCCCACCACGACCGTCGACGCCGGATAGGCGCAGGCCTCCTCGAGCAACTCGGGCGTCCCGGCCTCCATCAGGTCCACCATCCGCGCCCAGCACGCGTCGCTGTACGGTGGCTCCTCCAGCCGCAGCATGTCGAGCTTGCCCAGGACCCAGGTGGGGGCCCAGTAGTAGCCCAGCCACGGCTCGCCGCGCAGGTACGCGCCCTCCATCGAGGACGCCAGCGCCACGCCGGTGCCAGGCCGGAAGTCCGTGACGTACTCGGTCAGGCCGTAGGCGTGCAGTTTGGCGGTGTTGATGAGCTCGCACTGCCAGCCGATGGGGCAGTTGTGGAAGCGTCCGAGTTGGGGCTGCTCGGGGTCGCGGAACAGCTCGGCGTAGCGCGGGATGTCGAACACGCTGCGCAAGTCCGGCGCCAGCGGCTCGATGCCGCGCTCGGGATCGCCCTCCACCAAGTAGCGGGGCACGTACCACGCCTGAACCGCGTCGTCGAACATGACGCCCAGCTGCTCTACGGTGCCGGCGGCGACCGCCGGGTCCCAGATGTCGGCGCTGTTGTCGAGCCAGACCTCCATCGTGATGTCCACGTCCCCGCGGATGGCGCCCTGCAGCAAGGGGGCCGTGTCGCCGGGGATGGCGTCGGTGGTGCAGCCGAACCCCAACTCGAGGATCGTGCTTGCGATCCCGTTGAGGACCTGCACGCTGTCCCAGCCGACCTCGGCGAAGACGATCGGCCGGCTCACGCCGCCGCAGTCGGGCGACTGGGCGTGGGCTGCGCCGCCCACGAGCAGCGCCAGGAGTAGGAGGGCCGCGACGACGCGGCTTCGCGTGATCTTGGCTTTCATGGCAACGTCCTTTCGAGCGAACGAAGCGGGCGCGGGCGCGAATCGCCGGCGCCTGTGCATCGGACCCCGCAGGGGCCCACTCGACGAGGGGCGGGCGACCGGTCCCAGCGCGACGTGGGTCGCGGCAGGACGCGTGGGGGTGCGACGCTCGACACGCCGATTGTACCACCCGATCACAAGGCCGGCGGACCCGGCACCCATGGTCGTTGGGTGGCGGGTCCGCCGGCGATGCGTCGGATCGTTTCGTCCGCGCTCGAATCGAGCGCGCCGCGCCCTACTGGAGCGCGCCGCGCCCCAAACCTTACTGGAGCGCGCCGCGAACCCGCTCGGTCACGGAGGGGTCGACGTCCGCCAGCCAGGCCGCCCAGATGTCGGGTTGCTCGCGCAGGAAGGCGAGCGCGGCCTCCTGCGTGCCAGCCTCGTTCGCCTCCATGAAGGCGAGCATCTCGTTGATGGTCGCGGTTTCGAGGTAGAAGGCGTCGAGGAACGACTCGATCGGCGCCGGGATCGTGTCCGCGAAGGCCGAGCCGAGGCCGACCGCGGCGACGACCACCGGGTAGTCACAGGCTTCGGTGGCCAGCTCCGGCGTGTCCGCCTCCGCCATGGCGTTCATGTGGGCGAAGCACTCGTCGTCGTACGGCGGCTCCTCGAGGCGCAGCATGTCGAGGCGCCCCATGATGCCGGTCGGCTCCCAGTAGTAGCCGAGCCACGGCTCGCCGAGCGTGTAGGCGGACTGCATCGTGGTCTCGAGCGCGATGCCGGTGCCGGGCGTGAAGTTGGTGAAGTGGTCCTCGAGCTCGTACACGACCATCTTCACGTTGTTGATGCCCTCGCAGTACCAGCCGATCACGCAGTTGTAGAAGCGCCCCTTGTCGGGCTGCTCGGGGTCGCGGAACAGGTCGGCGTAGCGCGGCAGGTCGCTCACGGCGCGCAGGTCGGGCGCCAGCGGCTCGATCCCGCGCTCGGCGTCGCCCTCGACCAGGTAGCGCGGCACGTAGAAGCCCTGCGCGGCGTCATCGAACACGTGGCTCAGTTCGCGGACCTGGTCGGCGGCGAGCGCCTCGTGCCAGAACTCGGGCGTGTTGTCGACCCAGAGTTCCATGTCGACGTCGACGTCGCCGCGGATCATGCCCTGAAGGATCGGCAGGGTGGCGCCGGGGATCGCGTCGGTGGCGCAGCCGAAGCCCTCCTCGAGGACGAAGCGCGCCAGGTCGGTGAGGATGTCGGCGCTGTCGTAGCCCAGCTCGCCGAACACGATGGGGCGGTCGAAGCCCGCGCAGTCGGCGTCTTGGGCGAGCGCCGGGGCCCCGGCGAGAAGGGCGAGCGTGAGGGCCGCAGCGATCGTGCGGCGAAGGCGTCGTGGCGTGATCATGGGGAATCCCCTTCCGGAGGCCCGCGCGCGTGATCCTCGAGGTTCGCGGCGCGGATCGGTGGGCTGCGGCGTTGGGGCGCCGTGGTGGCCGGGTCGGACGTTTCGAGGGTACACCAGGTCGCGAGGCCCCACGGTGGCTCGGGCTGCTGTCGGTGTGGGCGTCGGGCCCGTCCGCGCGGCATGACCCGTCCACGCCCGCGCGTACAATCGGCGGCATGGCGGAGAAGAGCCTCCACGAGCAGCGCGAGCAGCGCCTGCGCAACCTCGCGAGCCTCGAGGAGCGCGGCTTCGAGGCGTACCCCTACGCCTTCGCGCCCACGACCACGGCCACCGCGCTACGCGCCGCGCACGAGGGTGGCCAGCCCGGCGACGCCTGGCCCGACGAGGACGTGACCGTGGCCGGTCGCGCCATGACGGTCCGCAACATGGGCAAGGTCACCTTCGCGACGCTACGCGACGCCAGCGGCGACCTGCAGGTCTACCTCCAGCGCGACCGCCTCGGCGACGCCTACGGCGGCGTCAAGAAGGTCGACATCGGCGACTGGCTCGAGGTGCGCGGCCACCCCTTCGTCACCAAGACCGGCGAGCTCACGGTCGACGCGGCCGCCTGGCGGCCGCTGGTCAAGTCGTTGCGGCCGCTGCCCGACAAGTTCCACGGCCTCGCCGACAAGGAGGCGCGCTACCGGCAGCGCCACCTCGACCTCATGGTCGACCCCGGCGTGCGCCGCGCCTTCGAGTTGCGTTCGCGGGCGATCGCCTTCATCCGCCGCTACCTCGACGATCTCGGCTTCCTCGAGGTCGAGACGCCCGTGCTGCAGGCGGTCCCCGGCGGCGCCGAGGCGCGGCCGTTCGTCACCCACCACAACGCCCTCGATCACGACTACCACCTGCGCATCAGCCTCGAGCTCTACCTCAAGCGCCTGATCGTCGGCGGCTTCGACGCCGTGTACGAGATCGGCCGCAACTTCCGCAACGAGGGCATCAGCTACAAGCACAACCCCGAGTACACGATGCTCGAGCTCTATTGGGTCGGCAAGGACTACCTCGACATCCTCGCGCTGGTCGAGCAGATGTACGCCCGACTCGCCCAGGAGCTGACCGGCTCCACGACGATCCCCTACCAGGGCAAGCTGCTCGACTTCACGCCCCCGTGGCCGCGCGTCGACTACACCGGCGAGCTCGCGGCGCGCGCCGGCATCGACTTCGACGTGCTCGACGAGGCGCGGCTGCGGGCGTGGGTCGCCGAGCGCTACCCGGGGGCCGGCGCGGGCGCCACCCCGCCGCTCGCCGAGCAGCCCTTCCACCAGCTGCTCGCCAAGCTGTACGACCTCCACGTGGAGCCGCACCTCGAGCAGCCCACCTTCGTCATGGACCACCCGCTGGCGATCAGCCCGCTGGCGAAGCGGCACCGCTCGCGCCCCGGCCTGGTGGAGCGCTTCGAGCCGGTGGCCGTCGGGATGGAGCTCGGCAACGCCTTCAGCGAGCTCAACGACCCGGTCGATCAGCGGCGGCGCTTCGAGGAGCAGATGGCGCGCCGCGACGCCGGCGACGAGGAGGCGCAGCCCATCGACGAGGAGTTCCTGGAGGCGCTGGAGTACGGCATGCCGCCCACCGGCGGCCTCGGCCTCGGCATCGACCGGCTGGCGATGCTGCTGGCCGACGTGCCCTCCATCCGCGACGTCATCCTCTTCCCGCTGCTGCGGCCGCAGGGGTGATCGTGGAGCGCCAACCGTTGCAGGCGTTGTTCGCGGCGCTGGCGGACGAGGGGGTCGATTACGTCCTCGTCGGCGGCGTGGCCGTCAACCTGCACGGGATCGTGCGGGCGACGGAGGACGCCGATCTGTTCGTGCGCCCCGACGAGGAGAACGTCGCGCGCCTGCGCCGCGCCTTGCTGCGGGTGACCGGCGACGGCGACGTCGAGGGCATCCGCGCGGAGGACCTCGCCGGCGCCTACCCGGTCGTGCGTTACGTGTCCCCCGACGGGCGCTTGACCGTCGACATCCTGGCGCGCCTCGGCGAGCGCTTCGCCTACGGCGATCTCGAGGCCGAGGTGCTGCAGCTCGGGGGCGTCGATGTCAGGGTCGCGACCCCGGCGACGCTGTGGCGCATGAAGCGCGACACCGTGCGCCCGGTCGATGCCGAGGACGCGGCTCGCCTGCAGTCGGCGTTCGGCCTGGGGGAGGAGCCCTGATGCCCGTCCACCGCTACCGCGCGATCGAGGACGTGCCGCCCGCACCGGCGCTCGAGGCCCGCGACCCGGCCACCGCCCGCCGGGCGCTCGATTACGCGGAGGCGATGACCGCCGGCCTGCCGCCGCTCTTCGCCGCCGGCGTCTACCGCTACGGTTCGATCGAGGCGGCCGGGGCCGACCGGGAACGGGCGCTGCTTGCCCGCATGCGCGGCCTGCGTGTGGCGCGCGCCGAGGGTGGACGATGAGCGCCTCCGGCTGGGCCTGGTTCGCCTTCGCCCTGGTGCAGTTGACGGTGGCCGGTTACGCGCTCGCAGCGGCGGCGACCTGGCGGGGCGAGCACCTGTTCCCGGCGCCGGGGCGGCCGCTCGGCCGCATCCCCGCCGTGGCCGCGGCCGTCGGCGTGGGGGCCGCCGCCTGGTTCCTCGCGTGGGTGCGCGACACGGAGTTCAGCCGCTACCTGGGCACGGGCGCCCTGATGATCGCGGCGATCGTGCTGCTCGCGCTGCTGCTGCGGCAGCACGCGCGCGAGGGGTGACGGGGCGCGAGGACGCGCTGGCGGGCGCGCCCGGCCCGACGTGCACGCACGTCCCGACGTGCGCATGTTCGGGACCGAGGCCCTGCCTCAGCCCTCCTCCTCCGCCATCTTGGCGCTGACGAGTTCGGCGAGCCGCGCCACGAGCGGTCGGCCGAACCCGAACTCGATGCCCGCCGCCGCGAACGCCTCGTCGATGGGCCGGGTGCCGCCGAGCGCCAGCATGCGCTTGTAGCCGGCGAGCGCCGCGGCCGGATCGCGCAGCGCGCGCTCGTAGAGCTGCAGCGCGCCGAGGTAGGCCAGGCCGTACTCCAGGTAGTAGAAGGGGAACTGGAAGAGGTGGATGACGTGCCACCCCTTGGTGCGGGCGCGGCCCAAGCCGCTCCAGTCGACCCCGGTGTCGAAGCGGTCCTGGAGCTCGTTCCACGCGGCGTCGATGCCCTCGATGGTCAGCGACTCGGCGGGCTGCTGGTAGATCCAGTGCTGGATGGCGTCGATCTGGCAGATCGACACCAGCAGGCCGAACACCCGGTCGAGCAGCATCGCCTCGGACCGCTTGGCGCCCGCCTCGTCGTAGAAGCCGCCCCGGCCGCGCGAGAGGACGGGCAGCGTGAGCAGCTCCATGCCGAAGGAGGCGAGCTCGGCGACCTCCATCCGGTCGACGCCGTGCTTGAGGAGCGGCCAGGCGCGTTCGGTCGCGATCGAGTGGAAGGCGTGGCCCGCCTCGTGCCGCATCGTCAGGAGGTCGCCGTCGGTGCCGACGGCGCTCCAGTAGACGTAGGGGCGCTTGGAGACGGGGAAGTAGCTCTGGTAGCCGAGGCCGGGGACCTTGTTGGCGCGCGGTTCGAGGTCCATCCAGCCGTCCAGGAGCGTCTCGAAGTCGGCGCCGAGCTCGGGGTCGAGGGCGTGGAACATGCGGGCGAGGCCGGCCTCGAGTTCGGCGACGTCGGCGAAGGGCTTCAGGGGCGGGCGCCCCTCGGGGTCGGCGTGCAGGTCCCAGGGCCGCAGCGTGTCGACGCCCATCCGGTGCCGGCGCGCCTCGCGGCGGGCTCGCAGCCGCGGCACCACCTCCTGCGCCACCGCCTCGTGCAGTGCCAGCGCGTCCTCGGGCGTGTACTCGTGACGGTGCATGGCGCGCCACTGGTACGCGCGGTAGTCGGGGAGGTCCGCGTTGCGGGCCATCGTCTGGCGCAGGCGCGCGAACTCCAGGAAGAGCGCGTCGAGGTCGGCCCGCTGCGCGTCCTTGCCAGCGTCGATCGCCCGCCACGCGCGCTCGCGCAGGTCGCGGTCGGGCTCCTCGAGCTTGGCGGTCGCGGCGGCGATGGTCAGCTCCTGGCCGTCGAGGACGACGCGTGTGCGCCCCGCGATCTCGCCGTAGCGCTGCCGCAGCGACGCCTCCTCGGCCTGCAGCGGCACGTTGGCGTCGCGGTAGAGGGCGACGGCGTCGCGCATCGCGGCCCAGGCGGGCGCCAGCGCGGCGGGCGGGGTGTAGTCGGCGACGGCCAGGAGCTTGCGGTTGAGCGCGTCGCTCAGGGGCTCGATGCGCGGCAGGACCTCGCCGACGAAGGCGAGGTAGGCGGCCTTGGCGGCCTCGTCCGCGGTGTCCTCGTCCTTGGCGCGGCTCAGGCCCGCGTAGGCCTCCCACACCTCGCGCTCGATCGCATCGACGTCGAACAGGAACTGCGGCACGCCGTCGGCGTCGAGAGGGCGGTCCACGAGCGCCGTCAGGCGCGGCTCCAGGGCTTCCCAGGTGAGCGGGGTCATGCGGCAGGATACCGGGGTGGCGCGCGGCGGGCGCCGAGCGCCGGGCTCAGGCGAACGGGTCTCGCACCCTCACCCCACCGAACGCCTGGCCGTTCGCGAGGTCCTCCGTGAGCAGCTCGTGGCAGCCGGCGCGCTGGGCCGCCACGACGATGCCCGCGTCCCACAGGCTGAGGTGATGGCGTCGCGCCAACGCGATCGCCTCCTCGACCAACGCGGCGTCCACCGGCACGACACGGCCGAGGGCCAGGCCGCGGACCGCCTCCTCGGCGACGTCCTCCGGGACCTTGGGGTCGAGCTTCCGGGTGGCCGTCCAGTAGAACTCGTTCAGGACCTGGGCGCTGACGACGACGTCCAGCGCCTCGTCCTCGAGCAGGGCCACGGCCCGGGCGCGCTTGGCGGGCTCCGAAGCGTCGAAGGCGTAGACCAGCACGTTCGTGTCCAGGAAGACCGTCACCGCCCGCGATCCTCGTAGAGCTCGTCGCGCGTCCAGCGACGCCCGGCGCCAGAGCGCCCGGCGGTCGAGGCGCGGGCCAACTCGGCCACCCGTCGACGACCGCGGAGCACCCGCTCGTCGGCCGCGTAGGTCGCGAGCATCTCGCGCACCACGGCGTTGACCGACGTGCCCTGGGCCAGGGCACGCAGGCGCGCACGCTGGAGGAGCTCGTCGTCGATCACCAGCGTCAGGTTGGCCACGGGTCCAGTGTAGCACGGGTTGTGTGCCATGGCGACGGCCGGAGGACCGCTGGCCTCCGCGCCGCCGGGTGCGGCACCGCAGGCCGGCGCACCGACGGCCGACGGTATCCTGCCCCATGGCCGCCGACGTCCACACCCCCGACTGGGTCAAGCACGCCGTCTTCTACCAGGTGTTCCCCGATCGCTTCGCCCGCAGCGGACGCGTGGCGCAGCCCTCGGGGCTGGAGCCGTGGCATACGCCGCCCACCGTGCACGGCTACAAGGGGGGCGACCTGTACGGCGTGGCGGACCGGCTCGGCCACCTCGCGGACCTCGGCGTCACGGCGATCTACCTCAACCCGGTCTTCGCGTCGGGCAGCAACCACCGCTACCACACGCACGACTACCTCACGGTCGACCCCATGCTCGGCGGCGACGACGCCCTGCGCGCCCTGCTCGACGCCGCCCACGGGCGCGGCATGCGCGTGATCCTCGACGGCGTCTTCAACCACGCCTCCCGCGGCTTCCTCCCGTTCCACGACCTCATGGAGAACGGCGAGGCGAGCCCCTACCGCGACTGGTTCCACGTCGAGGGCTTCCCCCTCGGCGCCTACGGCGAGGGCGACGGCGCCCGCCGCTACGCCGCGTGGTGGGGCCTACCGGCGCTGCCCAAGCTCAACACGGCCACGCCCGAGGTGCGCGCGTACCTCATGGGGATCGCCGAGCACTGGCTGCGCTTCGGCGCCGACGGCTGGCGCCTCGACGTCCCCAACGAGATCGACGACGACGCCTTCTGGCGCGAGTTCCGCCGCCGCTGCCGCGCGGTGAACCCCGAGGCGTACCTCGTGGGGGAGATCTGGGACGACGCCGGCCGCTGGCTGCGGGGCGATCAGTTCGATGCGGTGATGAACTACCCGGTCACCAAGGCGATCCTCGGCTTCGCGGCGCGTGAGATCGACGTCGACGAGGTCGCCAAGTCCGGCTACCGGGCGGTGCCGCCGCTGACCGCGGAGGGGTTCGCCAAGGCGCTGCGCGCCGAGCTCGGTCGCCACCCGCGGGCGATCGTGGAGGCGCAGCTGAACCTGCTCGGCTCGCACGACACCCCGCGCGTCGCCCGGGTCGTGCGCGGCGACGCCGACGCGGTGCGCCTGGCCATGCTGCTCCTGTTCGTCCTGCCCGGCGCGCCGTGCGTCTACTACGGCGACGAGATCGGCCTCGACGGCGGCCACGACCCCGCTTGCCGCGAGGCGTTCCCCTGGGATCGCGCCGACGCCTGGGACCGCGAGCGGCTCGGCTGGGTCCGCGACCTGGCGAAGCTGCGCCACGCGCACCCCGCCCTGCGGACGGGCGACACGGAACTGCCCTACGCGCACCACGGCGTCGTCGCGCTCCGCCGCCGCCTGGGCGACGACGACCTGCTGGTCGTGGTGAACCAGCGCGACGCCGACGCGCACGCGCGCGTGCCGATCACGGGGCTGGCGTCCGGCGTGCGCCTGCCCTTGCTGGGGACGGCCGCGGTCGACGTCGAGGACGGCCTCGCCCACGTGCGCCTGCCGGCGCGCGGCGGGGTGGTCGTCGCGCTGTAGGTGTCAGTGGAACGCTGACGGGACCACGATCGTGCCGGGTTCGATGCCATCTGGGTCTCGGGCGTGCGACGCACGACGAAGCACACCCACCCGTGGCCGAACGCCACTGGCGAAGAAGCGTTGGACCTGGCTCTGGGAGCGCAGGAACAGCCCGGCGAGCAGCGGGTGGGTGCTCGTCTTGCTTTGGCGCAGGTACAGGACGCGTGCGCCCGTCCGCCGAATGGCGGCGACCTCGATGGGCACCAGGCGCATCCCCGTGTTGGCGCTCAGCACGATCAACCCCTGCTTCGTGACGAAAGGAATCCAGACGACGTCCGCGACACCCTTGGGGAAGAGGTCACGATGCCTCACGAGATCGATGCCGGCACGCAGCATGGGCCCCACGAACGCAGCGCCATCGAGATCTTCGTCGACGAAGAAGCGCATCCTTCACGCTGCGGCAACGTGGAAGGAAATCGCGTCTTCGATCACGTGGATGGCGAGGCCATAGTCGGTGGCGATGTCGTCCAGTTCCTCCCCAGCATCGTAGCGGCGAGCCACGGTGCGGACCTTGATGCCGGTGTCCGTGATCGTTGGGATCCCGAAAGAAACGGAAGGACTGATCTGGATGGGAGTAGGCGTGTGGCTGTACGCGATCCGCGGAAAGATACGCGTCGGAACACCCGCGGCGTCGGTCTCGACGCGTTGCAGGACGTCGTCGAGAAACCCCGCGAACGCCATCTGGCCCGATCTCGAGGCCGCAACAGGAGCGGGTTCGATGTGCTCGATGAAGATCTCTCGGCCGTACACGGCCAGGTGGTAGAGATACCAGGCTTCCTTGAGCGTCGTTCGGACGTACCCCTGCGCCCGGCGAATGGCACGTGGCGTGACGTTGAACTTGTCACGAAGCTCACGCACGATCAGGAGTTCGGTGAGGTCCACGAAGGTCAACCGCTGGCGTGGCGGGCCGTCGAGGACCTGCTCGAAGCGGATGCTCGGGCGATCCGCTCGCGTCACGATGCCGCCCTTTGCCCAGTACCTCACCGTGGACGCGGGCATCCGCAAGTACCTTGCGGCTTCCGCGAACGTGTAGTTCGGGACGTTGGCCAACATCGCGTCGGGGTCAGTTGCCCAGCCTTCAGTCATGTCCTCATCGTAACGGTGGGCGGTACGGGCGGGACCCGTACTCCGGACATGGTGAACCTACTCGCATCTGCCGCCGAGTGCTCGTTGGCATCGGTACCCGTCAGCGATACTCGGGGTTCGGGTGGTCGAAGCGGCAGCCCGCCGCCCAGGCGCTGCGCTGGTTGCCGTGCGCCGGGATGCCGCCGGCGTCCTTGAGCAGGCGCGCCATGTGCAGCAGGTTCCAGGTCATGAAGGTGGTGTTGCGCTGGGTGAAGTCGTTGTCGAAGCCGGCGCGACGGCCGCCCGGGAGCTCGTCGCCGTAGCTCGGTCCCGGTCCCGCCTCGCCGATCCAGCCGGCGTCGGCCTGTGGCGGCACGCTGTAGCCGAGGTGCTGCAGGGCGTACAGGACGCCCATCGCGACGTGCTTGACGCCGTCTTCGTTGCCGGTCACCAGCACCCCGCCGGCCTTGCCGTAGTAGGCGTACTGCCCGTGCTCGTTGAGGTCGCCCGACTGGGCGTAGAGCCGTTCGATCAACCGCGAGCAGGTGGACGAGCGTTCGCCGAGCCAGATGGGGGTGCCGAGCACCAGGGCGTCCGCCTCGCGCACCCGTTCGGAGAGCGCGGGCCAGTCGTCGCGCGCGGCGCCGTGCTCGGTCATGTCGGGGTAGACCCCCGGCGCCAGCAGCAGGTCCTCGGCGCGGACGTGAGACACGCGCACCCGCTGGGCGGCCATGATGGCCTGCGACACCTCCATCAGCGTCTGCGTGTGGGACGGTTCGGGCGAGGGCTTCAGCGTGCAGTTGACGAAGAGGGCGGTCAGGTCGTCGTAGCGGGCGGGCGGGGCGCTCGACTGGGTCATGCCCCAGGTTCCCATGCCCGCGCGCCGACGCCGTTCGCGGTTTGACGCGGAGCCGGGGGCGTAGGCCCCCGGCTCCCATGCGCAACGACGTCAGGCGCCGACCTCAGGCCCCGACGGGCGTGAGCGCCTCGGTGTCCTCCTCGCCGGTGCGGATGCGGACGACGTGCTCCAGCGGCTGCACGAAGATCTTGCCGTCGCCGACGTTGCCCGTGCGGGCGGCCTCCACGATGGCGTCGATCGTCTTCTGCACGAAGGGCTCGGACACGGCGATCTTCAGCTCGATCTTCTCGCGGAACTCGACGACGAACTGGGCGCCGCGGTACTGCTCGGCGACGCCGGCCTGACCCCCGTGGCCGCTGACGCGGCTGATCGTGATGCCGCGGACGCCGGCCTTGAACAACGCCTCCTTGACGGCGGGGAGCCGCTCGGGACGGACGATGGCGGTGATGAGCTTCATCCTGGGTCTCCTGGGGATCAGTCGCCCGCGCCCAGCAGGACGGGGTCGTTGAGGGAGTCGGCGTTGACGTAGGCGAGGGCGCCGTGCTCGGCGGCGTCGAGGCCGGTGACCTCCTCGTGGGCGGAGACCCGCAGGCCCATGACCGCCTTGAGCGCCGTGAACAGGGCGAAGCTGGCGACGAACGCCACCCCCGCGTAGGCGAGCGTCCCGAGGAGCTGCGTGAGGAGGTTGGCGCCGCCGAAGATGCCGACGGCGAGCGTGCCCCAGACGCCGGCGGTCCCGTGCGCGGAGACGGCGCCGACGGGGTCGTCGATCTTCAGGCGGTCGAGCAGCAGGATCGAGTAGGTCACCAGGACGCCACCGATGGCCCCGGCCACGACCGCCCAGATGCCGTTGATGACGTCGGGGCCCGCGGTGATCGACACCAAGCCGGCGATGACGCCGTTGAGGGTCATCGAGAAGTCGGGCTTCTTGAAGATGGCCCAGCTGAGGAAGAGCGCCGCGAACGCGCCGCCGGCGGCGCCGAGGTTGGTGTTGAGGAAGACGGTCGCGATCGCCTGCGCGTCGGCGGCGCTGCTGAACATCAGCTGCGAGCCGCCGCTGAAGCCGAACCAGCCGATCCACAGCAGGAAGACGCCGACGCCGGCCAGCGGCAGGTTGTGGCCCGGCATCGCCACGATGCGCGAACCCACGTAGCGGCCGATGCGCGGTCCCACGGCCAGCACGCCGCCCAGGGCGGCGAAGCCGCCGACCGCGTGCACCACCGACGAGCCGGCGAAGTCGTAGAAGCCCATCTCGGCGAGCCAGCCGCCGCCCCAGTGCCAGCCGCCGAGCAGCGGGTAGATGACCGCCGTCATCACCAGCGCGAACACCAGGTAGGCGCCGAACTTCATGCGGCCGCCGATCGCGCCGGAGACGATCGTCGCGGCGGTGGCGGCGAACACCATCTGGAAGAAGAAGTCCGCCGCGCCTGGGTACGCGTCGGCCTCGTAGCCGGAGATGAAGAGCGGCGCGCCGTACATGATCGAGAAGCCGACGGCCCAGAACGCCAGGCCCGCGATCGCGAAGGTCGCGAAGTTCTTCATGAAGATGTTGATCGCGTTCTTCGAGCCGTGGAGGCCGGCCTCGAGGAGCGCGAAGCCGGGCTTCATGTGGATGACGAGCACGGCGCACATGAGCAGCGCGAAGGTGTCGAGGGCGTAGGCCAGGTCGGCGATCGACTCGCCCTGGGCGAACGCCATGCCGACGAGCGGGGCCGTGACCAGAGCCGTGGTCCGGACCCAAGGGACCAGCGAGTGACGCATGGGGACCTCCTGTGGGGGGTCCGCCCGTGTGGCGGGCGGGTCCACCCGCTCTGCGGCGGGCGGGGTGGCCGACAGGTTATGCGCCCATGTGCAAGATGTCAAGCAATGCGTGGCCACTTGGTCGGTTTCTACCGACCAAGAGAGAGAATCGCGAAGATGTTGTGCAAAGTGTACACGTAGAAGCGAGCGTTGGTTCACACCGAACATGACAGTGTGCACACAGAACGCCCGCCGGCAACGCGGGTACCGGCGGGCGGGGGCGGCGATGCGCCGGAAGGGCGACGCTGCGTCAGTCGGGCCGCTCGATCGGGTCCAGCAACCCGAGCAACGGTCCGTCTCCGTTTACTGCTGCAGTTCGATGCGGCTCTTGTCGCCGACCACCAGCCGGTGGGCGCTCGGGCGCGCCGAGACGCCGGCCACCACCACGTCCTCGCCGATCAGG
>CAZJUA010000296.1:0-4177 GCA_964549045.1 uncultured bacterium | reverse complement strand
GTGCCCCAGCTTCGCCCGCTTCGTCGCCAGGTAGGCCTCGTTGTAGGGGTTCTCGCCGGCGTGCAGCGGGACGCGCTCGACGACCTCGATGCCGAAGCCCTCGAGCGCCACCACTTTGCGCGGGTTGTTCGTCAGCAGCCGCAGGCGGCGGACGCCCAGGTCGAGGAGGATCTGGGCGCCGATGCCGTAGTCGCGCAGGTCGGCGGGGAAGCCCAGCAGCTCGTTGGCCTCGACGGTGTCGGCGCCCTGGTCCTGCAGGGCGTAGGCGCGCAGCTTGTTGAGCAGGCCGATGCCGCGCCCCTCCTGGCGCAGGTAGACGAGCGCGCCGCGGCCGGCGTCGGCGATCATCTTCAGCGCGGCGTCGCGCTGGAAGCCGCAGTCGCAGCGCAGGGAGTGCAGCGCGTCGCCGGTCAGGCACTCGGAATGCATGCGCACGAGCACGGGCGCCGAGACGGCGCCCGCCGCCGCGGCGCCTGGCTCGTCGACGTCGGGCGCCCCCGCGTCGCCGTCATCGGCCGCCTCCTGCCGCACGTCGCCGAGCACCATCGCCACGTGCTCCGCGCCCGTGAGCGCGTCGCGGTAGCCGATCACCCGGAAGCGCGCCCAGGGCGTGGGGAGCTGCGCCTCGGTGACGCGCTCCACGAAGCGCTCGCGGGTGAGACGGTGGGCGATGAGGTCCGCGATCGTGCCGATCTTCAGGCCGTGCTCGGCGGCGAAGCGGCGCAGCTCGGGCAAGCGCATCATGTGGCCGTCGTCGCGCATGACCTCGCTGAGCGCGCCGACCGGTTGCAGGCCGGCGAGGCGCGCGAGGTCGACGGCGGCCTCCGTGTGGCCCGCGCGGCGCAGCACGCCGCCCTCGCGGGCGCGCAGCGGGAAGACGTGGCCGGGACGCGCGAAGTCGGCGGCGCCCGCGTCGGGGCGCGCGGCGAGGCGGATCGTGTGGGCCCGATCGGCGGCGGAGATGCCGGTGCTGATGCCCTCCGCGGCCTCGATCGTCACCGTGAAGGCGGTCTCGCGGCGGGCGGTGTTGCGCGCCACCATGGGCGGCAGGTCGAGGCGGTCGGCGACCTCGTCGGGCATGGCGACGCAGACGATGCCGCCGGTGTGGCGGATGGTGAAGGCGAGCAGCTCGGGGGTCGCGTGCTCGGCCGCGAACACCAGGTCGCCCTCGTTCTCGCGGTCCTCGTCGTCCACCACGATGACGGGGCGGCCGGCGCGCAGCTCCGCGAGCAGTTCGGGGACGGTCGCCAAGGGGGCCGTCGACGTGGTGTCGACGGCGTCCCCGCCGGCGCCGCCGGCATCACGCGCCATCGGGCACCGCCCCGAGCGCGAGCAGCCGCTCGACGTGGCGCGCGAGCGCGTCCGGCTCGAGGTTGACGCGGTCGCCCACGCGCAGCTCGCCGAGGGTGGTCACGGCCAGCGTGTGCGGGATGATCCACAGCGTGAAGGTGGCGGCGTCGAGCTCGTCACTGGAGCCGCCGGGCCCGCCGACGTCGACCACCGTCATGGAGACGCCGTCGACGGTGATGCTCCCCTTGGGCACCAGGTAGCGGGCGAAGGCCTCGGGCCCGCGCACGGTGACGACGTGCGCGCCGGGCTGGACGAGGGTCGCCATCACCTCGCCGGTGCCGCCGACGTGGCCGGTGACGACGTGGCCGCCGAAGCGGTCGCTGGCGCGCATGGCGCGCTCGAGGTTGGCGGTGGCGCCGGCCGACCAGCGCGGCGCGGTCTTGGCGATCGTCTCCTTGGAGAGCTCGACCTCGAAGCCCTCCGCGTCGTGCGCGACCACGGTGAGGCAGCAGCCCGACACGGCGACCGACGCGCCGACGGCCAGGTCGTCCAGCACGCCGCTCGCCTCGATGCGCACGCGCACGTCGCCGCCGTGCGCCCCGCCCGTCTCGCGGGCCCAGGCCACGCGTCCGACCTCCTCCACGATGCCTGTGAACATCAGCCTTCCTCCCCGGCGGCGGACGCCGCCGTCTCTTCGGTCGTCTCGAACGGGTGCGGTACCAGGTCGCCCTCGATGAGCAGGTCGTCCCCGACCCGCCGCACCTGGGCGTCGCGCAGCGCGTGGGCCTCCTCCATGCCGGCGACGCCGAGGCCGGCCAGCGGGGTGGCGCCGCGCCCGCCCACCAGCTTGGGGGCGACGAACCAGGCGACCCGGTCGATGGCGCCGGCCGCCAGGAAGCTCCAGGCGAGCGTGCCGCCGCCCTCGAGCAGGAGCTCGACGACGGGGTCGTCGCCGCTGGCGAGCTCGCGCAGCGCGATGCCCACGTCCGGGCGCCCCTGGTGCGCCGGTACCCGCAGCACGCGCGCGCCGCGCGCCTCCAGCGCCGTGGTGCGGGCGTCGGGCGCGTCGGGACCGACGACCACCGTGACGCGCGCCGGCGCGCCGTCGGGGCCGTCGTCGAAGACCCGGGCGGTGACCGGCGTGCGGGCGATGGCGTCGAACACGACCTTGCGTGCGGTGCGCCCCGGGGCGTCGTCGCCCTCGAGCCGCGTCGTGAGCGCCGGGTCGTCCTGCAGCAGGGTGTTGATGCCGACGGCGACGGCGTCGGCCTGATGGCGCCAGCGATGCACCATCGCGCGGGCCGAGGGGCCGGTGATCCAGCGGGAGCGGCCCGTGCGGGTGGCGATCTTGCCGTCCAGCGTCATCGCGGTCTTGTAGCGCACCCAGGGGCGGCCGAGGCGGCGGTGCGTGAGGTAGGCGGCGTTGAGGGCGTCGGCCTCGTCGCGCAGGGCGCCGGCCACGACCTCGACGCCCGCGGAGCGCAGGCGCGCCTCGCCGGAGCCGGCCACGCGTGGGTCGGGGTCGGGGGAGGCGAAGACGACGCGGGCCACGCCGGCGGCGATCAGGGCGTCGGCGCAGGGCGGCGTGCGGCCGTGGTGGGCGCAGGGCTCGAGCGTGACGTAGGCGGTGCCGCCACGGGCGGCCTCGCCGGCCGCGGCGAGCGCGGCGGCTTCGGCGTGGGGGCCGCCGGCCCGCTCGTGCCAGCCCTCGGCGATCGCCTCGCCGCCGCGGGCGATGACGCAACCGACCATCGGGTTGGGGTGGGTGGTGCCGCGGCCGCGTTCGGCCAGCGCCAGCGCGCGCCGTAGGTGGCGCACGTCGGCGTCGGTCAGGCCCGCGCTCGCGGGGGATGAGGTCCTCCGGGGCACCGTCACGCGGGACCTCCGGCTCGCGCCTCTGCGCGATCGTTCATGACGCCTCCTTCTCTCATCCGGACTGTCACCGTCGGCACCCGGTTCTCACGGGTTCGGGCCCTGGCGGGCTTCGCAGGCTCGGCGTCGTCGTTGTTCGGGACGCCCTCGTGCCCTCGCCGCTCGCACGCGAGCGGGCTCGACGCACATGGAGTTGCGCGAAGCGCAACTCCGGGCGTCGCGCGAAGCGCGACGCACACTGCCGGTCGGGAATCTCACCCTGCCCTGAAGGGGGCTGTAGCTGCGGCGGCGGGCCGCAACCGGCTTCGGTCGTGGGGCGACGGGGCGGCGTTCGCGCGAGCGCCTTCCGCCCGCGTCGTCCAAACGCGAGTCTACCGCCGCGCCTGGCGGGGGCGGAGGGACGAAGCGACCTTCGTTCGATGCGCGCAACGCGCATTCCTTGATTCCTTACTTCCTTGCGACTAGACTGGCTGCGGGAGGTGGACCGCCGTGCTCGCCAAGAAGACCTCGAAGAACCAGATCACGCTGCCGAAGGCGATCGCGCAGCGCTTCCCCGGCGTGGAGTACTTCGACGTGAGGGAGGAGGGCGGCCGGATCGTGCTCGAGCCGCAACGCCCGTCGCGCGCACCCGAGGTGCGCGCCGCGCTGCGGCGTCTCGGCGTGACCGAGGGTGACGTGGCCGACGCCGTGGCGTGGGCGCGCGAGTCCTGACCGGTCGCTACGTCTTCGACACGAACGTCGTCGTGTCGGCGCTGCTGTTCGATGCCGGGCGGCTGGCCCGGTTGCGCGCGGCCTGGGCCACGGGCGCCGTCGTTCCGATCGTGTCCCAGGCGACCTCGACCGAACTGCTGCGGGTGCTTGCCTACCCGAAGTTCCGGCTGGACCCCGCGGACCGCGCGGAGCTGCTGGCCGACTATCTGCCGTTCGCCGAGCTGGTCGCCGGCACCGTGCCGCGTGCGCCGGTCCTCGCCGTCGATCCCGACGATCAGCCGTTCGTGGACCTGTGCGTCGCGAG
>CAZJUA010000295.1:0-17925 GCA_964549045.1 uncultured bacterium | reverse complement strand
GCCGGCCGACGTGGGCGCCTGGCAGCGGGGTCGCCCCTCGGAGGGACCCGGTGGGGGCAGCAGCAGGCCCGGGCGCGACGCGCGAGTCTAGCACGAGGCCGCCGGGGGGCCCGTCAGCCGCCATGCGGTCACCCGGCGAGCGGCACGCGCACGATCGTCAGGGCGTTCGACCCGTAGCGGCGCACCTCCGTCGCCACCGGCGCGCCGGCGAGCAGGAGCGCGGGCGCCATGCCGCTGGGGTGCTGCAGGACGTAGAGCCCACCCGGGCGCACGCAGCCGCTGTCGAGGATCGCCTGGAAGATGGCGGGGAGGTCGTCGGGGTAGGGCGGCGAGGCGCTGCACACGTCCACCCGGCCGCGCAGCGAGCGGGCGGTGGCGATCGCGTCGTCGAGGCGTGCGTCGACGTCCAACCCGAGGGACCGCGCGTTGCGGCGCACGACCTCGGCGGCCTCGCGCGAGCGGTCGACGCAGATCGCGTGCCAGCCACGCGACGCGGCCTCGAGCCCCAGCGCCCCCGAGCCGGCGTAGAGATCGAGGAAGGTGCCGCGGTCGGTGAACGCCAGCATGTCGAACAGCGCTTCGCGCACGCGCGAGGGCGTCGGTCGGGTGCCCTGGCGCGGGGTCGCGAGCGGCCGACCGCGGGCCGAGCCGCCGATGATGCGGGGTCGTGGCACGCCGTTCAGGATACCGGGCGGCGGTAGCATGCGGCACCTTGATCCGCTCGCTGACCCCCGACGAGCTCCCCTGGTTCCTCACGCGGGCCTTCGCCTACCTCGGGCACCGCGACCCGTGGGGCCTGGCCCAACGCAGCGTGGCGCGCCTGCGCGACGTCCGCCGTGACGCGTCGCGGGCTTGGGTGCTCGAGGCTGCCGCGGGCGCCGCCGATGCACCCACGGCGGGCGTCATCGCGTGGCCGCCGGACCCCGACCGCGACGACCCGACCCTGCGGCTCGCCCAGCCGTGGCACGACGGCGACGACCCGGCGCCCTTCGCCGAGCTCGTGGGCGAGCTGTTGCGCCGGCAGCCGCACGAGGCGGTCGAACTCGACCTCTCGGCCCAGGGCCCCGAACGCGCCGCAACGCTCGCTGTCGCGCTGGCGCCGCTAGGCTTCGAGCCCGACGGGCTGCGCTCGCTGGGCTTCGAGTTGGCGGATACGCCGCCGCTCGGCCGGCCGCTGGTGCTCGAGGGCTGGCGCCTGACGGCCGACGCCGCGTTCCGCGCGTTCGTCGCCGAGGCGGAGGGGGTCGCCCTGCGGGAGGGGCGCTGGGCATGGCTGAAGCGGGCCCACGGACCGTTCACGCCCGACCTGTGGTTCCTCGCCTACGAGACGCTGGACCAGCCGCCGGTCGGATACGCCCTGGCGGGTCGTCGGCGGGGCGGCGTGGACGGCGAGCTGGCGCTGACCGCGGTCGGCGTCGCCCGGACGCACCGGGGCTCGACCGAGATGCTGCGGCGGCTGCTGCTCACCCTGCTCCACGAGCTCGCGGCGGAGAGCCCGGTCGGTCGCCTGCGGGCGGAGTTCTCGACGACGGACGGCAAGCTCGTGGCGATCATGCGCTCGATCGGCTTCGAGGTCGGCGACGTGCGCCCGGTGCTTCGACGCCTGCCGGCCTGAGACGGCGGACGGACGGAGCGGCCGCGGGACGCCGGCCCGCCGGGCGACCCCCTGCGCTAAGGTGGTCGCTATGAACCTGCTGATCCGTTGGGCCCTCAACGCCGCCGCCCTGTGGCTGACCGTCCAGCTGCTTCCCGGCGTGACCATCGCGGCCGGCGGTCTCGGACCGCTGCTCGTCGCGGCGCTCGTCGTCGGTCTGGTCAACGCCGTGGTGCGGCCGGTCATGGTGCTGCTCACGCTGCCGGTGACGCTGCTGACCTTCGGGCTGTTCCTGTTGGTCGTCAACGGCCTGGCGCTCGCCGTGGCGGCCGCGGTGTCGCCGCTGCAGCTGGCCGGCTTCGGCTCCGCCGTTCTCGGGGCGCTGGTCCTGTCGATCTTCAGCGCGCTGCTGTCGCGCCTGTTCGCCGAGCCGCGACGCTGACGCGCGGGGGGGCGCGCCCGACCGTTCAGCGTCCGCGGGGCAGGTACGCCACCCACGCCGGGTCGACGTCGGGCAGCACGCCGTAGGCCGACGTGAACATGAACGTCGGCGCCCGTGGCCGTCGACGCAGGACCATGCGGGCCTCCTCCGGCGTGCGGTCGCGCTTGCCGGCGTTGCAGCGGCGGCAGCACGCCACCACGTTCTCCCACGTCGTCGGCCCGCCCCGCGAGCGCGGCAGCACGTGGTCGAGGGTCAGGTCGTGGCCGCGCGCCCCGCAGTACTGGCAGCTGTGGTCGTCGCGCCGGAACACGTTCTTGCGGTTGAAGGCCACCCGCTGGCGGTGGGGCCGACGGACGTAGCGCCGCAGCCGGATGACGCTGGGGACGGGGACCACCAGCGTCGGCGTGCGCAGCACCCGGTCGCCGTCGAGGACACGCTCGGCCACCTCCTGCATGAGCAGCGTGATGGCGCGCTTGACCGAGCACACGTGCAGCGGCTCGTAGCTGGCGTTGAGGATGAGCACGCGGGCGGCGCCGAGGTTCGTGAGGGGTCGCGGGCCCGCCGTCCCGGCGTCGTCGTCGGCGGCCGCCGGTTCGGCGTCGTCGCCCGCCGCCGCGTCCTCCGCCGAGCCGGGCTCGGGGTCGAACACGGCGGCGACGAGCTCGTCGTCGGTGAGGCCGGGCTGCCGCTCGTCCTCCGTCGCGGGCCACACCGCTCCTCGCGACGGGACGCTGCTGTCGTCGCCGGCGGGTTGGGCGCCGATCGCGCCCGCGCGTGGGTTGTCCCGGCCGTGGGGGGCGGTGTCACCTCCGACACGGGATGATAGCGCGTGCCACCCGCCGGGTGCCGCCGCGGTTCAGCGCGCGGTTCGCGCGAGCTCGACCAGGCGCAGCGCGAGGTCGGGGTAGGCGAGCCCGCTGGCGGCCCACAGGCGTGGGAACATCGACGTCTCCGTGAAGCCGGGCATCGTGTTGATCTCGTTGACCCACAGCGCGTCGCGTTCGGGTTGCCAGAAGAGGTCGACGCGCGCCAGCCCGGCGCCGTCGATCGCCAGGAACGCCCGTCGGGCGTACGCGCGGCACGCGTCCGCGACCGCGACCGGCACGTCCGCGGGGACGTCGAGGCGGGCGGCCCCGGGCGTGTACTTGGCCGCGTAGTCGTAGAAGGCCGCCTCGGTGTGGATCTCGCCGACGACGCTGGTGCTCGGATCGTCGAGACCCAGGACCGCCACCTCGAGCTCGCGCGCCCCCTCCGCCGCGGCCTCGACGATGACGCGGCGGTCGTGCGCGAACGCCCCCTCGACCGCGGCCTCGCGCTCGTTGGCGCTCGCGACGCGCACGATGCCGATGGACGAGCCGAGGTTGGCGGGCTTGACGAACGCCGGCCAGCCGAGCCCGTCGAGCTCTGCGTCCACGGCCCCGCGCTGCGTGCGCCAGCGGTGACGCGTCACGCCCCGGTAGGCGACCTGGGGGAGCCCCGCCTCCCCGAACACCGCCTTCATGGCGAGCTTGTCCATGCCGACGGCGCTCGCGAGCACCGCGGACCCGACGTAGGGGACGCCGAGCACCTCGAGCGCGCCCTGCAGCCGCCCGTCTTCGCCGTACGGGCCATGCAGGAGGGGGAAGACGGCGTCGACGTCCGCGAGCGCGGCGAGGTCGAGCCGCGGACCGGTCGCGTCCGCCTCGCCTCGGTCGTCGGCGGCCGCCACGGTCAAGCGTCGCAGGCTCTCGCGGGCGTCGAGCCAGTGGCCCTGCCGGGTGATGACCCGAGGCACCCACGCGACGCGGTCGCCCGTCGCGGCGAGCAGCGAACGCGCGGAGGCGAGCGACACGTCGTGCTCGGCCGAGGGGCCGCCGCAGAGCAGCAGGACGCGCGGACGCGCGGGCGTCACGGCGTGGGGCGCGCGCGGTCGCGGCGGCGTTGGCGCAACGTGTGTAAGTTACACAACATACGCCAGTCTAGGGCGCGGTCGGGGTGGCGGTCAAGGCAGCCGGCCGCGGGCGGCGTCCCATGGCGGGCGGCGCCCCGTGACGGCGCCCGCCGCCCGCCACGTCCCGCCGAGCGCGCGGGCCGGGTCGGCTACGCTACGGGGCGAGGGATCCGCCCCCGGCGGGTCCGCGAACGGAGGTCCGCATGCGGTGCGCCCAGAAGCCCACGACGAACGCGGCTCGGCGATGGCTCGTCGCTTCGATGGCGGCGGTCGCGATCGTCGCGCTCGGCGCCTGCGTGCCCGGGAGCGAGCCCGCACTCGCCGCCCCCACCTTCAGGCTCGTGCCCGACGCCAACCGCATCGTCCGCCTCGACCCGCCCGGCGCCTTCTCGGAGGGCGGCATGCTCGTCCGCGTGGCGCTGCGGGCGACGAACCCCAACCCGATCGGCCTGCGGCTGACCGACCTCGAGGGTGACCTGTGGCTGGACGGCGTACCGGCCGCCGGCCTGCGCTTCGTGGGTGGCCTCGACCTGCCTCCCCGTGCGGCGGCCGAGCTCGTCGTCGAGGTCGACGTGCCGTTGGGCCGGCTGGACGCCCTGGTGGGTCCGCTGGCCGACGCCGTGGCCGGCCGCCCGCTGGCCTACCGCGTCGACGCCGTCGTCGGCGTCGAGGTGGTCGGCGTGCCGACGCGCTTCCCGGCGGTGACGATCGCCCGGGGCGAGGTCCGCCAGGCCGACCTGGTGCCGGGCGCGCCGCGCGTCGCCTTCGACCCGGCGACCACGGGCGTGAAGGAGGCGCGGTTCGACCGCGTCACGCTGGCGATCGGTCTGATCGTGGACAACCCCGGCCCGCTCGGCTTCGTCCTGCGCGCGCCCGACGCGCGGCTCCGCCTGGGCGATCGCGAGGTCGCCTCGGTGGGCGTGCCCGCGGTGCAGGTGGCGGCCCGCAGCAGCGCGACCTGGGCGCAGGAGGTCGTCGTCAGCCCGGTGGCGCTCGGGGTCGCGCTCGCCACCCGGCTGCAGGCGGTCGCGACCGGCGGCGCGGCGGCGATCGACATCGCGATCCTCGGGCGCTGGGAGCTCGACCTGGGCGTCCTCGGGCGTTGGAACGCGCCCTCGGGTCTGCTCGTCTCCGGCCGCGTCGACTGAGGAGGGCGGCGACGGGTGCCCAGGTGCGGGCCGGCCGGCCGCTGGGCCCACCACCCGCCCGGCCGGGTCAGGGCGTCAGGAACCGGTCGACGAAGGCCGCGGCGTCCGTGTCCTCGACGACCACCTCGCCCGAGACGCTGCCGTCGCTGAGGAACACCACCCGGTCCGCCGTCATCGCCGCCCGCACGTCGTGCGTCACCGTCACGACCGTCCAGCCGTGCTCGTCGACGCCGTGGCGCAGGAGGTCGAGGACCTCCTGGCCGGTGTGCGAGTCGAGGTTGCCGGTGGGCTCGTCCGCCAGCACCAGGACCGGGTCGTTGATCAGGGCACGGGCGATGGCGACGCGTTGGCGCTGCCCGCCCGACAGCTGGTCGGGGCGGTGATCGAGGCGATCGGCGATGCCGAGCTGCTGCGCCAGCAGCTCGAGGCGCGGTCGCGCCGAGGCGCCCTCGCCGTGGATCTCGGCGGGGAGCAGGATGTTCTCCCTGGCGGTCAGGTTGGGTACGAGTTCGAAGGTCTGGAAGACGAAGCCCAGCCGGCGCCGGCGCAGGTCGGTCAGCGCGTCGTCGTCGAGGCCGCCGGTGGCCGTCCCGGCGAGCAGGATCGACCCCTCGTCGGGCTCGTCGAGGAGGCCCAGCAGGTGCAGCAGGGTGCTCTTGCCCGACCCGGAGGGGCCCATGACGGCGACGAACTCGCCGCTGCGGACGCAGAGGTCGACGCCGCGCAGCGCGTGCACGGTCTCCGTCCCGAGGTGGAAGCGGCGATGCAGCCCCCGGGCATCCAGGGCGAGGACGTCGTTCGGGACGGTCATGCCACCTCCGAGGCGCCGAGCGCCACGCGCGGGGCCAGGCTGGCCGCGCGGCGAGCCGGCAGCCACGAGGCGAGCAGGCCCAAGAGCGGGATGAAGACGCCGGCCCAGAGCAGCAGGCGCCACGGCACGGCGGCCGTGATGGGGTAGCCGGTCAACGCCCGCGCCCCCGCGGTGATGACGTCCGCCAGGAGCAGGCCGAACGCCAGGCCCAGCAGCGCGCCGAGCGTCAGCACCACCATGCCCTCCGCGAGCACCAGCCGCCGAACCCCGGCCCGGCGCAGGCCGACCGTGCGCAGGACGGCGATCTCGTGCGCTCGGCGCGAGAGGTTCATCCCCAGCGTGTTCGCGACCCCGAGGGCCGCGATGACCGCGGCCAGGGCCAGCAGGGAGTTCGTGGTGGCGAACGAGCGGCCGATCAGCGTCTCGATCTCGGCGCGGTAGGCCTGGTTCAGGGTCACGTCGAGCAGCAGGTCCGGGAACGCCGCCTCCAGGTTCGTGCGCACCGCCAGCGGGTCCTGCCCCGGGAGGACGGTGACGACGAAGAGGTCGGGGCTGCCGCCGCCGAACAGCGGTAGGTCCTCGATCGAGGCGACGAACGCCTCGCCACCGCCGGTGTAGTCGACGACCACCGCCCCGATCGGGAAGTCGCGGAAACCCTCGTCCGTGCGCAGTCGCGCGGTATCGCCGAGACCGACACCGAAGCGGTCGCGGATGGTGTTCGCGGCCAGGACCTCGCCGCCGCGGAGCAGCGACTCGAAGCCCTCGCGCTCGTCGCCCTGCCCGGCGATGTACTGCAGCCGACCGAAGCCCGTCTCGGGCTCGAAGCGCAACGGGTCGACCAGGATGACGGCGACGGTTCGGGCCCGCTGCGCCCCCTCGGGCTCGAAGCGCACGGCCCGGATGCCGACCCCGGAGACCTGATCGACGCCCTCGACGCCGGCCGCCCGCGGCTCGAAGTCCGCCGGGAAGCGGGCCGCGGAGGTGACGAACAGGTCGCCGACGATGGTCGTGTCGAGCCAGTCGGACACCGCCCGGTTGATGCCCTCGACCATCGATCCCACGCCGATGATCAGGCCGGCGCCGACGATGACGGTGCCCATGGCGACGCCGTTGCGCGGCGCGTTGCGGACGGTGAAGCCGGCGCCGAGGCGGCCGGCCGTCCCCAGCAGGCGGGTGATGAGGGGCGTCGCCAGCCGCACCGCGGGGGCGATGAGCGAGTCGGCCGCCAGCGCCACCCCGGCGAAGAAGGTGGCCATCGACAGGCCGGCGCCCAGGAGCGCGAGGTAGCCGGACCAGGGGAGCCGCGTCATGGCGACGCCGGCGACCACGAGCGCCCAGCCGACCCAGCGGAGCCAGCGGCTCCGGGGCATCTCGGCGGCGCGCAGCGCGGAGAGCGGCGAGGTCCGGGCGGCCGCCCGGGCGGGCAGGCTGGCGGCCAAGAGCGCCACGCCGACGCCGATCGCGGCGGCGAGCGCCACACTGCCCAGCGGCAGCACCAGGGTCCGCGTCTCGAAGCCGACCACCAGGGCGTTCACGCGGGTGATGCCGAACGCCAGCAGCGAACCGAGGGCCACACCGACGACGACCCCGGCGAGGCTGACCCAGGCGGCCTCCCACAGCGCGAGGCGTCGGACGTCGCGGCGACGCATGCAGATCGTGCGCAGCAGCGCGTACTCGCGGGTCCGCTCGACCACCCCGGCCATGAAGGTGTTGTAGGCCATGAACCCGCCGAGCGCCATGAGCGTCGCGGCGAGGATGAGCAGGCCGGCCTGCAGCGTCTGCACGATCCCCGAACTGGCGTCGCCGACGCCGGCGGGGTAGGTGACCGTGTACGCGTCCCCGACGGTGTCCTGCAGTCGCTCCCGGGCGATGCCGACGTCCACGCCGGCGCGCAGCGCCAGCTCCAAGTGGCTGGCGCGATCGGCCAGGCCGTTGACCGCCTGCAGGTCGGCGAGGTGGGTGATGCCGATCCGGCCCCCGTTGGTGGAGGCCAGCGCGTAGGCGTCGTCGAGCAGCCCGACCAGCCTGAAGGGCACCAGGCCCGTCGGCGTCGTGAAGACGACTTCCTCGCCGAGGCGCATGTCGCGCACGGCGGCGAAGTCCGCCGCGATCGCGACCTCGAACGCGCCCTCGGCCGGCAGGCTGCCGCTCGCGGTGCGCACCGGGACCGTCTCGGGTCGCTCCGTGAGCCGGCCGCCGAGCTGGAAGCCGGTGCCGACCCCGGGGAGCAGCGACCCGGCGCCGGTGGCCTGGGCCGCACGGACGGGCTCCGAGCGGGTGTTGAGCACCGGCACCACCCAGGCGACGTCAGGATCCGCCTCGACGAGCGTGAGCAGGGGTTGGTGCTCGAAGACCGCGCGTCCCGTGGCGCCCGGCGTCACCAGCAGGTCCGCGGGGCCGGCGGCGGCCTCGAGGGTCGCCCGCAGGTTGGCGTCGACGTTGGCGCCGACGGAGAGCGTCGCCAGCACCGCGGCGATGCCGAGGCCGACGCCGAGCACGGTGGCGAGCGTGCGCCAGCGGTGGCGCAGCAGGTTGCGCAGGGCGAGGCGCGGGAGGATCGGCACGACGGATGTTACCAGGGGTTGCGCGGGATCACGGGGTCCGTGAGCGCGATCAGCGGCGCGCCAGCGCCAGCACCCCGGCGACGTCCTCGTCGCGCGACAGCGGCAGCTCGACCGCGGCGACGCGGGCGCGCCACGCGGCCAGCGCGGGGCCGTCCGCGAGCCACCCGGCGACCTCGCGGGCGCCGGATCGCGGCTGGGGCCACCACGCGCCGACGCCGCGCGACAGGGCGAAGTCGACGCCCAGCCGCTCGTGCGCGCCGGCGACGTAGACGTGCCCGATCGGCGCACCGACGGCCAGCGCCTCGAGCGTCGAGGCGGGGCCGGCCTTGGCGACCACGATGTCGGCGGCCGCCAGCCACGTGGGGACGTCGTCGCGGAACCCCAGCGCGAGCAGCCGGGTGCGGCCCGCCAGGTCGCGCGCGCGGGCGTCGAGCCGCTCCTTCAGGGGCCGATGCCGGGCCGTCAGGACCGCGACCGTGGCGGCCACGTCGGTCTCGATGAGGGCCTCGACCCAGTCCTCGGTGCGCGGGCCGACCCCCTCGGCGCCGAGGCTCAGCAGGACCAGCGGCGGATCCGCGGCCACCCCGAGCTCGGCGCGCGCCGCCGCTCGCGGCGGCGCCGGGCGCAGGAAGCGCTCGTCGATCGGGTAGCCGGTGACGCGGATCTCGCGCGCCGGCACGCCGAGCCGCCGCAGGCGCCGCGCGGCCTCCTCGGTCGGGGCGCACATCGCGTCGCTGCCCCGAACGGCGAACAGGGCGTGCGTGTCGAAGGTGTCCGGGTTGAAGCCGACGACCGGCACCTCGGTCCAGCCGCGGCGTCGGGCGATCACCATCGCCTGCAGCGGGTACATGTGCGTCGCGAGCACCAGGTCGAAGCCGCCGTCGCGCACGTAGGCGGCGAGACGCCGCCCGTGGTCGAAGACCGAGACCCCCTGCACCCGCTGGGTCACGCCGGCCGGGACCACGTGGGTCGTCACCGCCTGGGCCGCGGCGACCGCGCGTGGCACGCGCAGCGCCGCGCGCCACATCGCCTTGGTCGTGCGATCGAGGCGCCGCGGCCCCAGGGCGGCGACGGTGTCGACCACCTCGGTTTCGGCACCCATGGCCGCGAAGCGCGCGGCCCACGCCCTGGCGGCCGTGGTGTGCCCGCCGCCCGCCTCCAGCGTCGCCAGCAGCACCCGCACGGGTCCGCGCGCGGGCCCACGCGTGGACCCGCTCACGAGCGTCCCAACGGCGCGACGCCGAGGCGTGGCAGGGCGTCCACGGCGGCGCGCCGCACGGCCTCGCGCCACGGCACCTGCGGTCGCCAACCGAGTTCGTCGACCGCGTGATCGATGCGCACGTGCAGGCCGGTACCGAGCAGCGCGGTGCGGTAGCGCGTCAGGGTGGGTTCGCTCGCCGGGGCGGCGACGCCGTAGGCGCGCTCGAGCACCGACGCGACCGCCTGGATCGGCGCCGTCGGCAACAGGCGGCGGGGCGGGCGCCCCCCCAGCAGCGACGCCAGCGTGGTCAGGGCGTCGCGCCACGTGAGGCGCGTGGGCTCGGCGACGGCGTACACCCGTCCCGGGGCCGCCGGGTGGAGCGCCGCGAGCAGGACGCCGGCCGCCAGGTCGTCGGCGTCGACGACGTTGAGCACCCCGAGACCGCCGCCGACGAGCGGCAGGCGCCCGCCGCGGAGGGCGCGCGCGAGCCGCCACAGGACCGGGTCGCCGCGGCCGATCGGCCACAGGCCGGGGCGAACGACGACGCCCTCCAGCCGGTCGTCGGTCAGCACCAGGTCCTCGACGTTCCTCAGGGCCTGGGCGTAGGGCAACTCGCGGCGGTCGCGGGGCCGCGCGCGGACGTCGACGTCGACGCTGCCGTCGAAGCGGTGCACGGCCAGGCTCGACAGCAGGACGATCCTGCGCACGCCCGCCTGGCTCGCGGCGGTCAGCAGGCGCCCGGTGGCGCCGGCATCGGCGCGGGCGAAGGCCGTCTCGGGCCCGAGCTCGGCGGCCCGCGAGCGCGCGTCCACCAGCACCCGGCACCCATCGAGCCAGGCCGCGGCATCCCCCGCGTCCTCCTTCAGGGTGACGGCGCCGCCCGCCGCGAGCAGCCGGCGCCGCTGCTGGGGGGAGGTGCGCCGATCCACCACGGCGACGACCTCGTGGCCGACCGCCACGGCGTGCGCGACGACGTGGCCGCCGAGCACGCCCTCCGCGCGGGTGACGGCGAGCCTCACGCGGCCAGCCCCGGGCCGCGCCGGCGCGCGAGCGTCGGGCAGCGCGGCAGCGTGTGCCCGAACGGGTCGAGCGCGGCCACGGCACGATCGTTGGGGTCGATGCCGACGCCGGTGCGCCAGGCGTCGGCGAGGCCGTCGAGGGTGGCGACGCGCACGAACGGCCCGCGGTCGACACCCAGGCGCTCGGCGTAGGCCGCGAGTTGGCCCCGGAGCCGCGGCAGGGCACGCTCGCCGCCGTACCAGGCGACGTGGTCGCGCGCGTGCCGCCACGACACGGCGACGACCTCGGCGGGGGAGGGGGCGGCGCCGCCGAGCAGCTCGCGGAACACCCAGGGGCGCCCGAGTGCCCCGCGGGCGACCATGACGCCGAGACCGCGGGCTCGCGCGCGGCGGTAGGCGTGGGCGTCCGTGACGTCGCCCGAGCCGATCACCGGCACGTCCACCGTCGCGGCCACCTCGGCGATCGCGTCCCAGTCGGCCTCGCCGGCGTACTTCTGGACCGCCGTGCGGCCGTGGATGGCCACCGCCACCGCGCCGGCCTCGACGACCGCTGCCACGACCTCGCGGGCCGCCACCCGGTCGAGGCCGAGGCGTGTCTTGACGGTCACCGGCACCGGAACGGCGGCGTCGATGGCGGTCACGATCGCCGCGGCACGCGCAGGGTCGCGCATGAGTTCGACGCCGCAGCCCCGCTGCACCACCTTGCGCACGGGGCACCCCATGTTGAGGTCGAGGGCGGCGGGCGCGTACGCCGCGAACAGCCGCCTGGCCGCGGCCGCGGCCTCGGCCGGGTCGGCGGCGAAGAGCTGCAGGACGACGTCCCGCTCGTCCGGATGGGGCGCCGAGATGGCGAGCCCGGCGTCGTCGCCGAGGGCGAGCGCCCGTGCCGACACCATCTCGCTGACCGCCCAGGCGGCGCCGTAGGCGCAGGCGAGCCGCCGGAAGGGGGCGTCCGTGTACCCCGCCATGGGCGCCAGGACCGCGCCACCGCCGGCGAGCAGCCGCGCGAAGCGCTGCCGACCGGCGATGCGAGGCGAGGTGGCCGGCATGGCCCGAGTCTACCGACCGGGGCGCCCGGCGGTGCGCCTCACGGAGCCCTCGGGCGTGCGTGGTACCTTGCGGTGATGCGCGAACCCGATGCTCTCGGCGCGCTCGCGACCCCGTCCGCGAGCGCGGATCCGCTGGTACCGTTGACGCGCCCGGCCGACGTGCACGACGCCGGGTTGGTGCACGCCCTCTACCTCGCGACCCCCAGCTACTTCGAGATGATCGCGATCCCGGTGCCCACCTCGTCCGAGGTGCGCACCGAGGTGCTGGCCGCCCGCCAGGACCCCAGGCGACACATCGAGCTGCTGCTGGGCGACCCGAGCTGGCGCGCGCCCGGCCTGGTGCGCGACGCCCGGACCGGCCGCCCGGTGGCCGGCGTCCTCGACTACAAGCTCGACTACCCGGAGCCCGGCGACGCCACCGTCAACCTGCTGCTCGTCCATGGCGCGCTGCAGGGGCGCGGCGTGGGCGCACGGGCCGTCGCCGACCTCGAGCGCCGCCTCGATGGCGGCACCCGCAGGGTCCTGGCGGCCGTGTACGGGCGCAACCCCAGCGCCTGTGGATTCTGGGAGCACCAGGGATACCGCTTCGCCATCGATGCCGGCCCCGTGCTCGACTGGTACGCGAAGGAGATCGGCGCATGAGTCAACCCGCCAAGCACGTCGTGAGCGTGTCGTTGGGCTCGGCATCGCGCGATGTCGACGTCACCGTGGAGCTGCTCGGCGAGACGGTGCGCATCCAGCGCCGCGGCACCGACGGCTCGGTGGCGGCCGCGCGGGCCCTCGTCGCCGAACTCGATGGCCAGGTCGACGCGATCGGGCTCGGCGGTCTCGACCTGTTCATGCAGTGGATGGGGCGACGCTACTACTTCCGCGAGGCGCGCGTGATCGCATCGGCGGCCCAGCGCACGCCCGTGGTCTGCGGGGCGGGCCTCAAGGACACGCTGGAGCGTCGCGCCGTTGCCCTGCTCGACGGGAGCACCGGCTGGCGCGGCCGGCGCGTGCTGCTGACGGTGGCCGTCGACCGCTTCGGCATGGCCGAGGCGCTCGTGGAACACGGCGCGGACATGCGCTTCGGCGACTTGATGTTCGGCCTGGGTCTGCCGTGGCCCATCCACTCGATGCGCACCCTCGACCGGGTGGCCCGCGTCATCGCGCCGTCGCTCACCAAGCTGCCCGTGGCGTGGCTCTACCCGACGGGCGCGAAGCAGAACGAGCCGGCGACCTCGCAGCGCTTCGCCCGGCACTACGCCTGGGCCGAGGTGGTCGCCGGCGACTGGCACACGATCCGCCGCTACGCGCCCGAACGGCTCGACGGGCTGACGATCCTCACGAACACGACCACCAAGGCCGATGTCGCCTTCCTGGCCGGGGCAGGTGCCGCGCGGCTGGTGACCACGACGCCGCGCTTCGAGGGCCGCTCGCTGGGCACCAACCTGCTCGAGGCCGCGTTCGTGGCGCTGCGCGGCCCTGGCCAGGGGCGGGCGGGGTACGAGGCGATCCTCGACGAGCTCGGCTACGCCCCGACGGAGATGCCGCTGGCGTGAGCGGGGCGCGACGATTCTCGTGGGCGGGCCGGGTGCTAGACTCGGCCATCGCCCCGAGGGGCGCGGCCCGCGCGTGCCCGGCGACCCTTCGGCGCCAACCCGCGGCGCCGCGTCGCCGGGGAACCGAGCCCACCCATCCTTCGGAGGATCCCGCATGATCAGCGTCACGGACTTGCGCAACGGCACCAAGGTCGAGCTCGAGGGCGGCCTGTGGGAGTGCCTCGACTACCAGCACCAGAAGATCGGCCGGGGCGGCGCGAAGGTCGTCGCGAAGTTGCGCAACCTCGACACCGGTTCCATCGTCGAGAAGACCTTCAACTCGGGCGAGAAGCTGCAGGACATCTTCATCGACTACCGCACGATGCAGTTCCTGTACGCCGAGGGCGACACCTTCACGTTCATGGACACGGAGACCTACGAGCAGCCCGTCCTCGATCGCCGACAGATCGGCGATGGCGCGCGCTTCCTCAAGGAGAACGTCGAGGTCACCGTCGATTACTACCAGGGGCGGGCCCTCAAGGTCACGCTGCCGACGGTGGTGGCCCTGAAGATCGTCGAGACCGACCCTGGGGTGAAGGGTGACACCGTGTCGGGCGGCAGCAAGCCGGCCAAGCTCGAGACCGGCGCGACCGTCGCCGTGCCGCTGTTCATCGAGAACGGCACCGTCATCCGGGTCGACACCCGCTCCGGCGAGTACCTGGGACGCGCGTGATGGACGCCAAGGAGCTCAAGCGGCTGATGGACGCCATGAAGGCGACCGGTACGGCCGAGCTCGAGCTCGAGTGGGACGGGAGCGAGGAGCGCCCCGGAGGGCGCGTCGCGCTGCGCCGCGAGTCGGCCGGGCAGGCGGGCGTGCCCGGCGGGTCCGCGGCCGCCGCCGTGCCGGCGCTGCCGGCGGCGGTGCAGGAGCCGGTGGCGACCGCCACGACGGCGGCCGCCGGCGCCACGGCCGCCGCGGACGACAAGGCGAAGGGTAAGGATGTGGTGGCGCCCATCGTCGGCACCTTCTACGCGGCGGCTTCGCCCGACGCCCAGGTCTTCGTCCGCGTGGGCGACCAGGTCAAGGTCGGCCAGGTGCTGTGCGTCATCGAGGCGATGAAGCTGATGAACGAGATCGAGGCCGAGGTCGCCGGCACCGTCGTCGAGATCCTGGTCCGCAACGAGGACCCGGTCGAGTACGGCCAGGTCCTCATGCGCATCGCGCCGGCCTGAGGCGGGCGGCGGCGTGTTCAAGAAGATCCTCATCGCCAACCGAGGCGAGATCGCCCTCCGCGTCCTGCGTGCCGCCCGCGAGTTGGGCGTCAAGGCCGTCGTCGCCTACTCGGAGGCCGACGAGACCTCGCTGCCCGTCCTGTTGGCCGACGAGTCGATCTGCATCGGGCCACCCGCGTCGGCCGGCTCGTACCTCAACGTGCGGAACCTGCTGTCGGCTGCGCTGGTCACCGGCGCCGAGGCCATCCACCCCGGGTACGGCTTCCTGGCGGAGAACGCCGAGTTCGCCGAGATGTGCGAGGAGCACCACCTCACCTTCATCGGGCCGCGTCCCGAGAACATCGAGCGCATCGGCGACAAGGCCCGCGCGCGTTCGTTGGCGGTCGAGGCCGGCGTCCCCATCACGCCGGGCTCCGACCCCCTCGCGGACCTCGCCGCGGCCCACGCCTTCGCGGCCGAGGTCGGCTACCCGGTGATCCTCAAGGCCTCGGCCGGCGGTGGCGGCCGCGGCATGCGGGTGGTCCAGAGCCCCAACGACCTCGAGCGCAACTTCGTGCAGGCGCAGGAGGAGGCGCGCGCCTCCTTCGGTGATCCGCGCATGTACCTCGAGCGCTTCCTCGAGGAGCCTCGGCACGTCGAGATCCAGGTGTTCGGCGACGGGGAGGGCGAGGTCATCCACTTCTTCGACCGCGACTGCTCCATCCAGCGCCGCTACCAGAAGGTCCTGGAGGAGGCGCCGTCGATCCTCGATCCAGGCCTGCGGGCCGAGATCGCCGAGGCGGCCGTGCGCCTCTCTCGGCACATCAAGTACCGCGGCGCGGGCACCTGCGAGTTCCTCGTGGACCGCGAGGGGCGCTTCTACTTCTCCGAGATGAACACGCGCATCCAGGTCGAGCACCCCGTCACCGAGATGGTCACCCGCTTCGACCTCGTGCAGGAGCAGTTCCGCGTCGCGGCCGGCGAGGGGCTGTCGCTGCGCCAGGAGGACGTTCGCCTGGAGGGCCACGCCATCGAGGTGCGGGTGAACGCCGAGGACCCCGACCACGACTTCCGGCCGTCGGCGGGCGTGGTCACCGACGTGCACTGGCCCGGGGGGCCGGGGATCCGCGTGGACTCGCACGTGTACGCCGGCTACCGCATCCCCCCCAACTACGACAGCTTGATCGCCAAGGTGATCGCCTGGGGACCGACCCGCGCGATGGCGATCGCGCGCATGGAGCGCGCGCTGCGCGAGACGGTCGTCGAGGGCGTCGCGACGACGATCCCGTTCCACCTGCGGGTGCTGGACAACGCGTTCTACCGCCGCGGCGCGGTGTACACCAACTTCATCGCCAGGAGGATGTCGATATGAGCCAACCCGAACTCGAGCTGTCGTCCGACGTCCTGTTCGGCATCGCCCAGCTCGCCCTGGACCAGGTCGAGGGGGTGCGCACGGTCAACCCGCCGACCAGGGTCGGCGAGTTCCTGACCGGCCGCCGCGCCAAGGGCATCGTCATCGAGCGCGAGGGCGACGACCTGACGATCGACCTCAACGTGTCCGTGACCTACGGTTTGCAGGTGCCCAAGGTGGCCAAGGCCGCGCAGCGCGCGGTGCGCGAGGCCGTCGCGTCGATGACGGGCCTCTCCGTCCGCAGCGTCAACGTCCGCGTGGAGGCGATCGACCTGCCGCCCGAGGGCGCGGGCCCGCGTGGCTAGGCGACGCGCCCGCGAGCTGGCCTTCCAGGCGCTCTTCCAGGCCGAGCGCGGTGGCGCCCCGCTACGGGAGGCGTGGGCCGAGTTGCGTCTCGACCTCGCCGCCGAGGAGGACGACGAGGACGCGCCGCAGGGCCGAGGCGAGGACGCGGACCGCTTCGAGGCGGGCGACCTGGCCTTCGCGGAGCGGCTGGTCGAGTCGCTGGTGGCCGGCAAGGACGCGATCGACGTCGAGCTGAGCGAGTTGATCCAAGGCTGGACCTTCGGTCAGATGGCGCAGACGGATCTCAACGTGCTGCGCCTGGCGCTGGCCGAGATGCGCCTGGCCGAGACGCCGCCGGCGGTCGCGGTCGAGATGGCCGTCCGCCTGGCCAAGCGCTTCGGGGGCGAGGACTCCGGGCGCTTCGTCAACGGCGTGCTCGCCAAGGTGCTGCGGCGTCATGCCGTGGCCCAGGAGGTGTGAGATGACGACACGACGTGCAGAGACGCTCTCGGGCCGGGCCGTCGCCGACGGGGTGGCCGAGCGGTTGACGGCGCGCGTGGCCGAGTTGCCGTACCGTCCGCGTCTCGTGTTCGTGCGCGTGGGGGAGGATCCCGCGAGCGTCTTCTACGTGCGCTCCAAGCAGCGCTTCGCGAAGCGCGTCGGGGTCGACGCCGAGACGCTGGTGTTGCCCGACGACGTCGAGCAGGCGGAGCTGATGGCGACGATCGCAGCGCTCAACGCCGATCCCGACACGGACGCCGTGCTGGTCCAACTCCCCCTGCCGGGGCACCTCGATAGCGCGCCGGTCCTCGAGGCGATCGACCCCGCCAAGGACGTCGACGGCTTCCACCCCCTGAACGTGGGACGCCTGTGGTCGGGCGGGGCGGCGCTCGCGCCCTGCACGCCGCTCGGGCTGTTGGCGATCCTCGACCACCACGGGCTCGACGTGCATGGCCGGCACGTGGTCATCGTCGGTCGCTCCCACATGGTCGGCAAGCCGGCCGCGGCGCTGTTCCTCGCCCGCCATGCGACCGTCACGCTGGCGCACTCGCGCACCCGCGACCTCCCCGGGGTCGTGCGCGCGGGCGACATCGTGGTGGCCGCCGTCGGGCGCGCGGGCCTGATCACCGCCGACATGGTCAAGCCGGGCGCGATCGTGCTCGACGTCGGGATGACGCGCGTCGACGACCGCATCGTGGGCGACGTGGCCGAGGACGTGTGGGACGTCGCCGGCTACATGACGCCCATGCCCGGGGGCACGGGCCTCGTCACCGTCGCGATGGTTCTGCAGAACACCCTGACCGCCGCCGAGCGCCGCAGAGGATGAGCCTGCTCGCCAACACGCCGCTCGTCGCGGCGTTCACGGCGACCCTCATCGCCCAGGCGTTCAAGCTTGCCCTGGTGCTGGCGACCGAGCGTCGCTGGGCACCCGAACGGCTGCTCGAGACGGGCGGCATGCCGTCGTCGCACTCGGCCGCGGTGGCGGCGCTGGCCACCAGCCTCGGGATGATCTACGGCCTCGGCCACCCCTACTTCGCCATCGCGGTGGTGTTCGCGACGATCGTCATGTACGACGCGACGGGCATCCGCCGTGCCGCGGGACAGCACGCCGAACTGCTCAACGACCTCGTCGAGGAGCTCTCGCACCTGTTCGACGAGGGGTTCCAGCCGCGGGCGCTCAAGACCCTGCTCGGGCACACCTACCCCCAGGTCGTGGTGGGCGCGCTCCTGGGGCT
>CAZJUA010000294.1:0-2124 GCA_964549045.1 uncultured bacterium | reverse complement strand
TCAGGTGCTCCGCCGCGCCCTCGATCTGCTCGAAGGCGCGCACCTGGAGCCCGAGCCCGGCGGGCACGTCTTCACCCGCGACGAGATCGTCGCAGCGCTCGCTGGTGACGCCTACGAGGGCGCCAACAGCCGACCGCCCGAGGCGCAGAAGTACCTGTCCGCGCTGGCCGATGTCTTCAAGCGTGACGACCCCGACGACGGCGACCCGAACGACCCCGCCTACATGCGGCATCTCCTGGCCAGCGCTGAAGCGCTCGACCCCGATCCGTACGGCCGGCAAGCATGAGCGCCTACATCAAGGTCGACCGCGGCACAGGCCCCAGGGCCGGCCAACTCCTGCAGCACCGCGACGACCCGAAGCGCTGGCAGGTTCGCGTGTTCCTCTTCAGAGACGAGCGGGGCCGCAAGCGCTACCGCACCGAGGTCGTGCACGGTGGCCGTCGCGCCGCCGAAGCGAAGCTGCTGGAGCTGCTGCAGGTGAAGAGCACGGGCGGCCTGAAGCCGCGGGCGCACATGACCCTCCGTGACCTCGTCAAGGAGTGGACCGCGCACAAGGCCCGGCAGGTCGCGCCGCGCACGCTGGCCGGCTACCGCACCGCCCTCGACCGCTACGTCCTGCCGAGCCTCGGGCACCGCAAGGTCGGCGACCTGCACCTCCGCGAGATCGACCAGCTCTACGGCCTCATGCTCGCCGGCCAACTCCCGAAGGCCAGCGACGACGACGAGCGGCCGCCGAAGCCACTCAGCCCGCGATCGGTGCGCCTGGCGCACGCCGCCCTGAATCAGGTGCTCGGCCAGGCCGTCGCCTGGGGCCTCCTGACGCACAATCCCGCGGCCGGCGTGACCCTGCCGTCAGGCAAGCCGAAGGAGAAGAGCGTCCTGACGGCCGGCGAGCGGTCACGGTTCCTGCAGGCCGCCGAGGGCAGCGTCTACCGCACGTTCTACCGGCTGCTGATCGACACGGGCCTCCGGCCTGGTGAAGCCTGCGCCCTGCGCTGGACCGACGTCGACTTCGCCCGCGGCACGATCAGCGTGCAGCGCACCGTCACCCGCGACGCCGACGGCGACGCCGTCCTCGCCGAACCGAAGACGGCGAAGAGCCGGCGCACGGTCCCCATGCTCGGCGGCCTCCGCGACGAGCTGCTGCGTCACCTCGACTGGCAACGTGACCGCAACCTGGACGCAACCGGCTACGTGTTCACCAACACCGCGGGCCGCCCGTTGCGGCCCTGGACGTTCTCGACGCGCGACCTGGACCGCGTGCTGAAGGTTGCGGGCATCGCGCAACCTGTGACGCTCTACTCGCTGCGGCACACGTTCGCGACGCTGCACGTTGCGGCGGGCACGCCGCTCAAGGTCGTCAGCGACGTCCTGGGGCACTCCAACATCGAGGAGACGGCGAACACGTACATGCACGGCGATCAGGCCGTGACTGCTGACTGGATGCAGCGCTTCGAGCAGCAGCTCGACCTTGCGACGGCCGCCTCTCGGGCGCCGGTAAACTAGGGCCCCGCGTGGTGTGGGCACTCATTGACACACCACAAGGGAGAAGCGGCCCCGTGGCTGCGGGACCGCTTCAACTGCAACGCCGTGTGGGACGGCTTCTTGCTGGTCGGGGTGACTGGATTTGAACCAGCGACCACTTGACCCCCAGTCAAGTGCGCTACCAGGCTGCGCTACACCCCGATGCGGGCTCGGCCGGCCACGCTCGTGCGCCAGCCACGATACGCGCCCCGCCCAAGGCGCGTCAACCAAGTGGATGGGTTCAGCCGGGTCGGCCCGCCGGTGCATGGGCCCCACGTTCCCGGCGGACCGGCGCTACGATGGTTGCACGCGCACCGGCACCCGCGCGTGGAAGGTCGTTTCCGCATGACCGAAGGTCGCGCCCAACCGTCGAGCGATCCCGCCCGCGAGGCAGGGGGCTCGACGACGGAGGCCGACTGGCATGCGCTGACCATCCAGGAGGTCGAACGCCAAGTCGACACCGACCTCGAGCAGGGTCTCTCCGACGAGGAGGCCGCGCGGCGCCGCCAGCGGGACGGCCCGAACCGGCTCCCTTCACCCGAGGGGCGGTCGGCCTGGGCGATCCTCGGGGCCCAGTTCACGAGCCTGATCGTCCTGTTC
>CAZJUA010000293.1:0-2368 GCA_964549045.1 uncultured bacterium | reverse complement strand
CGCGACGGTCGGCTCGCCAACGTCGTCCTCGGGCACCGCGACCTGGACGGCTACCTGGCGAACGCGCCCTACTTCGGCGTCGTGGTCGGCCGCTGCGCCAACCGCATCGGCGCTGCCGCCTTCGAGCTCGACGGGCGCACCATCCGGCTGACGCCGAACGAGGGGCAGAACCAGCTGCACGGCGGGCCGGGCGGCTTCCACACCCGCGTGTGGGAGATCGCGTCGCGCGACGCCGGCCCGGAGCGGGCGGCCGTCACGTTGCGGCTGGTATCCGAGGACGGCGACCAGGGGTACCCGGGCCGGCTCGACGTCGCGGTCACGATCGGCTGGACGGCGGGGCGCGAGCTCGAGTTCACCTTCGAGGCGCGCTGCGACGCGCCCACGGTCGTCAACCTGGCGCACCACGGCTACTGGAACCTGGCGGGGGAGGGCTCGGGAACCGTGGACGACCACGTCCTGCGCGTGCGCGCCGACGCCTTCCTGCCCGTGGACGAGGGTCTGCTGCCGACCGGCGAGCTGCGGCCCGTGGAGGGCACGCCCTACGACCTGCGCCACGCCCGCCGGCTGGGCGACGTGTTGCGGGCGGACGACCCGCAGGTGGCCGGCGCGAAGGGCGTCGATCACTGCTTCGTGTTGGACCGTGCGGGTGCGGCCGCCGACGAGCTCGTCGAGGCGGCCCGCCTGCACGACCCCGCCAGCGGCCGCACGCTGCGGCTGTCGACCACCGAGCAAGGTGTGCAGGTGTACGCCGGCGGCTACCTCGATGGGTCGCTCGTCGGCCGCTCCGGTCGCCGCTACCGCCAGGGCGATGGGATCGCGCTCGAGCCGCAGCGCTTCCCGGACGCGGTGCACCACCCGCACTTCCCGTCCGTGGTGCTGCGGCCGGGCGAGGTCTACCGGCAGCGGTCGGCGTTCGCGCTCGGTGTGGCGTGAGGGCCGCGCACGGCTTCGCGCGCGCGCTCGTGCAGACCCGAAGTCAGACGAGGTCGCCGCGGTCGTCGAACGCGAGGTCGTGGACGGGGCCGTCGCGGTGCAGCGACGGGTTCCGCTCGACCTCGTCGCCCAGCGCCTCCGAGACGTGGACGACGCCGAGCGCCTTGGTGTTGCGGATGCGGACCAGGCGCACGCGCCGTTTGTCGGGCGCGCCGCACGTCTTGATCGCGGCCTGGATCGCCAGCCGATCGCTGCCCAACACCATGGGGATCTTCACCGTGGTGGGGACCGTCGTCGTCAGCGCGTTCGGGTACGTGTGCTCGAAGCGCAGCTTGCGGAACGCGCGCTCGCTGGTGAAGTCGGCGAGGCCGATGCCGTTCGCGTTGCCCTCCGACTTGGCGGTCAGGTCCAGGACGGCGAGTCGCCAGCGACCCGGAGTTCGTCCTCGACCGCCTCGAGCCGCGGCCGCGGGAGACGCTGCTCCACCCGCATCACACGCGGGAGCGGCACGCCTTGCAGCAGGCTCGCGATGCTCAAGGCCGCGCGCCCCGCACCGCGTCACGCCCCCGTCGGCGGCAGCAGGTCGAAGATCTTGCCCGGGTTCATGATGTGGTTCGGGTCCCAGGCGCGTTTGATGGCGCGCATGAGCTCGAGTTCGACGGGGTCGGTGACGTCGGGGAGGTACTTCTTGCGTTTGAGGCCGATGCCGTGCTCGCCGCTGATCTTGCCGCCGAGCGCCTGCACGAAGCGGTAGAGCTCGCGCAGGCAGGCGTCCTTGTTCTGGAGCCAGGTCGCGTCGTCCATCGCGGGGTCCTTCACCAGCTTGGCGTGCAGGTTGCCGTCGCCCGCGTGCCCGAAGCAGGGGATGCGGATGCCGTAGGCCGCGCTGAGCCGCTCGAGCTCGGGGAGGACGTCCGGGATGCGGGCGATGGGGACGACGATGTCCTCGGTGCTCTGGATGGGGCTGGCGACCTTGAAGGCCTCGGGGATGTTGCGCCGGACCGTCCACACGCGTTCGATGGCGTTGCGGTCTTCGGCGACGTAGACCTCGATGGCGCCGTGTTTCTCGCACAGGTCGCCGATGGCGTAGGTGTCGCGTTCGACGACGTCGGGGTCGTGGCCGTCGACCTCGATGAGGAGCATGGCGCCGGCGTCTTGGTAGGGCAGCGTCTCGTTCAGGTATTCGCAGCTGGTTTGGAAGCTGAGGCGGTCCATGAACTCGATGCTGGTGGGCACCACGCCGGCGGTGAGGATGGCTGGGACGAGGTCGATGGCCTCCCTGGGCGTGGCGAAGAGGACGAGGAGGTCGGCGGTGGCTTTGGGTTGCGCGACGAGTTTGATGGTGGCTTGGGTGACGATGCCGAGGGTGCCCTCTGATCCGATGACGAGTTGTTTGAGGTCGTAGCCGCTGACGTCTTTGGCGAGTTTGCCGCCG
>CAZJUA010000292.1:0-2146 GCA_964549045.1 uncultured bacterium | reverse complement strand
CGTCGTTCGTGACGAGTACCCGCTCGGCTTCCGCGTGCGCCTGCACCGTAAGGACCTCGGCATCGCCCTCGACGCGGCGAGGCAACTCGGCGTGCCGCTGCCCCTGGCGGCCCTGGTCGAGCAGTGGGAGACCGGCCTGATCACGCGGGGCCACGGCGACGAGGACGTCTCCGCCATCGGCCGCGTCGTGCGGGAGCAGGCGGGCCTCGGGGGAAGCCGGGTGGACGAAGGCTGAGGCAGCCGGCCTGAGGCCGCTGCTTCAGGCCGTGCCGCCAGCCGGGCGATCCGGCGCGGAGGGCGCGGTAGCGAACACCCAGACCCGGGGGTCGTCCTCGTCGGCGGCACCGCCACTCGGGAAGCGCACGACGTCGACGCCAGCGAAGCCCGCGCCGACCAGCAGGCCGCGCAGCTCGACCGGATCGTAGGGACGCTCGCGATGCTCCTCGCGGAAGGCGCCGGCGGGGCCCTCGCACCAGGCGTCCACGGCCGCGAGGCGGGCGATCGGATCCCAGGCGTGGCGCCAACGGTAGTGGACCTCGCCCGCCCAGCCCTCGACCACCTCGCCGCCCCACAGCGCCTCGAGGCCGACGCTGGTGTTCGCGTCGAACGCCCACACGCCGCCGGGAGAGAGGTGGGCAAGGATGTGGCTGGCAACGCGCGCCATGTCACCGTCCTCCAACAGGTTGTTGACCACGTCGAACACGCCTAGCGCCAGCGTGAAGCGCCCCGGCAGGACGACGTCGCGCATGTCGCCCAGCAGCAGCGCGGCGCGCGTCAACTTGGCCCGGGCGACGGCGAGCATCGCGGGCGACGCGTCGACGGCCACCACCTCGAGCCCGCGCTGCTCCAGCAAGAGGGTGGCATTCCCCGTGCCGCATCCCAGTTCGAGGACCCGCCCGCCCGGCCAGCCGCGCCGCTCCGCCTCGCGCAGGGCGAAGTCGACCCAGTCCGCGTAGGGGACGTCCTGCATGATCTCGTCGTAGACGGACGCGAGGGACGTGAACGGGGGCGCGCGCACGCGACAGGCTACCCCGTCGTGTCCCGCGAACACGGCGCGTTCGCGAACGCGGCGCGCGGCGTCCGCGGACGGGCACGCGCAGGCGGGGCGGGTGGTAGCGTGGTCCAATGATCGGCGTCGACCTCGGCACCACCACGGTTCGCATCCACGTCAAGGGCAAGGGCGTCGTCCTCCGGGAGCCGGCCGTGATCGCCGTGCTGCGGGGCACCACCGACATCAAGGCGGTCGGCGAGGAGGCCTACCGGATGCTCGGGCGCACGCCCGGCAACATCACCGCTGTCCGGCCCATGGCGGACGGCGTCATCGCGGACTACACGCTGACCGAGAAGATGCTCAAGGCGTTCATCCACAAGGTGCTCACCGGGCCCGCGCGCTTCCTGCGGCCGACGATCATGGTGTGCATCCCCAGCGGCATCACCGAGGTCGAGAAGCGGGCCGTGGTGCAGGCGGTGCACGAGATCGGCGCGCGCAAGGCGCTGCTGATCGAGGAGCCGGTCGCCAGCGCCATCGGGGCGGGCATCGACATCGCCGAGCCCGTCGGCTCCATGCTCGTCGACATCGGCGGCGGCACCACGGACGTCGCCATGATCTCGATGGGCGGCATCGTCGTCTCGACCTCGCTGCGCGTCGCCGGCAACGTCTTCGACCGCGACATCATGGCCTACGTCAAGGCCAAGCACAACCTGCTGATCGGCGATCGGACCGCCGAGGAGATCAAGCGCACGATCGGCGGCGCACTCGTGCTGCCGACAGAGCAGGTCGTCACGATGGAGGTCCGCGGGCGCGACCTCATCGACGGCTTGCCCAAGACGGTCGAGGTCACCTCCGAGGACGTGGTGGCCGCCCTGCGGGCCTCGCTCGACAAGGTCGCCAGCGCGGTGCGCCAGGTGCTGGAGCAGTCACCCCCGGAGCTCGTCTCGGACGTGATCGAGCGCGGCATCGTGTTGACCGGCGGCGGCGCGCAACTGCGCGGCCTCGACGTCTACCTCCAGCGCATCACGAACATCCCGGTCGCCATCGCGCCCGATCCCGAGGACTGCGTCGTCATCGGGACGAGCCGGGCGCTCGACATGGCCCACCTGCTGCAGGACGCCCGCACCCGCTACGACCGGGTCTGACGCAAGGCGC
>CAZJUA010000291.1:0-7158 GCA_964549045.1 uncultured bacterium | reverse complement strand
CCGCCGTTGCCCGTGGTCACGACCGCCTTCATCGTCGGCCGGCCCGGCCGCGGCTCGAGGCGGGTCGGATCGAGGTCCAGGAGGTAACTCAGATCCGCTGTCATGGCACCGCTTCCCTTCGTGCACGCCCCGACCCCGTCGCTCGCAGCGGCGGCGATTCGACGGCGTCGCACCCCCAGGGTAGCCCTGGTGGCGCCGCGGGACGGCCCGCTCAGGCCGCCTGCAGGATCGGCGCGACGGCGCCGAGCATCGCCCAGCTCGCGTCCACGGTGTTGCCGAGGAGGCTGCAGAGGACGCCCGAGTCTGGGAAGTACGTCGACGAGAACGCCACGCCGGGGTCCTCGCCCACCATCGCGTACGACACCGGCCGACCGTCGCGCTGCCGGATCCACAGCCCGTAGCCGTAGTGCCCGTCGCCGCGCTCGGGATCGGTGCGCCAGTGGGGCGTGAGCATCCGCGCCAGCGTCGCCTCGCCCACGAGGCGACCCCCGAGCAGGGCGTCCCACAGCGCGGCGAGGTCGTGGGCGGTCGTGAAGGCCCCGCCGTCGGCGCCACCGACGATCGGCACGGCGTAGGCGTTCGTGCGCCAGCCGCCGTCCCCGGTCGGCAGGTAGCCGCGGGCCGTGCCGCCCGGCAGACGGTCCAGGGGGAAGAACCCGCTGGACGACATGCCGCACGCTCGCAGGACGTGCCGCTCCACGTACGCCGTGAACGGCATCCCGGTGGCCCGCTCGACCACCAGGCCGAGCAGGACGTAACCCGCGTTGTTGTAGGCCCAGGTCGTCCCAGGCGCGGCCTTCATCGGCAGGTCCGCGAAGAGGGGCAGGAAGTCGCTCGGCGTGCGGAAGCGGTACATCGGCCGCTCGCGCCACAGCGCCTCGTAGTCGTCCATCACCGCCTCGTCGAAGTAGTCGGGGATGCCGGCGCTGTGGGTCAGCAACTGGTGCAGTGTCACGCCGGGATCGAAGCGCGGCAGCGACACGTCGAGGCAATCGGCGAGGCGCGCGTCGAAGGCGAGACGCCCCTGCTCCACCAGCTGCGCGACGGCGATCGCCGTCAGCGACTTGGTGCCCGACGCGATGCCGAAACGGGTGCCCACGGTGTTGGGGATCCGCTCGGCGCGGTGCGCCAGACCGAAGGCCCGCTCGACCACGACCTCGCCGCGCTCGCGGACGGAGACGACGCCCGAGAAGGGCTCGCGCTCGTGCTGCAAGGCGATGGCGCCCTCGAGAACGCCGCGGTCGAGGGTCATGTGCCCTGCCGCTGGCGCCACTGGAACACGTTCCCCTCGGGGTCCCAGCCGTCCAGGCGCAGGTGGTGCCCACGCCCGGCCCCCGCCGCTCCCGGCGCCGCGAGCCGGCCGCCCAGCCGGCCGCCCAGCCGGCCGCCCGGAACCGGCAGGTGACCCACCTTCAGGTAGCTGCGCACGGCGGCAAGACGGAAGGCCTCGGTGTGCGGCCGAATCCTGCGGGAACCGGCCTCGAGGAAGCGCTTCGTCGCCCCCGACCCAGCCTCCGTCGCGTCGGGCGACCAGATCATGTGCAGTTGCGGCGTTTCAAAACGTTCCACGACACTTCCCCTCATCTCGGGGTACGAGCGTACGCCCCCGAGCTGCTCCGCGCGCGGCACTTCGCAGGACCACGCCCCATCAGCCAAGAACGAGCTGCGTCCGGATGGCCCGCTCGACGCCGGCGACGTCGGCCGCGGAAGGGAGGCCGATCCGTCTTCGTCCGCGACGTCCGAGACCGCAGCTTCCGCCCACGTGAGCGCCTCGGCCTCGCGGTCACGGTGTTCGTCAGCTTGCGTCGCACGGCCTTCACCCCCACGTGCAGCACAGGCATGGAAGGGAAGGCGGGCATCTCACCCCCGGCATCGGCCGCGCCCGTGGCCAGCGTCCCGCGCCTACGCGCGTCGCCGCAGCAGCAGGTAGATGAGCACCGGACCGCCGAGCAGGGCGGTGATCGCGCCGACCGGCAGCAGCACCGGCGCCACCACGGTCTTGGCCACGATGTCCGCCGTGAGCAGCAGGCAGGCGCCGAGCAGCGCGGACGCCGGGATCAGGACCCGCTCGTCGCTGCCGATGACCAGGCGCGCGATGTGCGGCGCCAACAGCCCGATGAAGCCGATCGTGCCGGTGAAGCTGATGACCGCCGCGGTGGCGAGGCAGGTGGTGAGGAGCACGACGAAGCGCAACCGCCGCACGTCGACGCCCATCCCCTTGGCGTCCTCGTCGCCCATCTTGATGATCGTGAGGTCGCGCGCGAGAAGCAGGTTCACCAGCAGGAACGCTCCGAAGACGGTCGCCAAGACCGGCACCTGCGTCATGGAGGCGCGGGTCAGGTCGCCGACCAGCCAGAACACCGCGGTGCGCAGCGCGTCGCTCTCGGCGAAGAACTGCAGCAGCGTGTTGGCGGCCCCGAAGACGTACGACATGCCCACGCCCAGCAGGATCGTCGTCTCCGGCGTGAAGTGCGCCCTGCCGGACACGGCGATGATCACCCCGGCGGGGATCAGCGCGAAGAGGAACGCGTTCGCCACGATGGCCAGGGTTCCGGGGAGGAAGGCGACGCCGAAGATGATGCCGAGGGCGGCCCCGAACCCGGCGCCGGCCGACACCCCGAGCGTGTACGGCGTCGCGAGTGGGTTCTTGAGGATCGCCTGCGTGACGCAGCCGCCCATCCCGAGGATCGCCCCGGCCAGCGCGGCCACGGCGATGCGGGGCATGCGCAGCACCCACACGATCGTCTCGGTCCGCGCGTCGACCGAGAAGCCCTCGAGCTGCAGCGGGTGGAGCACCGCGGCCAGGATCCTACCCACGGGGACCGCCGCGGACCCCAGCGTCAGCGAGAACAGCATGAGGCCGAGCGTGAGGCCCGCGCCGATGACCAGCGCGAGCCCCCGCAGGAGCTCGAGGCGCCTCACCCGCGCGCGCTGGCGGTCGAGGGTCCGCGCCCGGTCCGCCGCGGCGCCAGCGGGGGCGCCAGCGGCCCCGGCGTCGCGGGTTGCCAAGCGGCTGGGCGGGTCGCGGTCCCCCGGGGCGCCGCCGCTCACGCGACCCGCCACCGGAGCACCCCGGTCTTGACGGTCTTCGTCAGCACGAAGGCCCCGTCGCGCTCGCGAAGCTGCGGCGCGACGAACGCGGCGAACGCGGCGCGCTTCTCCTCCGGGGCGTCGTGGAAGCGCAGCTGCTCGTCCACGGCCTCCTCCCGCGTGGCGTAGCGCTTCTCGCGGGCGTACGTCAGCACCTCGACGTCCGCGTCGATCCCCAGGTCGTGGAGCAGGTTGAAGAGCAGCGCGTGGTCGGGCATGCGGCTCGAGACGACCGCGCCGAAGAGGATCCGCTCGACGGCTTCGGGCATCCGCGGCTCGGCCGGCACGAACAGGCACACGCGGTCGGTCGCGAGACGCTGCATGCGGGCGAGCTGCGCGCGCATGTCGAGCATGAAGAGGCTGTACGAGCCCACGACCACGGTGTGCGGGCCGACCGCGTCGAGGGTCTCGGCGTCCTCCCAGGCGCCGTGGACGGTGCGGAGGTTCGTGAGCCCCTCCTCGTCGGCGCGGGTCCGCAGCCGCCGCAACATGCCGGCCGACGGGTCGACGACGGTCACCGCCCGCGCGGCGCGCGCGAGCGGGACCGTCAGCCGGCCCATGCCGGGCCCGATCTCGAGGATCGTCTCGTCGGCCCGGACGGCGATGCGGTCCAGGTGCTGCCCCGTCGACGCCTCCGGGAAGCAGGACTCGCCCTGGTCGCGCTCCGCGATCTCGTCCCAGAAGGGTCCCGAGTTGAGCCGCGCGCGGCGACTGAGCAGGATCTCGCCGTTCCAGACCGCGTTCCAGTCGACGAGCCCCACCCTAGTCGGTCAGCTGTGGGGCGATGAACACGCCGGCCTGCGACAGGTCGAAGTCGATCCCCATCCAGTCGCTGACGAACGCCTGGTGGATCGCTCGCGGGTCGAGGTCGGCGAACAGCTCGGGGTGCAGGATCCGCGAGAGGTACGCCGCGCCCAGGATGCCGCCCATGGCGTTGTTGCGGAAGTCGCCGGCGGTGATGTAGACGCGGTCGTTCTCGACCGCCTGCAGCTGCGCCGCCAGCGGCAGCGCCTTCATCGCGTCGAGGGCCTCGTTCATCGGCGCCGGATCGCTTTCGTCGTAGCCATAGGACGGCTCGCGGGCGATGCCGGAGTAGGTGTAGCGGACGTTGTGCGCGAAGATGAAGTCGGGATCCTGCGTCAGCACCCACTCCATGTCGACCGCGGTGCCGTACACGCCGCCCTCGCCCAACCATTCGGGGATCTCCTCGGCGATCGGGCGGCAGCCGGCGAGGAGGCAGGCCTGCGTCAGCGGGTCGATCTTGGTGTAGATCGACGCCGCCATCGTCTCGCCGTCCTGGAAGTAGCGGGCGTAGGAGGTCATCAGCACCCGCGGACGGTCCTGCTCCGCGAGCCCGGCGGTGCGCTCGGAGATCGTCTCGACCAGCCCGAGGAGCCAGTCGACGTAGGCGTAGGCCCGATCGGGCACGCCGAGGACGTAGCCGGCCTTCAGCACCCCCTGGACGAACTGCGACGCCTGCGGCTCGATCGCGTTCGGCCAGTACAGACCCAGGAACACGATGTCGGTGTCGGGCAGGTTCTGCTGCTTGACGTCGTTGTTCGTCGGCGCGAAGGTGAACATGGCGTCGAGCTCCATCTCGAAGATCGCCTCGTACGCCGGGTTCTGGTGCATCTGGCCCATGGCCAGGAGGTCGTCTCGGCCCGGGAAGTAGACGTCGCGCAGGATGTAGGCCGCGGAGTCGAGCGCGACGACGCGGTCGGACACGCCCAGCACGTTCATCAGCTCGGCGTTGCTGAGGTACTCGACGCCGATCCGCCGCACCGGCAGGCGCACCCGGATCGGCTCGCGGTTGCCGTCCTGCAGCCAGATCTCGTCGGCGGTCCCGGCGATCAGCCGGCGGACCTGCTCGACGTCGCGCTCGTCGACGACGCCGTCGCGGTTGGCATCGGCGAACTCGGTCGCCTCCTCGGTGCCTGCGACGATGGCCTCGAGGAACGCCGCGTCGGCCTCGTCGACGTACCAGTCCCCGTTGGCGTTGCCGTACACCTGGAGCGCGTACCCCTCGCCCAACGACGCGGACGCCCCGGCACCCTGGCCGAAGCCGAATCCCAGGAGCGCGCCCATGACGACCATCCCCAGCAAGGCCCTTGCGAGACGACCAGGTTGCATCCGACGACCTCTTCCCCGTTGCCCGAGCCCCTGGTTGCGAGGTGCTACTATAGCAACGATTTGCAATAACGCCCCACTCTAGGGCGGGCCGGTCCGGCCACCCAGGGACAATCACCACCCGCGCCCGCGCGCGATCTCGCAGAGAGTCGATGAGCATGAGCGTCCAAGCCGACGGCGTCGTCTTCGCCTACCCGAACCGGTCACCGGTCCTGAAGTCGGTGGGCCTCGAGCTCAACGGCTCCGAGGTCCTCGGCATCGTCGGACCCAACGGCTCCGGCAAGACGACCTTCCTCAAGTGCCTCAACCGGATCCTCGCGCCGTCGCAAGGAGAGATCCTGCTGCACGACCGCGACGTGACCCGCATGTCGCGGCGCGAGATCGCCAGATCGGTCGGCTACGTGCCGCAGAGCAGCAACGGCCGCTACGCCGAGCCGACGGTGTTCGAGGTCGTGCTGATGGGTCGCCGGCCGCACGTCGGCTGGCGCAGCAGCCAACGCGACGAGGAGACGGCCTGGCGGGCCATCGAGCGGCTGAACCTCGGCGAGCTGGCGACCACCGCCTACGACCAGCTCAGCGGCGGCGAGAAGCAGAAGGTGCTGATCGCCCGCGCGCTGGCGCAGGAGGCGCGCGTGCTGCTGCTCGACGAGCCGACCAGCAGCCTCGACATCTTCCACCAGCTCGAGGTCATGGCCCTCCTGCGGGAACTCGCGGCGTCACGGTCGCTGTCGGTGTGCGTGATCGTGCACGACCTCGACCTGGCGATCAAGTACTGCGACCGGGTCGTCATGATGAAGGGCGGCGAGGTCTTCGCCGCCGGACCCGCCTCGGACGTCATCACCGAGGCGAGCATCCGCGACGTGTACGGCGTGCGCGCCGTCATCGACCAGACCTACGGGCGGCCGCACGTCGTCGTGCTGTGACCCGCCGTGGCGGGAACCGCTCGGCGCCAGCGCTCAGTCCCCCGCACCGGGGGCGTTGATGCGCCGGAAGACGTCGTAGGCGGGCAATGGGCCGACGCCGAAGGGCCCCGGCCGCATGAGCCCGCTGCGGTCGTGGAGCGCCCCCGACGAACGCACGAGACGGAAGTGCAGCGCGAACGCCACGTCGAGCCCATCGATGGCCCGGATGTAGCGCTCGAGCATGCGCGCGTGCTCCGCATCGCTCAGGTGGCGCTCGGCAACGGGGTGCGGGCCCCCGAACTCGGTCACCACGACGCGCCCCGAGAAGTCCTCCGGCAGGCGCGAGCGCAGGGCCTCGACGTAGGCGGGGAAGTCCTCCCACTGGTCGTAGAGGTGCGCGTCGACCCAGTCGTACCGCGCCTCACCGAGCACGGTCGCCAGTCGCACCAGCGGCGTCTCGTCGACCGCGCCCGCCGCGAAACGAGCCTCCTCGGCGGCGAGCAGCGCGCGAACGTCGTCGCCGGTGCGCACCGATCCGTCGGCGTCCCAGAACCAGGCGACGGTCCCGTCGTGCGCCGCCAAGCCCGCGAGCCAACCGACCGACAGCCCACCCAGCACGACGGTGAGTTGCGGATCGACGGCCTTCACCGCCGCATAGAACGCGTTCTGGGACAGCACGAAGTCCGCGCCGCTCCCCACGTAGTTGGTGCGGCTCCCCCACTCGTTGCCGAACTGCACCCAGCCGACCACGCCGGGGTTGCGCTCCAGGTACCGCTCGAGGAACGCCCGCACGTACGCCGCGAACGCCGTCCGCCCCTCGCCGTCGAGCGCGACCGAACGGTCGTTCACGCGCGCCGGCTCGAGCCGCTCACGAAGCCACGCCGGCGCGTCGGCCGGGAAGGTCACGACCGCGCGCACGCCGAGCTCCTGCAAGAAGCCCATGCGCGCATCCATCGGGCCCCAGCGGTAGGTGCCCTCCGCAGGCTCCCGGAAACCCCAGTCCGCCTCCAGACGCGTGATGCCCACCCCGAGCCGCGGC
>CAZJUA010000290.1:0-5746 GCA_964549045.1 uncultured bacterium | reverse complement strand
CGAGCCGTTGGGCGTGGAGTGGGTCGACCCCTGGGCGGCCTGACGCCATCGTCGGCCGACCCCACCTGGGCCCGAGCCGGGATCGGCGCCAGACGGACCGCGCTCGGGCGTCACGATCGGGCGGAGGCATCGCCACGACCCGAAAGCAGCGCGACCTCCACCACCCGCGACGTTCGACAAGGCCGGGAGCATCAAGATGATCTACTCGATGATGCTATGATGCCTCCCATGCGCACCACCGTGACGCTCGATCCCGACGTCGAGGAGCTGATCCGCCGCGAGATGCACCGGCGCCGCGCGTCGTTCAAGCAGGTCGTCAACGATGGCCTTCGCCTCGCCCTGCGCGAACCCGGGCGACCGCGCCGCGTCGAGACGCCGTCGTTCGACCTCGGTGCCCCCCGCGCGAACCTCGATCGTGCGCTCGCGCTCGCCGGAGCACTCGAGGACGAGGAACGCCAGCAGCGTCTGGCGGTCGGCCGTTGACCCTCGTCGACGCCAACGTGCTGCTGTACGCGGTCAACGCCGCGTCGCCGCAGCACACGGCGGCGAAGGCCTGGCTCGACGACGCCCTGTCCAGCGACGCCCGGCTCGGCCTCCCGTGGCTCTCGCTGCTGGCCTTCCTCCGCATCGCCACGCACCCGTCGGTGTTCCCGCGGCCGCTCTCCGTCGTCCAGGCGCTCGAGGTCGTCGACCTGTGGCACCGCGCTCCCAACGTCGTTCACCCCGAACCAGGTCGCGGCTTCGCGGAAACGTTCACCCGCATGCTGCGTGCGGGGTCGGCACCGGGCAACCTCGTCAACGACGCGTACCTGGCTGCGCTGGCCATCGAGCACGACGCCGCCGTCGCCACCTTCGACCGCGACTTCGCGCGCTTCCCGGACGTCGAGATCGTCGTCCCGAGCGTCCGAAGCGACCATGCCCGGTAAGCCACGCCCTGCCGACGCCCACGCTCCCGCAGACGTGATACGAAGCGCACATGTGTGCAAGCACCGCGAAGCCCCGCTCCACGGCCCGCGGCATCCGCCTACCTAGCGTGCTCGACGAGGCCATCCAGGACGAGGCGGCCGCCCGCGGCAGCAGCTGGTCCGCGCTGACGACGGAGATGCTCGACGAGGCGCTTCGTCAGCGCCGGGCACCGGGTGTGGCCTTCGTCGATGGCGTCACGGGACGCCGCGCCGTGCTGGCCGGCACCGCGCTCGAGGTGTGGGAGATCGTCGCGGCCTGGAGGGACGCCGACGAAGACCTCGCCCGCACGCGTGAGGCGTTCTCGTGGCTGAGCGAACTCCAGGTTCGGGCGGCCCTCGGCTACTACCAGCTGTACCCGGACGAGATCGACCGCCGCCTCGCACGGGAAGAAGCCTGGACGCGTGAGCGGCTCCAGACCGAGCTCCCCTTCGCAGTTCTGCGGCCGGGCTGACCCGGCGGCCCGGGCCCGACGTCATGCGGTTCCTGCTCGACGAAGACCTGCCGCCGAAGGTCGCCCTCATCGCGCGATCGCTCGGGCTCGATGTCGTCAGCGTGCAGGAGATCGGGCGCACCGGTCTCTCGGACGAGGCCCAGCTGCGCTTCGCCGCGTCTAAGACGCGCATCCTGGTCACCCGCAACCGCGACGACGTCATCGCGCTCACGCGGCGGGCCTACGCGACGAACGCCCCGCTCCACGGCGTGCTGCTCGTGCCTCGCAGCGCACCCAACACCCAGCCGGAACGAATCGCGCGCTCGCTGGTCGAATGGGCGGAACGCTTCGCGGACGGCCACCCGGGGTCCGGGTTCGTCGACTTCGTGTGACCGGCACCGGCGCCGCGGGCACGACGACCCGCCCGCCGGCATGAACCGAGCCCACCTGGGCCACGACCGGGACCCCGCCGTCACCGCCACGCCTGCCACGCAAACTGAACCCATGAGCGCCGACACCACCCGCAACGTCGTCACCACGGCTATACTCCGTCTAGCCAAAGGAGGCCGCGACGTGCCCACCAAGATCCAACGCTGGGGGAACAGCCAGGGCATTCGCGTTCCCAAGAGCGTCCTCGCCGACGCCCGCCTGCAGGTCGGCGACGTCGTCGACGTTCGCGCCGTGGACGGCACGCTCGTCGTGACGAGAGCCCGGAGCCGGCGCGGACGGGCATCGCTCGAGGACCTCGTGGCGGCCCTGCCCGAGGCCGGCCCGCATGGCGAGACGGATTGGGGCCGCCCGGAAGGCGACGAGGTCTGAACGTGGCGCGCTACGTGCCCTGCAAGGGTGACATCGTGACCCTCGCGTTCCGCCCCGAGGCTGGGCACGAGCAACACGGTCGGCGTCCGGCGCTGGTCGTCTCGAACGATCTCTTCAATCGCGCCACCGGGTTCAGCCTGGTGTGCCCCATCACGCGGACCGAGCGCGCGAACCCGTTCCACGTGCCGATCCCACCGGGCGGACGGGTCACGGGCGTCGTCCTCGCGGACCAACTCCGCTCGGTCGACCATGGCGCCCGCGGCGTGCGGCGACTCGGCCAGGCACCGAGCGGACTCCTCGACGACGTCCTGGCGATCGTCGACGCCGTCATCTTCTGACGCCGGGCCGAGGAGCGGGCGCTCACCCGCCGAACGCCGCGCGAGCCCCGATCGCCCGCTCCGCAGCGGCCGTGGCGTGGATCGCGGTCGTGTCGAACAGCGGGACGCTGGCGTCCTCGGGCCCGACCAGCAGCGAGATCTCGGTGCACCCGAGGATGACGCCCTGCGCGCCACGCGCGACCAGGTCCTCGATGACGCGCCGGAAGGCGGCGCGCGAGGGCTCCAACGTGTGCCCCAGTACGAGCTCGTCGTAGATCACCCGGTGGACGACCTCGCGGTCTTCGGCCGGCGGCGTCAGCACCGCGAGCCCATGGCGCGCCTCGAGCCGCCCGACGTAGAAGTCCTGCTCCATGGTGAAGCGGGTGCCGAGCAACCCCACCGTGTGGAGCCCGGCGGTGCGGATCGCCTCCGCGGTCGGGTCCGCGATGTGCAGCAGCGGGATGGCGACCGCGGCCTCGATGGCGTCCGCCACCTTGTGCATGGTGTTGGTGCAAACGACGACGAAATCGGCGCCGGCCGCCTCGAGGGAGCGCGCCGCGCCCGCCAGCAGCTCGCCCGCCGCGTCCCACTCGCCCGCGTGCTGCAGCCGCTCGACCTCGGCGAAGTCGACGCTGAGGAGCGCGACCTTGGCGGAGTGCAGCCCGCCCAGGCGCGCCTTCACCACCTCGTTGACGGTGCGGTAGTAGGGCACCGTCGACTCCCAGCTCATGCCGCCGAGCAAGCCGATCGTCAGCACCGGGCACCTCCTCGCTCGTGGGTGAGGCTACCGCGGGGCGCGCCGCCGCGCAGTCGGCCTGCCGCATCGCGGAACGGACCGACGTGCCCGACGCGCCATGCAGAGTGCCTGGCAACGGCCGAGAACACCTGGGCCCGCGCCCATGCTGCGGTCACGCCCCATGCTGCTCGATCAGATAATCAGGTACCATGTCTCTCAGAACCGAGGCCATCTCCATGCCCGAGTCGCTCACCGCCACCGAGGTCGCCCGCCGCTTCGCGGACGTACTCAACCGCGTCGCGTACCGCCGCGAGTCCTTCGTGGTGGTCCGCGGCAAGCGGCCCCTGGCCGAGCTCAGGCCGCTGCCCGCCGGCACGCGCCTCACCGACCTCCCTGCCATCCTCGCCGCGCTACCCCGGCTGGAACCCTCCGAAGCCGACGCCTTCGCGGCAGACCTCGATGCAGCCCGCGCCGAGCTGATGTCGCTCGAGACCCACGACCCATGGGCGTCCTGATCGACGCGGGCATCCTCATCGAGGCCGAGCGCGGACGCCTGGACCTGGCGGCCCGGGTCACCGACAGACCCGATGAGGAGGCGTTCGTGTCGGTCATCACCGCCAGCGAACTTCTGCGCGGCGTCCATCGCGCGGCTCACGCGGACCAGCGCGCCAGGCGCGCGGCGTTCGTCGAGGGCCTCCTGCGGCGGCTACCGGTGCTCGACGTCGACCTGGCCACGGCCCGCGCGCACGCGCGCACGTGGGCGGACCTCGCAGCCGCCGGCGAACGTATCGGGCCCCACGACCTGTGGCTGGCCGCGACCTGCATCGCCCACGGCCTGACGCTGATCACCGCGAACGTGCGCGAGTTCGCCCGCGTGCCGGGCCTGCGGCTGGAGGACTGGCGCAACGCATGAGTACCTCGCACGCTGGGCTCGGCGCCCTAGCGACGACGGCCACTGGCCATAGGTGTCGCGCGGGCCGTTCCGCTCGAAGCGCGCCCCCCACCTCCGGGCGCCGTGGCTCCTTCGCAGTCGACGGTCCCACCCTCCTGCCATACCGGCTCCATCCGAACCGCCCGCAACCCCTGCTCGATGCACGCCACCAGGAACGCGTTGAGGCTCGTGCGTCGGGCCGCGGCCGCCAGGGCCGCTTCGCGGTGTAGCGCCGGATCGAACCGCAGGTTGAGCCGGCCCGAGAACGGCCGCGCCGGTTTCTTGCCGCGCTCGGCGCACCAGTCCAAGTAGGCATCGACGGCGGTCGCGAAGCCGGCCTCGAGCTCCTCGACCGTCCGACCGGTGAAGGAGATCGTGTCCGCCAGGTCCATGACGTCGCCGACGAACAGCCGGTCGTCGCCGTCGTAGTCGATCGTGGCCGTGTACCCGCGGTACTGCATCGTGTTGAGGCTCATCTCGGCTCGGTTCCACCCTCCAGCAAGAAGCGGCGAAGCCGCAGCACCAGGGCTCTCGGCAGCAGACCGCTCGGATGCGGCTCGTGCTGCATGATGACACAGTACCGGAATTCGGTACCATTGTGCACCACCTTCACCGTCGCCCCTCGGTCGTCCATCCCACGAGACACCGTCTCCGATCCCAAGGATGCAGCTCCTTCGCCCCTGCCCAAGGCCCGTGGGCACCGACCGAGATCGCGCCCCACGAACACCACGGGCCTCTTGACAACGTTGTCAGCCATCGGCTACCCTCACGCCAGATCGAAACCGAGAGGTGTCCCGTGGCCGCGACCATTCGCGATGTCGCCCAGCGTGCCGGAGTGTCGTTCAAGACCGTCTCCAGGGTCCTGAACGACGAGCCCTCCGTGCGGGCCGAGACCCGCGAGCGGGTGCGGGCGGCGATCCGCGAGTTGGCCTACACGCCGCACCACACCGCCCGCCAGATGCGCACGCGCCGCTCGAAGACGATCGGCTTCGTCAGCGACGAGATCGCCACCAGCCCCTTCGCCGTCGACATCGTCAAGGGCGCGCAGCTCGCGGCCTGGGAGCACGGGATGATGCTGCTGGTGGTCAACACGGAGCGCGACCCCGAGGTCGAGCGCGCGGCGATCGCCAGCCTGCTCGAGCGGCGGGTCGAGGGCATCGTCTACGCCGCGATGTTCCACCGGGTGGTCGAGCCGCTCCCCCGCCTGCGCGAGGTGCCGACGGTCCTGGTCGACTGCCACGACGCCAGCGGCGCCTACCCGGCCGTCGTCCCCGACGAGGAGCAGGGGGGCTACCTGGCCACCCGCACGCTGATCGACCGGGGCCACCGACGCATCGGCTTCGTCAACCTCGACCCGGTGGCCAGCGCCGCGGCCGCCGCCGGGCGCCTCGCCGGCTACCGCCGCGCCCTGGGCGAGACCGGTCTCCCCTACGACGAGCGCCTCGTCTTGCACGTCACGCCCGCGCCCGACCAGGGATTCCGCCTGACGTCGGCGCTGCTCGACCTCGAGGATCGGCCCACCGCGCTGTTCTGCGGCAACGACCGCA
>CAZJUA010000289.1:0-14296 GCA_964549045.1 uncultured bacterium | reverse complement strand
CGGTCCCACGCCGACCGGGACCCAGGCCCCGGCCCCCGCGGCCTAGCCTGTGAACAGGAATGTCGCGGCTCGCCGGCCGCGGGAATCGTCGCCGGCGTGATCGCCCTGGGAAGGGGAACACACATGGCTGGACGACGCATCGTGGTCGACGGCAACGAGGCCGTAGCCCTCGTCGCACACGCGACCAACGAGGTCATCGCGATCTACCCGATCACGCCCGCCTCGCCGATGGGCGAGTTCTCGGACGCGTACTCGGCCGCCGGACGCCCCAACGTCTGGGGCCAGGTGCCCGAGGTGGTGCAACTCCAGAGCGAGGCCGGGGCCGCCGGCGCGCTGCACGGCGCGCTGCAGGCGGGCGCCCTGTCGACCACCTTCACCTCGTCGCAGGGCCTGCTGCTCATGTACCCCAACATGTTCAAGATCGCGGGCGAGCTCACGGCGTCGGTCATCCACGTCGCCGCCCGCGCGGTCGCCACCCACGCGCTCAGCATCTTCGGCGACCACTCCGACGTGATGGCGGTCCGCAGCGCGGGCTGGGCGGTGCTGTTCGCGCACAACGTGCAGGAGGCGCAGGACATGGCGCTCGTCGCGCAGGCGACCACCCTGCGCACGCGCGTGCCGTTCATGCACGCCTTCGACGGCTTCCGCACCAGCCACGAGGTCGCGGTCATCGAGTCGCTCGACCACGACGTCATGCGGGCGCTGCTCCCCGAGCACCTCATCGCCGCCCACCGCGCCCGCAAGCTCGACCCGGACAACCCAGTGCTGCGCGGCACGGCGCAGAACCCCGACGTCTTCTTCCAGGGGCGCGAGGCGCGCAACACCTACTACGCCGAGGTGCCGGCCGCGCTCGAGCAGGTGCTCGACGAGTTCGCGGCCCTCACCGGCCGCCGCTACCACGCCTTCGAGACCTACGGGGCGCCCGACGCCGAGCGCGTCGTCGTGCTCATGGGGTCGGGCGTCGGCGCGGCCAAGGAGGCCGTCGACGCGATGAACGCCGCCGGCGAGAAGGTCGCGATGGTCTCCGTGCGGCTCTACCGGCCCTTCGATTCCGAGGGCTTCGTCAAGGCCCTGCCGCCGACGACCCGCGCCGTCGCCGTCCTCGACCGCACCAAGGAGCCCGGCGCCACCGGCGAGCCGCTCTACCAGGACGTCGTGACCGCGCTCTCCGAGGTCTGGGACGATGCCGCCAGCCGGCCCAAGGTGCTCGGTGGCCGCTACGGCCTCGGCAGCAAGGAGTTCTTCCCCCGCGCCGTGAAGGCCGCCCTCGACGGGCTCGACGATCCCAAGACCCCGCGCTCCTTCACGCTCGGGATCATCGACGACGTCACGCACCTGTCGCTGCCGCTCGACGAGGATTTCAGCACCGAACGCCCCGAGGTCAACCGCGCGCTGTTCTTCGGCATGGGCAGCGACGGCACCGTCGGCGCCAACAAGAACAGCGTCAAGATCATCGGCGAGAACACCGACCTCGACGCCCAGGGCTACTTCGTCTACGACTCCAAGAAGTCCGGCGCCGTCACGGTGTCGCACCTGCGCTTCGGACCCGCGCCCGTCACCAGCCCCTACCTGATCGAGCAGGCAGGCTTCATCGGCGTCCACCGCTTCGACCTGGTGTACGAGCGCGACGTGCTCGGCCTCGCCGCCCGCGGCGCGACCGTGCTGTTCAACGCACCCCACGCGCCCGAGGAGCTGTTCGAGAAGCTGCCGGTCGAGTGCCAACGCATCGTGCGCGAGCGCGACCTCAAGCTCTACACGATCGACGGCGACTCGGTGGCCCATGACGTCGGCATGGGCGGCCGCATCAACACCATCATGCAGACCTGCTTCTTCGCGCTCGCCAACGTCCTGCCGCGCGACGAGGCGATCGCCGAGATCAAGAAGGCGATCGACAAGACCTACGGCAAGCGCGGCGGCACCGTGCTCGCCCGCAACCACGCCGCCGTCGACGCCGCGCTCGAGCACCTGCACGAGGCGCCCGTCCCGGCCGAGGGCGAAGGCACGCTGCGCCTGCGCGACGCGGTTCCGCAGGCCGCGCCGGACTTCATGCAGCGCGTCACGGCCCGCATCATGGAGGGCTACGGCGACCTGCTCCCAGTCTCCGCGCTGCCGGTCGACGGCACCTTCCCGACCGACACCGCGAAGTGGGAGAAGCGTTCGATCGCCCACGAGGTGCCGATCTGGGAGAGCGACGTCTGCACCCAGTGCAACCTCTGCGCGCTCGCCTGCCCGCACGCGGCCATCCGCGTCAACGCCGTGCCCGCGTCGGCGCTCGAGGGCGCCCCGGAGGGCTTCAAGTCGGTCGCCTGGAAGGGCCGGGACGAGGCCCTGCAGGGGCACCAGTTCATCGTCCAGCTCGCCCCCGACGACTGCACCGGCTGCGGCGTCTGCGTGGACGTCTGCCCGGCCCGCGACAAGCGCGAGCTCAAGCGCAAGGCGATCAACATGACGCCCAAGATGCCCGAGCTCGAGCGCGAGCGCGAGAACTGGGCGTTCTTCGAGAAGCTGCCGTACCCGCGCCCCGACTTCGACGCCCTCGACCCCATCAAGGCCTCCCAGCTGCGTGAGCCCTACTTCGAGTTCTCCGGTGCCTGCGCCGGCTGCGGCGAGACCGGCTACGTCAAGCTGCTCAGCCAGCTCTACGGCGACCACCTCGTCGTCGCGAACGCGACCGGCTGCTCGTCGATCTACGGCGGTAACCTGCCCACCACCCCGTGGGCGCAGGACGTCGACGGCCGCGGGCCCGCGTGGTCGAACTCGCTGTTCGAGGACGCGGCCGAGTTCGGGTTCGGGATGCGGCTGGCGGTCGACGCCCGAGCGACGCTCGGGTTGCAGTTGGTGGCGCAGCTCCGCTCGAAGGTGGGCGAGGCGCTCGCCGACGAGATCGCGCTCGGTCACGGAGCGCGCGGCGACGACGCGATGTCGGCCCAGCGTGGGCGGGTGGAGCAGCTCACTACCGAGCTCGCGCGCCTCGAGGCCGACCCCGAGACCGACGAGCCCACGCGCACCGTCATCCGGCGGCTCCAGGCGGTCTCCGAGGCGCTGGTGCCGCGGCAGGTGTGGGTGATCGGCGGTGACGGCTGGGCCTACGACATCGGCTTCGGCGGCGTCGACCACGTGCTCGCCTCCGGTCGCGACGTGAACATGCTGGTGCTCGACACCGAGGTCTACTCCAACACCGGCGGCCAGGCGTCCAAGTCGACCCCGCGCGGGGCGGTCGCCAAGTTCGCCGCCAGCGGCAAGTCGGTCGGCAAGAAGGACCTCGGCCAGATCGCCATGGCCTACGGCGGCGCCTACGTCGCGCAGATCTCGCTCGGCGCCAGCCCCAAGCAGGCGGTCGAGGTGCTGCGCGAGGCGGCCGCCTGGCCCGGGCCGAGCCTCGTCATCGCGTACAGCCCGTGCATCGCCCACGGTTACGACCTGAGCGGGCACATGACCCACCAGCGCGACGCCGTGCGGGCCGGCTACCTGATGCTCTACCGCTACGACCCCGCGAAGGCCCTGGCCGAGGACGGCGGCGAGCCGCTGACGCTCGATTCGCGTCCGCCGCGCGAGTCGCTGGCCGCCTGGCAGGCCAAGGAGGGCCGCTTCGCGGTGCTGTCGCGCAGCCAGCCCGAGCGCGCCGACGCCCTGACGAAGCTGGCGGAGGCCGACGCCAAGATGCGCCGGCTCCACTACGAGCACATGGCGGGCCTGCACGAGGAGATGCCCGACAAGGCCGCGGCCGAGGCCGCCCAGGCAACCAAGAAGGCCGCCAAGGCGACGGAGGGGCAGGAATGAACGTGACCGTTGAACAGGTCGTCCTGGCGACCCGCTACCTGGGGTTGGCCCTCCGCAACCCGCTGGTCGCGGCGGCGTCGCCCGTCACCGGCCGGCTCGACACGCTGCGGCGGCTCGACGACGCCGGCGTCGGCGCGGTCGTCATGCCCTCGCTGTTCGAGGAGCAGATCGAGCACGACGAGTTGGCCCTCGCCGAGCTCGATCAGGTCGGCAAGGAGATCTCGCCCGAGATCACCGGCTACCTCGACCCGTTCACCGGCGTCGAGGTCGGGCCCGGCGGCTACCTGCGGCGGCTCGAGGCGGCGAAGGGCGCGCTGTCGGTGCCGGTCATCGCCAGCCTCAACGGTCATCGCCCGGGCGGCTGGACCCACCACGCCCAGCTGATGCAGGACGCCGGCGCCGACGCGATCGAGCTCAACATCTACTTCCTGGCGACGGACGCGTCCGAGACCGGCCGCGACGTCGAGGAGCGCACGATCGACACGGTGGCCGCGGTCTGCAGTCAGGTCAAGGTGCCAGTCACGGTGAAGATCGGTCCCTGGTACTCGTCCGTTCCGAGCCTCGTCCGCCGCCTGGACGAGGCCGGCGCCGAGGGTGTGACGCTGTTCAACCGCTTCTACCAACCCGACGTCGACCTCGAGGAGCTCGAGGTCGCGCCGCGCCTGGTGCTCTCGACGCCCGAGGAGGCGCGGCTGGCGCTGCGTTGGATCGCGATCCTCCACGGCCGCACGGCGATCGACCTGGCGGCGAGCAGCGGCGCGCACGAGGCCGACGACGTCGTCAAGCTGCTCCTGGTCGGGGCCGACGTCGTCACCATGGCCAGTTCGCTCCTGCTGCACGGGCCGGAGCACGTGGCCAAGGTCCTCGCCGACTTGCGCGCCTGGATGGCCGAGCACGAGTACGACGACGTCAGCGACCTGCGCGGCGCCCTCTCGCAGCGCGCGGCGCCGGATCCGGCCGCCTTCGAGCGCGCGAACTACCTGCGGACGCTCACGGGGTACGCGGCCGCCTACCGCCCTGCCAGGTAGGCGCTGGCTACCGCCCTCCCAGGTAGGCGCTGGCCGGCGCCCCAAGGACCACCGATGGTTCCGGATCGACCGGGCTCCGCCCCGGTCGATCCGCCGTTTCGCCCAGCGGCGTGCCCGCGGACCCCGGCCGCCCCGTCCCGGGGGCGACGCGAATCGCCTAGGATGCGGGGAAGATGGCGGACAGCGATCGCTTGCCGGACGTCGGGTTCCGTCCCGTCACCCCCCACGAGGGTCTGGCGACGTTGGTCGAGGCCGGGCGGGTGCTGCCGTCCGGCGCGCGGACGAGCGACACCGACCCGTACGAGGTGGGGTGGGTCGAGGTCGACGACGTCTTGGGTCGATTGGGCATCGCGATGGCGCCGGGTCGCCACGACCGGGCTGGAGCGGTCACCTGGTGGCGCGACCTGCACGCGGATCTTCGCAGGCTGCGGCACGTGCACCGCGCGGACCTGCTGGTGACGCTGCTCACCGACGAGGAACTGCGCGATCTCGGTATCGCCAACCTCCCCGACGAGCTCGACGTCCATGGCCTGGAGACCGCGAGGCTGGCGATCCGTGACGGCGGCGTCCCCTCGCCGCAGCAGGTCGACGAGACGATGGACCTGCTCTACGAGGTCGTCCACCGGCTCCGCGACGGTCACACGGTGGTCGTGCACTGCCGCGCCGGCCAGGGGCGGTCCGGGATGCTGGCCGCGATGGCGCTCGCCGCGCTCGGGGCCGATCCCGCCGACGCGATCGCGCGGGTACGCGAGGTCCAACCGCGGGCCGTCGAGACGGTCGGCCAGGAGGCCTACGTCGAGGAGGCCGCCAGCACGTGGCTGCGGCGGCGGCTGGGTGCTCGTTGACCGTGTGCGACGCGTGCGCGCACCCGCGTCGGCTGCGGTAGCCTCGAGCATGCAGCACTTCGACACGATCGTCATCGGTGGCGGCGTCATCGGCGCCGCGGCCGCCTGGCGGCTGGCCGGCCGCGGCAGGACGCTGCTGCTCGAGCAGCACGCGTTCCTCCACGAGGCAGGCTCGTCGCACGGCGGCTCGCGCATCTTCCGCCACGCGTACGAGGACCGCGAGCACGTGCGCCTGGCGGTGGCCGCCGACGCCCTCTGGCGTGAGCTGGAGTCCGTTACCGGCGAGCGGTTGCTGCATCGCTGCGGCGGGCTCGACCTGGGCACCGCCGGCAGCGGCGAACTCGACGGCATCGAGGCCGCCCTGCGTGCGGAGGGCCGTCCCGTGGAGCGGTTGGATGGCGCCGCCGTCCGCGGCCGCTTCCCCGCCTTCGGGGTGGGCGACGACGTCGAGGCGCTCTACCAGGCCGACGCAGCGATCGTGCCGGCGACCCGCGCGGTCGCCACCCTGCTGCGCGCGGCCGCGGCCGAGGGCGCCGTCTTGCGCGACCGCGAACCCGCGCGCGCGATGGCGATCACGGCCGACGGTGTCGAGGTCACCACCCAGGTGGGGCGCTACGGCGCCGGGCGGCTCGTCGTCGCCGCCGGCCCCTGGCTGGCCGGCGTCGTCCCCGAGTTGGCCCTGCCGCTGCGGATCGAGCAGCAGCAGGTGCTCTACCTGCGGGTCGGTGGCGACGCCCGCGCGTTCGCGCCGGGCCGCATGCCGATCTTCATCGACCGCCGCGGGGGCGTCTACGGGTTCCCGCTCTTCGAGCGCCCGGACGCCATCAAGGTCTCCGATCACGAGGGGGCACCCACCATCCGCCTGGAGGACCGCAGCGATCGGATCGATCCCGACCGCGCGGCGGCGACCTTGGCCGCGGCGCGGCGGCTGCTGCCCGGCTTGGCGGGCGAGCTCGTGGGCGGGCAGACGTGCCTCTACACCAAGACGCCGGACGAGCGCTTCGTGCTCGACCGTCATCCCGAGCACCCGCGGGTGGTGCTCGCCGGCGGCGGCTCCGGGCATGCCTTCAAGTTCGGCCCGCTGCTCGGGGACATCGCGGCGGAACTCGCGACCCGCGAGGGCCCGGCCGGACGTGCGACCGATCACCCGATCGGCGGGTTCGCCGTCGCGCGGCTGGTGGCGGCGTGAGCGGCCCGACCGGCGCCGCCGCGGTCCGCGCCGACGCCGACCGTGTCGACCGCTTCCTGGCCGCCTTCAACTCGGTCGACCGGCTCCTGCGCGAACGGACCGGCGTCGCCGACCACGGCGTGCCCTTCCGCACGGTGCTGCGGCGGTTCCTGCGCGACCAGCGCTGGCGCGGCGCCGAGCGCCTCGACGAGTACGCCGAGCTGCGCAACCTGTTGGTCCACGAGACGCTCGAACCCGACGGCTGGTTGGCGGTCCCCAGCGAGCTGGTGGTGCGCCGGATCGAGGCCATCCGCGACCGCCTCGCGGGCGGGCAGCGGGCCGACGACGCCTTCAAGCGGCGGGTCGCGACGGTGGCGCTCGACACGCCGCTGCGGGACGCGCTGGCCCAGGCGCACGCGACCGGCTTCTCGCAGTTTCCGGTCGTCGAGGACGACGAGGTGGTCGGCCTGTTGACCGACCGCGGGCTGGCGCGCTGGCTGGCCGAGCGCTGCGCCGCCTCCGGCCCGTTGGTCCTGAGCGAGGCGGTCGCCGGGGCCGCCGTCGCCGACGTGCTCGACGCGGACGCCGACCGCCGGACCTGGGACCTGGCCGCCCGCGACGAGCCCGCCGAGCGGGTCCTCGCGCGCTTCGTCGAGCAGCCGGAGCTGGAGGCCGTGCTGGTGACCCAGCACGGCAAGGCCGGCCAGAAGCTGCTCGGCATCGCCACCCACCTCGACGTGGTGCGCTTCTGGGACGGGGGCTGAGCCTCTGTTGGGCGACGCGCAGGGTCCCTGCGCAGCGCCGCGATGAACCCGGGCCACATGACGAAACCCTGACGCCTGCTGACCAAGGGCTGACGAGCCACCCGTAGGGTTCTTCCGGATGGCGCCTGCACCGCGGGCGTCGATGCTCCCCACGGAGGAAGAACCCATGCGCAAGCTGTTCATCGCTCTCGTCACCGCACTCGTCATGGCGCCCGCCGCCCTCGCCCAGGTGGAGATCCTGGGTGCCGGCGCGTCGTTCCCCGCGCCGTTGGTCACCGCGATGGCCGACACCTACCGCGACGTCACCGACGGCAGCGTGGTCATCAACTACCAGTCGATCGGCTCCGGCGGCGGCATCCGCCAGTTCACCGAACAGACCGTCATGTTCGGCATGTCCGAGGCCTTCCTGAACGACGAGCAGGTCGCGGCGATCGCCGAGGCCGGCGGCGGCCAGGCGTTCAACATGCCGATCACGCTCGGCGACGTCGTGATCACCTACAACGTCCCCGGCGTCGAGACGGGCGTCGTGTTCGATGCCGACACGATCGCCCAAGTCTTCCTCGGCAACATCACCAGCTGGAGCGATCCGCAGATCGCCGCCCTCAACCCGAGCGTGAGCTTCCCCAACCTGCCGATCACCGTGGTGCACCGCTCCGACGGCTCGGGCACGACGAACATCTTCACGAGCTACCTCGTCGAGGTCTCGCCGGAATGGGCCGAGCGGGTCGGTGCCGGCACCTCCGTCAGCTGGCCGACGGGCATCGGCGGCAACGGCAACGAGGGCGTCGCCGGCGTCGTCCAGAACACCCCTGGCGCGGTCGGCTACAACAGCCTCGTCTACGCCGTGCTCAACGACATCGCCTACGGCTACGTCGAGAACCAGTCGGGCAACGTCATCGCCCCGAGCCTCGAGGCGACCTCGCTGGCCGCCGACGTCGAACTGCCCAGCGACACCCGGGTGATGATGGTCAACACCCCCGCGCCGCAGGGCTACCCCATCGTCGGCTTCGCCTGGATGCTGATGTACGAGAAGCTCGACGCCAACGCCGCCATCCAGACCCGCGAGCAGGCCGAGGAGCTCCTGAAGTTCGTCATCTGGGCGATCACCGACGGCCAGGACCTCGCCGAGCCCCTCTCGTTCTCGCGTCTGCCGGCCGCCGTGCAGCAGCTCGAGTTCGACATGATCCGCCAGATGACCTGGCAGGGCGAAGACCTCGGCGCACAGGTGCTGGCGGAGCTCGGTTACTGAGCCTCGCGTAGCGCGCCGCACGACCATCTCGGGCCGGCATCCGCGGATGCCGGCCCGCAAGCGTGCTGGGCACGCCGAGCGGCATCCTGACCAATCCCTGACACGCTCGTGGGAAGCTGACGCTCGACGTGCCCAGCTCCCAGGACCTCAGCAACGCGATCAACCGCCCGATCCACCCCATCTACCGGAGGCAGGGCGACCGTGCCTTCCAGACCGTCATCGTCCTGTTGGGCTCGTCGATCATCGCGCTGGCGATCGCCCTCGTGTGGGTGCTCCTGCAAGACGGTTGGGAGCCACTGCGGCGCTTCGGCTTCATCGGGTTCCTCAGCGACAGCACCTGGGATCCCGTGCGCGGCATTCACGGGACGTTGGCGTTCCTCATCGGCACCCTCATCACCTCGGTCGCGGCCCTCGCCCTGTCGTTCCTGCCGGCGCTCGGGGTGGCGATCTTCAGCGCCGAGTATGCGCCCCGCTGGGTGGCCGCCGTCCTCGACACGCTCGTCGACCTGATGGCCGCCATCCCGTCCGTCGTCATCGGCATCTGGGGCATCTTCGTCCTCGTGCCCTGGATGCAGAACCACGTCTACCTCCCGGTCTTCCTCTGGTCCTCGAACGAAGCGCCGGCGCTGCTGCCGATCCTCGGTCCGCCGGCCGGCTACAACCTCGTGACGGCGACCCTGGTGTTGGCTCTGATGATCATCCCGTACACGACGGCGCTGGCCCGAGATGCGCTGCGCCTGGTGCCGCGCTCGCAGCGCGAGGCCGCCCGCGCCCTCGGCGCGACGCGCTGGGAGGTCATGCGCATGGCCGTGATTCCCTATGCCCGCGGCGGCATCATCGCGGGCGCCATCCTCAGTTTCGGGCGTGCGATCGGGGAGACGATGGCCGTAGCGATGCTGATCGGCAACGGCAACTCGCTGCCGTTCACCCTCTTCGGGCCGGCCGCGACCATGCCCTCGGTGATCGTCAACGAGTTCCGCGAAGCGGTGGAGAACCTCCATCTCTCTAGCCTCATGACGGTGGGCTTCTACCTCTTCCTCATCTCCCTGGCGGTGAACCTGGTGGCGGCCTGGTTGCAGCGGAAGTACGTCGTCGGCGGGCGGGCCCTCTGATGGCGGCGCCAGCCGTTCGTACCCCGGGCATCGCGACCGTCACGCCCCGCAACCTGGCGCGCCGCTACGCGCGCGACCGCGTCGTGGTGGCCCTCCTGCTGCTCGCGACGGGCTTCGTCGTCGTTGCCCTGGGCGTGATCGTCGGCTACGTGATCGTGAACGGGATCAGCGCGTTCTCGGTGGACTTCTTCACGCAGGACCTCGGATCTCCGGCGCGCGCGATCCAGGGGCGCCCGACCGGGCTCGGACACTCGATCCTGGGGACCTTCGTCGTGGACGGTCTTGCCCTGATGATCGCCGTCCCCATCGGTATCGGCGCCGGGATCCTGCTGTCGGAGTACCCCGACCACCCGCTCAACCCACCGCTCAGGATCCTGAACGACACGCTCAACGGCATGCCCGCCATCCTCAAGGGCCTGTTGGCGTGGTCGCTGATCGTCAAGCCCATGGGCACCTTCTCGGGCCTGTCCGGGGGCATCGCCCTCTCCTTCGTGATGCTGCCGATCGTGGCGCGCGCGACGGAGGGCGTCCTGCGGATCATCCCATGGTCGATCCGCGAGGCAGGACTGGCGCTCGGCCTGCCGCGATGGCGCGTCGTGCTCAACACCGTCCTCCCCGCCGCGCGCGTCGGCGTCGTCACCGGTATCCTCATCGCCTTCGCGCGCGCGGCCGGGGAGGCCGCCCCGCTGCTGTTCACGTCCTTCGGCAACAACTTCTTCTCCAGCACGCCTCTGCGCTACCTGTTCGGGCCCGTCGACACGCTGCCCGCCCGCCTCTACAGCCTCGCCATCAGCCCCTACAAGGAGTGGCATGCCATGGGTTGGGCGGCCGGCATCGTGCTCCTCGGCCTCGTGATCGCCACCTACGTGATCACCCGCATCGTCACCCGCCAGCGTCACGGGACCGAGCTGTGACGCCTGCCGACCCAGCCCAGGGTCACGAAGGGTTCGCCATGGACGCCGCAACCGACCTTCGAGCCGCCCCACCCGCGCCGCGGGCCGTTCGGGACGTCAACGGGCGCGCCAGCATCGCCGCGGACGCGATGCCGCGCCTGGTCACCGAGAGCATCACCGTCCACTACGGCAAGGTCGTCGGCGTCAAGGACGTGAGCCTCACGTTCCGCGACAAGACCGTGACGGCCCTCATCGGCCCGTCCGGCTGCGGCAAGACCACCTACCTGCGTGCGCTCAACCGCATGCACGACCTCACGCGCGGCGTCAAGGTCAGCGGCCGCGCCGTGCTCGACGACACCGACATCTACGCCAACGGGGTCGACCCCGTCACGATCCGACGGCGCATCGGCATGGTCTTCCAGAAGCCGACGCCCTTCCCGACGATGTCGATCTACGACAACGTCGTCGCCGGCCTCAAGCTCGTCGGCATCCGCGACCGGTCGCTGCTCGACGAGGTCGCGGAGCGCTCGCTGCGGCAGGCGGCGCTGTGGGACGAGGTCAAGGACCGGCTGAAGGCGCCGGCCGCCGGCATCTCCGGCGGGCAGCAGCAGCGGCTGTCGATCGCCCGCGCCCTCGCGGTCGAGGCCGAGGTGCTGCTGATGGACGAGCCCACCAGCTCGCTCGATCCGCAGTCGACCATGCGCATCGAGGAGCTCATCCAGGAGCTCAAGGACACCGTGACGATCATCATCGTCACCCACAACATGCAGCAGGCCGCGCGGGTGTCGGACTACACCGCCTTCTTCTACGAGGGCGACCTGGTCGAGGTGTCGGACACGAACACGATGTTCACCAACCCGAAGCAGCAGCGGACGAACGACTATATCACGGGTCGTTTCGGCTAGAAGCCGAAACGACCTGGGCAGTTCCGCTGCGCGAAACTGCTGGGTCGGCTAGAAGCCGAAACGACCTTGGCGGTTTCGCGCAGCGAAACTGCTGGGTGGGTCAGCGTCGGGCAGTCGGGCCTCAGGCCGCCGCGCGTTCGCCGAGCGCGAAGGTCACCGCTTCGCGCTCGCTCAGGGCCGCGCCGCGGGCCTCGAGATCCGCCGCCCGCCGTTTCGGTACCGCGGCTCGCGCTCCGGTGAGGGCCGCGTCGTAGGTGCCCTGCTGCGGCGCCGTCAGCGGCACGCCGATCGCCTCGCACAGGCCGCGCACCGCGCCGGCGAGGACCAGCGCACGCTCGTGCGCCCCGCGCGCCACCGCGAGGTCGAGGAAGCAACTGACGCTCTGGGCCACCATCGCACGGGCGTCGAGCGCGTGGCGTAGCCGCAGCGCGCGGCCGTGCAGGTCGTGTGCCTCGTCGTGGTCGCCGGCGCGCTGCGCCAGGATGCCGAGGTTGACGTGGAGGTGCGCGGCGCCGTCGCGGTCGTCGAGCCGTTCGCAGAGCTCGAGCGACTCGCGGTACAGCGCCTGCGCGCGCTCCGGGTCGCCCGTGTCGAGGTGGACGTTGCCGAGGTTCGTCAGCGACATCGAGATCCCGGGGAGGTTGTCGATCGACCGCTGGAGTTCCAGGGCGCGCTCGAACTCGCGGCCGGCCGCCGGCAGATCGCCGCCGTAGGCGTGCGCGATCGCCTTGTTGTTGCGCACGTTGGCGATCTCCCAGACGTGCCCGATGCGCTCCGCGAGCACGAGCGCCTCGTCGAAGCAGGCGTGGGCCGTCGCCAGGTCGCCGGCGTCACGGGCGACCGTGCCGAGGTTGCCGAGCGTCCCGGCGAGGGCCGACGTCCGCCCGAGCGCCCGGTAGGCGTCGCGGGCTGCCTCCAGCAGCGAGCGCGCCGTTTCCAGGTCGCCCCGGCGCCAGGCGACGATGGCGCGGTCGACACGCGCGGAGGCGACCAGGGCGTCGTCGCCGAGGGCTTGGGCGTCCGTCAGCGCCTGCTCGAAGGCGGCGTCGGCCTCCGCGTACCGCCGCTGGTCCTGCAGCAGCAGGCCCTCCGCGAGGAGCGAGCGCACGCGCTCGGGCGTCGCCAGGCCCGCGCCTGACAGGGCGCGGATCTGCTCGAACCAGCCCAGGGCGTCGCGCCCGAGGCCGCGCCAGCGCCAGAGGCGTCCGAGCGCGCCGGTCAGCGCGTAGGCGGCGTCGGCGTCCGCGGCCGCCACGGCGATCGCGATGGCCCGCCCGAGGTTGCCCGACTCCTCGTCCAGCAGGGCGAGCGCGTCACGCTGCTCTGGCGTGTCCAGGCGGCGGTCGGCATCGTCGGCGAGCTCGATGAAGAACGCGCGGTGCCGTTCCTCCAGGTCGCGCGCGAGCCCGGGTCGCTCCGCGAGCTTGTCCTGGGCGAAGCGTTGCACGACGGGGTGCGGCAGGAACCGGGTGCCGCCGTCGCGGTGCAGCAGCGAGCGGTTCGTCAGCGCGAGCAGCGCGTGCAGCGGCACGTCGGCCACGACCGCGGCCGTGTCCCGGCTGCAGCCGCCCCGGAACACCGCCAGGCGCCGTAGGGCGTCGCGCTCGCCCTCGCCCAGCAGCTTCCACGAGCTCTCGAACACGGCCCGCAGGCTCGCGTGACGCGGATCGAGGCCCGGATCGGCCGCGCGCAGGACGTCGAGGTCGCGCTGCACCTCGCCCAGCACCTCGCTCGGCTCGAGCAACCGCAGCCAGCCCGCAGCCAGTTCGAGGGCGAGGGGACCGCCGGCCAGAAGCCGCGTCAGGGCGACGAGCGCCGCGCGTTCGCCGCCTCGGGGGTGGAAGTCGGGTCGCACGCGGTGCGCGGCGCGAAGCAGGAGGCCGACGGCGTCGTAGGCCTCGGCGTCGTCGGCATCGTCGCCCGGGGGGACCGACAGCCCCGCCAGCGCCGCGACCGCCTCGCCCGGCACGTCGAGCGCCGCCCGGGAGGTCACGACCAGGCGCAGGCGCGGACAGCCGTCGAGCAGCGTCACCGCCACGCCTGCGAGCTCGCGGAGGTGCTCGGCCTGGTCGAGGACCAGGAGCAGGTCGCGCTCCGCGAGCGCGGCGGCCAGCGCGCCGGCCTCCGGCTCCGTGCGCACCCCGAGCGCCCGGGCGATGGCGGCGACCGCCTCCGCCTCGGACGATGCCGGGGCGAGCGGCACCCACGCGGCACCGTCCTGGTGGTGCCCGGCGCGCTCGCGCGCCAGCTGCCGCGCGAGGCGCGACTTGCCGCTGCCGCCGGGACCGCGGATCGTCAGGAGACGGCGGTCGTCGTGACCGAGGAGGCCGTGGAGTTCGGCGAGCTCCAGGTCGCGGCCCACGAAGGGGGTCGCGTCGATCGCGAGGTTGCGGACGGGACCGGGCCTCACGTCGCGCTCCCTGGCGACGGACGCCACGCGCTCGGGCTCCGCGCTGGCGCGCGACGCGCGCTCGGGCTTCGGGCTCGGCGGGGGGGCCTCGACCCACTCACCCCAGCGGACTGCGTCCGCGAGGCGGGGCGCGGGCCGGGGC
>CAZJUA010000288.1:0-4040 GCA_964549045.1 uncultured bacterium | reverse complement strand
CGTCTGCGCCCCGCCCACGATCGAGATCTACGAGGGGCGGGGGTAGGCGGCCCGGGTCGTTAGGCCCCCGCCGCGAGCGGCGTTCCGTCTCCCTCGGAGGTCCTCGACGCAAAGCACGTGGGGCGCGGCCTGAGCCGCGCCCCATCACTGCGTGCGGATCGCGCTAGACGGCCTCGATCTCCTTGACGCCCGCGTTCGACTCGTCGAGCATGAGCTTCAGCGCGTGCGCGGTGCGGTCCTTGAGGGCGCAGATCTCGCACTCGCCCACGAGTTGCACCTTCAGCGTCCCGTCGTCGCTGAGATCGACGACCTCGAAACGCCCTCCGTGCGCCAAGAAGAGTGGCTGCAAGTTGTCCACGACACGCTGGACAGCCTCACGGTCGACCATGACGTACCTCCCATCGTTTTCCCCCCGACACCATGGTACGTGTTCGGCGCGAAGGGGGAAAGGGCATCGGGGGCACATTCGCCGTCGGCGCGCCGCGGCCTGGCTCCCCACGTCATCCGCCAGCGTCGCCCGCCGCCTACGCGTCGTCGGCGGCTTGGCCTGACAGATGCTCCCGCAGCAGCTCGACGAGCTCCTCGTCGCCGCAGGCGTCCGCCTCCTCCGGATCCGGCACCGCGCCCGCCTCGAGCAACAGGCGCGCGCACGCGAGGTGGTCGCGGCCGGGCGACGGGCAGAACTCGGCGCCGTGGATCAGCGTGCCCATCGCGTCGCCGCCGTAGCCGTTGCGCCGCGCGAGGTCATGCGGAAGCGTCAGCAGGAAGGTGACGTGGTCCGAAAGCCCCTCCCACAGCGCGATGTGCAGGGGCGGCATCCCCTGCTCGTCGGGGTGTTGCGGATCGAGGCCGGCGGCGAAGAGCGCGCGCAGGGCCGCGAGCGAACCGGGTCGCGCCGCCAGTCGGTGCGGCAGCGTGCGGTCGTGCTCCCCGAGCGCCGCCGGTTCCAGGCGGCCCGCGTCGGTGGGCCCGCCCGCCACGCACGCCGCCAGCGCCGCCTCGGTCGCGTCGAGCGGCCGCCCGTGCCCGCGCGCCTCGAGCACGCGCGCGACCGCGTCGGCGCCGTGCACGCGCGCGGTGCCGTACGCGTCGCGGCCGTGCCAGACGCGCGTGGGGTCGGCACCGTGGTCGAGCAGCAGCGCGGCCACCTCGCCGGCGGCGAAGCGCGACGCGGCGTGATGCAGCGCCGGCGGCGAGGGCGCTCGCTGGTGGCCGGCGTTGTCGATGCAGTACGGGTCGTCGGGATCGGCGCCGCCCTCGAGCAGCATGGCCACCATCGCCGGGTCGGCGGCGTCGATGGCGCGCAGCAGCGCGTTCGTGTGGCGCGGGTCGGCGCCGTGCGCCAGCAGCAGCGCCACGCCGTCGCGGTGGCCGAGCTCGGTGGCGTGGTAGAGGCTCTCGAAGTCGTTCGGGTCGGCGCCGTGCTCGAGCAGCCAGCGCGCCAGCGGCAGGTTGCCGGCGTGGCCGAGGGCGCCGTACAGCATGGGCAGCCGGGCCGCCGAGCCCGGCTCCACCGGCACGCTGTCGTTGGGGTCGGCGCCGTGGTCGACGAGCAGCCGGGCGATCTCGAGCATCGCCGCATGCCGCTCGGGCGCCATGCGGTGGTACCGCGAGAAGCACAGGTGCGCGATGGGCGGGCGCCGCCCGGCGGGCGCGGTGGCGGCCGAGGGGTCGCGCGCCAGCCGCCCGCGCACGGCCTCCACCTCGTAGGTCGCCAGTTCCAGACCGAAGTTGGCGTGCGGCAGCTCGGGGTCGGCGTCGAGCAGCGCCCGCGCGACCCAGTCCTGGCCGAAGTAGAGCGCCCGCGCGAGGCGCTCGGCGCGATGGGCGCGGTCCATGGTGGCGGTCTCGAGCGCGAGCTTGAGTCGCGGCGCAATCGCTTGGCTTCCTGTCGGTGGCGGTCGAGGTCGGTCTTCGGCACGGTCGTCTCCCCTGGGATGCGCCCGATGGTCCGCTGGGAGGGCGCGGTGGGTCGACGCCGCGAGAGCGACGGTCTGTGTTGCGAGGTGCCCGAAGGCTGTCCGCGGACCCAGGTGCCGCCTCGGTCGGCCCCACGAAGATAGGCCGCACCGATGCTGGGCGTCAACCGCTATGGGTACGCAAGCCGGCCCTCACGGGGCTGCCACCCGCGCCATCGCGACCTGGGCGAAGACAGGACGTCCGTCATCGTGATCGAGCACGCTCTCGAGGGCGAGGTCGAGGGCGTCCGTCTCCAGCCCGGTGCCGCCCGGGTAGCGCCATTCGGCTTGGGCGGTCCACACGAGGGCGCCGCCGGCGTCGCGCACCTCGGCCATGAGCCGCACCGGCGGCGGTGCGGAGGATGGCACCAAGACGTCACCCTCCGCCTGCGCGTGGCCGGCGGCCGAGGCGTCACCCGCCACGTACCGCTCGCCGCAACCCCCATGGACCGTGGCGGTGAGCGCCAACGCCTCTTCCGCCCCCAGGGCGAACGCACCCGAGACGGCATAGGTCTTCGCGTCGCCGTAGCTGGCCGTGAGATCGAGCGTCAGCGTGCTGTCCACGCCCTCAGCCGGGTGGTCGCCGACCGTCCCCTGCCACGTGCCGCGCAGGATCTCGCTCGAGGCGGCGAAATCGACGGCGCGGGTGTACTCGGTACACCCGTCGCGGATGCCGAGCACGTACTCGGCGAGGACGCACGAGGAGAGCACGACGGGCAGCGCCGCCGCCGCGAGAATCGTCCCCAACGCGCGCCTGCCGCGGGGACGACCGCGGCGGCCGACGCGACCCCAGCGTTCGTCGAAGATGCTCGAGCCGTGAGGCACGTGGTCGGGCATGGGGACTCCTTCACCGGAGGAGGAACCTGGCGTGGCGAACGCCGACCCCCTCGAACCCTGCGCTGGGCAGAGCATGCGCGGCCCAGCGTCAACACCCCGTCAACGAACCGTCGTGTGCGCTTGCCGCCCGGTGCCCGTCGCCTACAATCGACCATGAACGCGCCGCAGCAGGGATTGGCGGTCCGGGTGCTCGGGCGGCCGGGCCTGACCTGGCGCGGTCAGCCGCTGCCCTTGCCGGGCCGCAAGCTCGCCGGGCTGGTCTACGCCCTCGCGATCCGCCGCGACGGCATGTCGAAGGACGAACTCACCGAGATGCTGTGGGACGCCGATCGCCGCGGCAGCCTGCGGACGGCCCTGTACCGGTTGCGGCGCAGCAGCCACGCGGAGGCGTGGCTCGTCGACGACCCCGAGAGCGGGCGGCTCAGGCTCGAGTGCAGCAGCGACCTGGCGGCCTTCGAGCACCTCGGCGCCGGCGGCGACCCCGGCGGGGCCCTCGAGCTGGCGCTGAGCGCCCTCGGCGAAGGCGACGTCCGGACGGCCCTCCTCACCGGCTTCGACCTGCACGAGGCGCCCGCGTTCGGCGATTGGCTCGAGGTCGAGCGCGAGCGCGTCTTCGGCCTGACGCGCGCGTTCGTGCTGCGGCACGCCGCCGAACTCGCCCAGCGCGGGGAGTTCGACGGTGCCGTGAGCCTGCTCGAGCGGATCTCGGATGCGGATCCGCTCGACGAGGAGCTGCACCGGCGCATCATGGCCATCGCCTGGCGCGCCGGCGACGCGGCGCGCGCCCTGCGGCAGTACGAGGCGTGCCGCCGCGCGCTCGCCGAGGGGCTCGGCCTGACGCCGATCGCGACCACGCGCGAGCTGTTCGAGGCGATCCGCACGGACGAGGCGGCCACGACCGTCGACCGCGTGCGCTTGGGTGCGCCGCGCGAGGTGGACGAGGTGCCGTTCGTCGGGCGCGGGCATGAGCGCGCGGCGATCGCACAGCTCCTCACCACGCATCGCTGGGTCACGCTCGTCGGCCCCGGTGGCGTGGGCAAGACGCGGCTCGCCCGTGCCGTCGCGGAGGACCTGTCGGCCGCCGGCGCCAGCACCGTCGTGTTCGTCCCCCTGGAGGCCGTCCACGGCGGCGACTTCATCATCGCCGCCATCGCCAACGCGGCGCGCCTCCCGTTCGACGGCGTCGAACTGCCGTGGGCCCAGCTCGCGCGAGCGCTGCACGGTCGCGACGCCGTCCTCGTGCTC
>CAZJUA010000287.1:0-6156 GCA_964549045.1 uncultured bacterium | reverse complement strand
GAAGACGAGGCCGAACGAGAGGGCGAGGGCGAGAAGGGTGCGCTTCATGGTGAACTCCTTGGGGACGTCGCGGGTTCCGCGATCGCCCTGGCCGGTGGGGGGGTGCCCGTCCGGCGATGAGTCAAGGTACACGTCCAAGGTTTGAGTAATGTGAGTACAAGCTACGTTTGGGTCGTGGGGGTTCTCATGATGGCGGGGGCGCTTGCCGCCCCGCGGCCCAGGATGCACGACGGCGACACCGTCGGTGGGCGCGCGGCCTGGGCCGCGCCGTTCGCGTCAGCCGCCCCCCGTGCCGCCGAGCTCGCGCGAGATCGCGGCGGCGCAGGCGACGACTTCCTGGGCGAGGGCATCGAGGCGCTCGGGCGGGATGTAGACGACGGCGCCGCTGATGCTGACGGCCGCCACCGCCTGCCCCGCGGCGTCCCAGATCGGCGCGGCGACGCAGCAGATGCCCAACTCGTTCTCCTCGCGGTCGAAGGCGAAGCCCCGGGTGCGGGTCGCCTCGAGCTCGGCGGTGAAGGCGTTCCGCGACGTGATGGTGTTGGGCGTTCGCGGCGGGTCGTCCCGGAAGTAGTCGTCCCAACTCGCCTCGGGCTGGAACGCGATGATCGACTTGCCCATGGCGGTCGTCGCCGCGTGCGATGCCAGGCCGATACGCGAACGCATCTGCAAGCCGCGGGCGCCCTCGATCTTCTCCAGGTAGATGATGTCGGTTCCCACGAGCTCGCCAAGATGCAGCGTCTCGAAGGTCGAGGCTGCGGTCGCCTCCATGTGCCGGCGCGCGAGCGAGGGTAGGCGCACCTGCCGCTTGGCGAGTTCGCCCAACTCCATGAGCCGGTAACCGAGGTGGTAGCGGTGGCCGGCGACGCGCAGGAAACCGTGGTCGACGAGGACGGCGGCGAGACGATGGGCCGTGCTCTTGGGTAGCCCACTCGCGGTGGCCAGCTCCGTCAGTGTCTGAGCGCCCTCACCGACGTGACCGAGGAGGTCGAGCGACTTGTCCATCGAGCGGCTCATCCGGCTCCCTTCCGGCTGCCGCGCCGACCGCGGCCTGTCTCAAGATATGGGACATCGTACTGTATCTTGACATGTGCGGTGGGCGGTTCCTATGCTGCGGGCACATCCGAGTGCACGACGAGCGCGGCGGCCCTGAGCCGCAGGCGCCTCGCCTCACCCGCCGAAGGGCGTTGGGAAGGGACATGGAGCGCGCGCATCAGCGAGATCGACCGCAGCAGTCCGGCGTCGTCCCCATCCGCGTGACGGGGACCCGCCGGCCGAACGACCGGAGTGCCCGGCGGCGCGGGGGCATCGCCGGATGTGGGCGCATCGCCGGACGCAGCGCGCGAGCGGACCGTTGGCGAGAGGCCCGGTGACGACCGGCATGACGCGGCTCCGACGGCTCGAGCGCGGTTTCGTGCTGCTCAACCAGGGCCTCGTCATGGCGATGATGATGGCGATGGCCACGCTGGTGTTCACCAACGTGGTCACCCGCTACGTCTTCGGTTTCTCGCTCAACTGGGCCGAGGAGACGTCGCGGTACCTGATGATCTGGGTGGCCTACCTCGGCGCGGGCCTGGCGATGCGCGAGGGGCGCCACGTGGCGATCGAGTACCTCCAGGGTCTGCTCCCCGAGCGGTTGGCGCCTTACGCGCGTGGCGTCGTGGCGTTGTTGATCCTCGCGTTCATGGTCGCCCTGGGGGTCCTGGGCGTGCAGATCGTGCAGTTCGCCTGGCGCCAGCGCACGCCCGTGCTCGGCCTGCCGCAAGGCGCGGTGTACCTGGCGATCCCCATCGGCGCCGGCCTGTTCGTGGTCCACTTCCTCATCGTCCTGCGCGACTACCTCAACCAGAAGCCCAACGCGGTCGACGTCGAGGACCTCGTCGCCCACGCCGGCGTCGAGGACGGTGCACGATGACCGCCCTGCTGCTCGGCAGCTTCGTGCTGCTCATGGCGATCGGCATGCCGGTGGCGCTGGTCATGGGGGCGGCGAGCCTGGTGGCGCTCCTCTGGGGCGGCAGCAACCTGCCGACGATCATCGTGCCGCAGAGCCTCTTCCGGGGGATCGACACCTTCCCGCTCATGGCGGTGCCGCTCTTCATCCTCGCGGCGGACCTGATGACCGCCGGGCGCCTGACCGACGCGCTGCTCAAGCACGCCAACCTGCTCGTGGGCCACCTGCGGGGCGGGCTCGGCTACGTCAACGTGCTGACCAGCATGCTGTTCGCCGGCATCAGCGGCTCGGCCCTCGCCGACGCCGCGGGTCCGGGCAAGATCGTCATGGACATGATGCGCGGCGCCGGCTACCCGGCGTACTACGCGGGCGCGCTCACGGCCACCACCGCGACGATCGGGCCGATCATCCCACCGAGCATCATCATGGTCATCTACGCGGTGACCGACAACAGCGTCACGGTCGCGGGCCTCTTTCTTGCCGGCGTCGTGCCGGGGATCCTGCTCGGGCTCGCGTTGGCGCTGGTCAACTACGTCATCTCGGTCCGCAACGGCTACCAGTCCGCCTCCGCCCGGCCGCCCCTGGGTAGGGTCGCGCGTAGCTTCCTGCCGGCCCTGCCGGGCCTGATGATGCCGATCATCATCCTCGGCGGCATCCTCGGCGGCGTCTTCACCGCCACCGAAGCCGCCGCGGTCGCGGTGTTCTACGCGCTGCTCGTCAGCCTCTTCCTCACCCGCCAGCTGAGGTGGCGCGACGTGCCGGGCGTCTTCCTCCGCAGTGGCATCCTGACCTCGGCGGTCCTGCTGATCGTCTCGATGGCGACGGTCTTCTCGCGCTTGCTGACGGTGCTCCAGGTGCCCCAGAACCTCGCCCGCTGGCTCGCCCAACTGACCGACGACCGCGTCGTCATCATGGTGTTGCTCGCGGTCTTCATCCTGCTGGTCGGGCTCGTCATCGACACCCTGCCCGCGGTGATCATCCTCGTGCCGGTGCTGGCGCCGGTCGCCTCGCAGTTCGGCATCGACCCGCTGCACTTCGCGATGATGCTCGTGCTCAACCTCGCCATCGGGATGGTCACGCCGCCGATCGGCCCGGTGCTGTTCGTCATCTGCACGGTCGGGAAGCTGCGCCTCGAGCGCCTCGCCCGCGCCGTCTTGCCGCTACTCGCTGCCGAGCTGGTCGTGCTCGCGCTGGTCATCGCGTTCCCCGCGCTGACCCTCACCGTGCCGGCCTGGTTCGGCTTCACCCGCTGAGAGGAGGCCCGCACCGAAGACCCGCACCCCGATCGCGCTCGCTCCGCCCCACCACCCCACACCGCGAAGGAGTCCCACCATGCGTCGACTGACCGTTCTCGTGTTCCTCCTGCTGCTCGGGACCGCCCTCGGGCAGACCGTGATCCGCTACACCCACTTCCAGCCCGGGCGCGCCGACCAGCCCAAGCACGCCGCGGCCCTCGCCTTCGAGCGCTACGTCGAGGCGGAGTCCGGCGGCAGCCTGCAGGTCGAGCTCTTCCCTGCGAGCCAGCTCGGCGACGCGACGGAGGTCCTCGAGGGCCTGCAACTCGGCACCATCCAGATCGGCGTGGTGCACGACGGGCCGATCTCCAGCTTCTTCCGCCCGATCGAGCTCTTCAGCATCCCCTACCTGTTCACGGGGCAGCCGGAGGCGTACAGCGTCTTCGACGGCACCTTCGGCGAGATGTTCGCCGAGCGCATGATCGCCGACTCCGGCCTGCGGCCGCTGGCCATCGCCGACAACGGCATCCGCCATTTCACCAACGACGTGCGGCCGATCCGCACCCCCGAGGACATGCGCGGCATGAAGATCCGCGTGCAGCCGAGCCCGATCTACGAGGCGCTGGTCGCGAGCCTCGGCGCCAGCCCGTCGGCGATCGCCTGGACCGAGCTCCCCAGCGCGCTGCAGCAGGGGGTCGTCGACGGCCAGGAGAACGGCGTCACCAACATCCTCGCCGCGAGCCTCTACCAGTACCAGAAGTACGTGTCGCTCGACGCGCACGTCTACAGCGTGCACGTCTACATCACCGGCGAGAGCTTCTGGCAGGGCCTGACGCCCGACGAGCAGCGCATCGTGCAGGACGGCGTCAACATCGCCAAGGAGATCCACCGGGCGATGACGACCGCGCAGGACGACAGCGCCGAGGAGATCCTCAGCGGCCTCGGCATGGAGGTGGCCGTCCTGACCCCCGCCGAGATCCAAGCGTTCCGCGAGCTGGCGCAGCCGGCCGTGCTCGAGTACATCCGCACGGTGGTGCCGCAGGACATGATCGACGCCCTGTTCGCCGCCATCGACGAGTTCCGCGGCAACTGACGGCGACGACGTGAGCCGCCCCACCCGCCGCGTCTTCGTGGTCGGGAACGGCTACCAGAGCTACGACACCGAGGGGGCGATCCTCGCCCCCTTCGGCGTCGCCGGCATCGAGACCACCGCGCCCGGAGAGCCCGGCTTCGACGAGGCACTGGCGCAGGCCGACGCGCTGCTCGTGCGTGAGGCGCGCATCGACCGCGGCGTCATCGAGCGCCTGCGTCGCTGCAGGGCGATCGTGCGCTACGGCATCGGCGTCGACAACGTGGACCTCGAGGCGGCGCGCGAGCGCCGCATCCACGTGGCGAACACGCCCGGCTACGGCGTCGACGAGGTCAGCACCCACGCGCTGGCGCTGCTGCTCGCGGTCGCCCGGAGGATCGTGCCGCGCGACCGCGCCGTGCGAGCCGGTGCCTGGGGCGTGGGGCAGGCGGAGCCGATGCACTCGCTGACGGGGCGAACGCTCGGCCTCGTCGGCTTCGGCGCGATCGCCCGCGCCTTCCTGGCCAAGATGCGGCCGTTCTCCCCCCGGCGTCTGCTCGTCGCCGACCCGTACGCCGCCGACCTGCCGGCCGACGCCGAGCGCGTCGACGTCGCCACCCTGTGCCGCGATGCCGACCTGATCTCCCTGCACGCGCCCCTCACCGACGAGACCCGCCACCTGATCGGCCCGGCGGAGTTGGCGTCGATGCGCCCGACCACGATCCTCGTCAACACCGGCCGCGGCGGCCTCGTCGACGAGGGCGCCCTCGTCGCGGCGCTGCGGGCCGGCCGGCTCTTCGGCGCCGGCATCGACGTCTTCGAGCGCGAGCCCCTCGCGCCCGATCACCCGCTGCGCGGGCTCGACGCCGTCGTCCTCTCCGATCACACCGCCTGGTACTCCGAGGCCTCGGTGCGCGAGCTGCAGGAACGGGCCGCGCAGGAGGTCGCCCGCGTCTTCTCCGGCGAGGCGCCGCGCGCATGGGTCAACCCTTGGCCCAACTGATCTGCCGCGCGTTGCCGCCACGCTTCATCCCATTCGATCACCCCCTGGAGGCCCCATGACCTACCCGGACCACGTCATCGCCCAGTTCCACACGGTCGCGACCGCCTCGGTGGCCGACGCCGTCGACCTGATCGTTGGCCGGCGTGGCTACCTGCATCACAGCGTCAAGCCACGCATCAACGACAAGAAGGTCGTCGGGCCGGCGGTCACGGTCGCCGAGGGCCCGACGGACGAGAAGCACCCGCCGACGCACGCGCTCGAGATCATCGACGCCAGCCCGGCCGGCTCGGTGGTCGTCATCGGCACCGGCGGCGAGTGCGACCTGGCGGTGTGGGGCGGCCTGATGACCGCCGGCGCCGTCGTCAACGGCCTCGCCGGCGCGATCCTCGACGGCGGCGTGCGCGACGTCACGGAGATCCGCCGCGACTACGACTTCCCGGTGTACGCCCGCGCCGTCTCGCCCGGGACCACCGTCGGCCGCTTCCGCACGCTGGCGGCCAACGTGCCGGTCGAGTGCGGCGGCATCACCGTGCATCCCGGTGACCTGGTCGTCGCCGACATCGACGGCGTGGTCGTGGTGCCGCAGGCCCACGTCGACGAGGTGCTGGCGATGTCGCTCGACATCGAGAAGAAGGAGGCCGAGCAGGCGCGTTTCATCCGCGAGAGCGGCTCGCTGGCCGCGGGCCTCGCCAAGTACAACCGGATCTAGGCCGTGGCGAAGACGCTCGACGTCCTCGGCCTCGGCGAGCCGCTGCTCGAGTTCAACGAGGTGACCGAGCCCGGCGATGGCGGCCCCCGGTACCTGCAGGGTTTCGGCGGCGACACCTCCAACGCGGTCATCGCGGCCGCCCGCCAGGGCGCGGCGGCCGGTTACTGGACGCGGCTCGGCCAAGACGTG
>CAZJUA010000286.1:0-19428 GCA_964549045.1 uncultured bacterium | reverse complement strand
CCCGGGGCCGCGGCGCGCCGGGGGGGGGGGGGGGGCCGGCGGCCGCCCCCGGGCCGGGTCCGCGCCGACACGTACGACTGGTTGGCGCGGTCGATCGAGGTGGGCGCCGGCCGCAGCTCGAAGCGGCCGAGCAGCCCCAGGGGCAGGTAGGAACGCAGGGCCGGGGCGAAGATCGGCAGCGACAGCAGCGTCTGCTCGTCGGCCACGGCCGCCGGGTTGACGCGGACGACGATCGGCGTCTCCTCGCCGGCCTCGCGCAGCTCGCCGGCGCGCACGCCGACGTTGTAGGCCCGCAGCGTGCCGGCCACCTCGCTGGTCGTGAGCCCGGTACCGGCGAGCGCCGTGCTGGACACGACGAACACCCGCTCCGCCACGCTGCCCTCCAGGCTGGAGCGGACGTCGCGCAGCCACGGGTCGTCGGCCATGACGTCGCGCGCCAGGCGGTCGCGCACCTCGAGCAGCTCACGGTCGTTGGCGGCCAGCGTCAGCGACAACCCGGTCTCCACCGGGACCGCGCCGCCGTCGTCCGAGGCGACCGACACGCGCGCCTCCGGGTAGGCGGCGAGGGCCGCCTCGACCCGCGGGCGCAGCTCGTCGGCGACGTCGAAGGCGGAGGCGTCGCGGCCGTCCTGGAGCTCCAGGCGCACGGTGGCGCGCACGGCGTCCGGGTTGCCGAAGGCGCCGCCGGTGCCCACCGTGGCCACCGTGTCACGCACGGCCGGGTGGTCGCGCACCACCCGCTCCGCCAGCGCCGCGACCGTGTCCGTGCGCGACAGCGGCGTGCCGGGGGGCAGCTCGATGCGGACCGCCACCTGGCCCGCGTCGACGGGTGAGACGAAGTTGAAGCTGATCAGCGGGAAGATGACGCCGAGGCTGGCCACCAGCAGCGCGGCGACGACGAGGGTGGCGTTCGCGCGGTCGAGCACCCAGCCGAGCGCGTCGCCGTAGCCCTCGCGCAGCTGCCGCACCGCGCCGTCGGTCAGTTCGTGCAGGCTGCGCAGGGGCGCGCCGACGAGGTGGTAGGCGGCGCGCCCCAGGTAGCGGAACGCGCCCAGCAGCGGCGCGAGCAGCGCGGCGAGCAGCAGCAGCGCGACGATCGCCAGCGCGGCCGCGAGCGGCCAGCCGTCGGGCGCGCCCAGCCACGACGGGCCGATGCGCTCCAGCCACCCGCCGAAGCCGGCGGGCCACCAACCCTGGCGGGTGGCCAGCAGGACGCCGCCGGCCACGGCCAGCAGCGCCAGGGCGAAGCGCCTGCGGCGCCACAGGCGCAGCGTCCAGGCGACGTCGCGCCGCACCGCGCCGAGGGCCCCCGGGAGGTCGCGCCAGGCGGGCGGGAGGGGGTTCGGGAGGTAGGCCAGGCGCACCGTCAGGAAGAACATCGCCTCGAGGTAGCTCACCGCGATCGTGGCGGCCAGCGACAGGCCGAACTGGCTGAAGAACTGCCCGATGACGCCCGGCAGGAAGCCGATCGGGATGAACACCGCCAGCAGCGACAGCGTGGCGGTGAGCACGGCCACCGAGACCTCGCCGGCACCCTGCAGCACGGCCTCCTTCAGGCCCAGCCCCAGCGCGCGGAAGCGGTCGATGTTCTCCGCGATGACGATCGAGTCGTCGACCACCAGGCCCACCGCGACCGTGATCGCCAGCAGCGTCACGACGTTGAAGGTGAAGCCCAGGAGGCCGAAGACGATCACCGCGCCGGTCAACGTGATGGGGATGGCGAGCACGACCGAGAAGGTCGAGCCGAGGCGGCCGACGAAGAGCAGCACGACGAAGGCCACCGCCAGCACCGCGAGGAGCGTCTCGCTCAGCGTGTCGCGCACCGAGTTCTCGATGAACACCGTGCTGTCGCCGATCGTGCGGACCTCGTAACCGTCGGGCAGTTCGATCTCGGCGAGCCGCGCGCGCACGCCGCTGGCCGTCGCGACCGAGTTGGCGCCCGACGCCTTGCGGACCTCGAGCAGGACGGCGCTCTCGCCGTTCAGTCGCACGAAACGCTCCGGCTCGGCGAGCGTGTCCCGCACGGTGGCGACGTCGCTGACGAGCACCCCGCGGCCGGGGTCGACGAACAACCCGGCGACGGCGTCGGCATCCGCCGGCTCGCTGCGCACCGACAGCAGGATGCGCTCGCCGCCGACCTCGATGCTGCCGGCGGGGACCGTGGCGGAGGCGGCGCGGATGGCGCCGGCCACCTGCGAGGGCGACAGGCCCAGCGCCTCCAGTCTCGCCGGGTCGAGGAGCACCTGCACCTCGCGCGCGACCGGGGCGAGGGTGGTCACCGCCGCCACGCCCGCGACCTGCTGCAGCTGCGTCTCGAGGCGCTCGCGGGCGACGCTGCGGACCTCGAGCAGGTCCTCGCCGGGCGCGATGAGCGCCAGCGTGAGGATCGCCTGGTCGTTGGGGTCGAACTTCTGGATGACGGGATCGGAGGCGTCCTCGGGCAGCGTCGGGGCGACCCGGTCGACCGCCTGCTTGACGTCGATGGCCGCCTGGTCGACCGACGTGCCGAACACGAACTGCACGATGACGAAGGCGAAGCCCTCGCCGCTGAAGGAGCTGATGTCGGTGACGCCGGCGATGGTCGCGACGGCGTCCTCGATCGGCTCGGCCAGCTGGCGGGCGGTCTCCGCCGAGCCCGCCCCGGGGTAGCTGACGTTGACGGCGACGATCGGGAACTCGAACTCGGGGAGCAGGTCGACGCCGGTCCGGCTGCCGGCCGAGAGGCCGAAGAAGACGACCGCCAGGAAGATGGAGAGCGCGAACACCCAGCGCTCGACGAAGAAGGCGATCAGGCGGTTCATGCGGTCTGCTTCACTCCCCCACGACGCGCACGGGGGCGCCGTCGCGCACGTCCAGGGGACGCGGCGAGATCACCAGGGCGCCCGGCGCGAGCGCCTCCTCGGGCACGCCCACGACCACCGCCACGTTGCCGCTCTCGGCCACGACCCGCACCTCGGTGCGGCGGGCCACGCTGAGGGCGCCGTCGTCGGCCACCTGGAACACGTAGGTGCGGCCGGCGTCGGCGAGCAGCGAACCCGACGGGACCCGCAGGCCCTCCCCGAGCGTGACGTCGTAGCGGACCTCGGCGAGGGCGCCAGGGGGCGTGCGCGGCGCGTCGGCATCGATCAACGCGAGCACGGTGACGAGCCGCGCCTGCTGGGCCTGGCGCTCGAGGCGGGTGATGGTGGCGGGCAGCTCGAGCCCCGCGTAGTCGATCGTCACGACACCCGCGTTCTCGAGCAGCGGCGCGTCCTCGGGGGGGACGGTGAACGACGCGACCTTGGGGCCGCTGCCCAGCAGGCGCGCCACCGGGCTTCCGGCGCCGACGAACTCGCCGACCTCCGTGAAGAGCTCGGCCACGTCGCCGGCGAACGGGGCGCGCACGACCGTCTCGGCCAGCGCGTCGCGCGCCTGACGCAGCTGGACCTCGGCCTGCTGCGCTTGCAGTTCGAGCAACGCCAGGTCCTCGGTGTCGGCGCGGTCCGCACGCTCGACGGCCTCGCGGGCCTGCAGCACGGCCGACTGCGCCTGGGACGCCTGCGCCCGCAGGGCGTCGACGTCGGTGGATGCGACGGCGCCGAGCTCGAGCAGTGACTCGGCCTCGGCGAGCTGGCGGCGGACCAGCGCCAGGTTCTGCTCGGCGGTGGTGGCGGCGGCGGCCGCCTGCACGACGGCGTCGGTCGAGCTCCGCCGGGCCCGCTCGAGCTGGATGCGCGCCTGCGCCAGCGCGAGCTCGGCGCCGTCGACCGCCACGCGGGCCTGGGTGTCGTCGAGGCGGACGAGCGGGTCGCTCTCGGCCACGGTGGCGCCCTCGCGGACGAGGATGGCGTCCACACGACCGCTGGCGCCCGCCGCCACCCGGCTCTCCTGCGCGGGGCGCAGCGTGACCGAGGCGCTGCGGGTGGCGACGAGGGGCCCGACGGAGATCGGTGATGCGCGCACGGCGCGCGCCGGATCGACGGACGACGTGGCGGCTGCGCTGGCATCGCCGCCGGCCTGCGGGTCATCGCCCGATCCGTTGCCGCAGGCCACCAGCGTCGCGCCGAGGACGAGCGCCAGGGCCAGCGCGAGCGCCAGCGCCCGGCCGCGGCGGGCGGGCCGGCGTTCGGCCGCCTCGCCGGGTGCGAGGGGTTCCGGCGCCCCGGCGGGACGCGGTGCGTTCACCGGGGCGGTGCGGTCCTCAGCGGCCATCCCATCCCTCCAACGGCACCAGGGTGCCGGCCTGCAGGTCGAGCAGCGCGAGCATGAGGCCGTGCTCGGCCTGCACCGCCTGCAGCTCGGCCTGGCGGGTCGTCAGCCGCGCCTGCTCGAGGGCGATCTCGGCGATCAGGCCCGCCTCGAACCGGCGCACCTCGATCGCCTCGCGCTCGCGCGCCTGGGCCAGCGCGTCTCGGGCGATGCGGTCGGTCTCGCGGGCCGTGACGACCGCGTTCAGGAGCGCGCGCGTGCGCAGCGCGAGCCCGCGGCGCGCCTCGGCGGCGCCGGCCTCGGCCTGGGCGAGCTGCGTCTCGGCCTGCTCGATCTGCGCGCGCGAGGCGAAGCTCGGGTCGAGCAGCTCGACGCCGATCCCGGCCAGCTCGACCCCGTGGGCGATCTGCAGCAGGCTGGGCAGGCCCTCGAGCGCGGCCTCGAACACCTCGTCGTCCGGCAGCGCCCGTTCCAGCCGCTCGCGCTCGAGCGGCTGCAGGGCGACGGGTCCCCGGTGGCCCGTCAGGCCGGCGAGGTCGGCGCGCGCGAGCGCCAGGCCGTCGCGGGCCGCCGCCAGGTTCTTGTCGGCGTCCTCGAGGCTGGTGGCCGCCTCCTCGACGTCGAGTTGGGTGGCGCTGCCGCGCTCGGCGCGCAGGCGCGCGATGTCGAGGGCGCGGGCGGAGAGGTCGCGGGCGGCGGCCGCCAGCTGCACCTGCAGTTCGGTCTCGCGAACGCGGGCCCAGGCGCCGGCGATCTCGGCCAGCGCGTCGAAGCGGGCGGCGCGCGCCTCCGCCTCGGCCAGCGCGACGGCCTGGCGGGCGCGGGTCAGGTCGAGCCGCAGCGCGAGCGGGTCGGCCTCGGTGCGCGCCAGCGCCCGCTCCACCTCGTCGAGATCGAGTCGGGCCGTGATGACGCCGACGCGGCCGTCGACGCTGGCGAGCAGGTCGTCGAGGCCGGCCTGGTCCGCGGTCGGCGTGGCCGCCGGCGCGTTCCGCACGGGCGCGTCCTGCGCGAAGGCGGCGGCGACGAGGCTGGTGGCGACGACGCAGGCGGCGACCGGGGCGAGCGCGCGAGCGACGAGCGTGCGCGCGGACCCGCGGGGGAGCCGGCGGAGGCCGGCGGCGGGCGCGGTGGGGCGGTGGGACGGCGTCACGGCAGGACCTCCGAGAGGGGAATGGCGTAGGTGGTGTAGGTGTCGAGCACGGCGGAGAGTTCGTCGATGCGCGCGCGGGCGTGGCCGAGGACGGCCTGGCGCCACTGCAGGTGGGCCTGCAGCCGCTCGAGTTCGCTGGCTCCGCCGGCGGCGTAGCGCGCGTCGACGGCGTCGCGTTCGAGCGCGGCGAGCTCGAGCTCGAAGGCGCTGAGCTCGACGCGGGCGGCGCTCGTCGCCAGGGCGCCCGCGAGCGCCTGCTGGGTGAGGTTGGCGCGGTCGACGGCCGAGGCCAGGCCGGCGTCGGCGGCGGCCTGCTGCTGCCGCAGGGCGTCGCTCTCGAGCAGGGTCTGGGGTGAGAGGGACCACGACAGGGAGACGCTCAGGACCCCGCGGACGGTCGGCGCCGTCCCCTCGGGCGCCAGGCCCTCCAGGCCGCCGCCGCCCCCGCCGCCCGCGCCGCCGCTGGCGTAGCTGATCGCAGGCTGCAGCGTGCGGCTCTCGAGCCCGAGCGTGACGGAGCCACCGTCGTCGAGGAGCCAGGTGTAGCCGGCTTGGAGGGTCGGGAGGAGGGCGCGTTCGCCGTTGCGCGCGCCGACGTCCGCCAGCGCCAGGTCGAGCGTGGCGCGGATCACGTCCGGGGGGGTCCCGAAGACGGGTGTCAGCGCGAAGGGGCCGTCGAGCCGGGCGTCGCCGGCGAGCGATGCGCTGCGCGCGACCGCCAACTCGCGCTGCCGTCGCGCGTCGCGCAGGGCGGCGAGGGCCTCGCGGCGGGCGAGTTCGGCGCGCCCGACCTCGAGCGCGCTGGCGCCGCCGGCCTCCGCGCGCCGACGGGCGCCGGCCTCGGCGAGCTCGGCCAGCGCGAGTCCGTCTTCCGCGAGGCCGACGCCGAGGTCGGCGAGCCACACGCCGAGGGCGGCCTGCACCGCCTGGGCCTCGAGGCCCGCGCGGGCCTCGCGCGCCTGCAGGTCCGCCCGCTCGGCCTCGATCCGGCGCTGGTCGCCGAGGTCCGCGAGGTCGCCGAAGAGGAAGGGGCGCAGCACTAGGCGGACCGAGAAGCTGTCGCTGGCCTCGTCGACCTCGAAGAGGTCCTCGAAGGGCGGCGGGAGCGGGTCCGTGGCGGGCTCGACCTGCAGGCGTTGGAGGTCGACCTGACCCGAGAGCGCGATGGGCGACCGCACCGCGTCGGCGCGGAGGGCGGCCGCGCGCGCGAGTGCGTCGGCGGCCGCGAGCGCGGGGTGGCCGTCGAGGGCGCGCAGGAGGGCGACGAGCTGATCGCTGGCGACCGGCTCGGCCGGCGCCGCGGGCCCCGTGCCTTGCCCGGCCGCCGTGGAGGCGAGCAGCGCCGCGAGCAAGGCGGCCGCGGCCCAGCGGTGGCGGCGCAGGCGCCGGCCGGCGCCGCGCGCCGGGCGGGCTGCCGGCTGGGCTCCTGCAAGCGGGCGAGGCCCGGTCACGGGTGCCCCGTGCGGGTCAGCAGGTCGACGACGCGCGAGGTCGCGCGCAGGTCCTCGAGGGGGACGTCGGACAACCGATCCTCGGCGCTGGCGAGCCACACCTCGCCCGCCCGTTCCAGCGTGGCGAGACCGGCATCGGTCACCTGCAGGTGGACGCGGCGTCGGTCGCTCGGGTCGACGGCGCGCGCCACGAGACCGCGGCCCTGCAGCTCGCGGAGCACGGCGGACACCGCGCTCTGGACGGTCTCCAGCTGCTCGGCGAGGGCCTTCGGCTGGTCGACGCCGCGCTGGATCATGAGGAGAACGAGCACCTGCGAGGGGCTGAGTCCGAGCGGCTCGAAGGCGCGCTGGGCCAAGTGCTGGAGGGCCCGCAGCGCCGCCATGGCGTGCAACGCGAGCTCGCGCACGAGGGTGGCGCGCTCGTCGGCGTCGCTGGCGGGGGTCACGTCGGGGGGTTGCGGCATCGGCCACACAGCATTCGCTTCACTCGTGTGAAGTACCGTCAGCCAGCCGACAATCGTTCACGCAGGTGAAGCACATCGTGCATGGGCCCACCTTGGGTTAGCCTTGGGTGGAACGAGCCACCCGAGGAGGCCGCATGCCCGTGCATCCCGACGCCGGACGCCCCGCCGGACCCGAACGCCGTGCCCACGTGCCCCGGCTCGTGGCGGACTACTACACCCACGCCCCCGACGCCAGCGACCCGCGACAGCGGGTGGCGTTCGGGACCTCGGGTCACCGGGGTCGCGCCAGCGAGGGCGCGTTCAACGACGCCCACGTCGCCGCCATCGTCGAGGCGATCGTCGAGCACCGCCGCGAGGCCGGCGTCCGCGGGCCCCTGTTCCTCGGCGCCGATACGCACGCGCTCTCCGAACCCGCATTCCGGACCGCTGTGGAGGTGCTGGCCGGCCATGGGGTCGAGGTGGTCGTCGAGCGCGACCTCGAACCGCTCCCCACGCCGGTCGTCTCGCACGCGATCCTGCGGCACGCCGCCGTGCGCGGCCAAAGCGCCGACGGCATCATCATCACGCCGTCGCACAACCCGCCCCAGGACGGCGGCATCAAGTACAACCCGCCGCACGGCGGGCCCGCCGGAGGGGACGTCACCGGCGCGATCGAGCGCCGGGCCAACGCGCTGCTGGAGGACGGCGGCGGCCCGACGCGGCGGTCCGCCTGGCGCGCGGCGCTATCGGCCGCCACCACGCACCGTCGCGACGTGGTCGGGCCGTACGTCGACGACCTGCGCAGCGCACTCGACCTCGAGGCCGTGCGCGCGGCCGGGGTGCGGTTGGGGGTCGACCCGATGGGCGGCGCCAGCCTCGCCACCTGGGACCGGGTGGCCGACGCGTACGCGCTCGACCTCGTCGTCGTGGACCGCACGATCGACGCCTCGTTCGCGTTCATGCCGCTCGACCACGACGGCCAGGTGCGCATGGATTGCAGTTCGCCCTACGCGATGGCGAACCTGGTGCGCCTGCGCGACCGCTTCGACGTCGCCTTCGGCAACGACCCCGATGCGGACCGCCACGGGATCGTGGTGCCCGGCAGCGGCCTGCTCGACCCCAACGCCTACCTGGCGGTGGCGATCGACTACCTCCTGGGTCACCGCGCGGGCTGGTCGCCCGAGCTGGCGGTCGGCAAGACGTTGGTGTCGAGCGCGCTGATCGACCGCGTCGTGGCGCGGGCCGGGCGCCGGCTCGAGGAGGTGCCGGTCGGTTTCAAGTGGTTCGTCGACGGCCTCCATGATGGGCGCATCGCCTTCGGCGGCGAGGAGTCGGCGGGCGCCAGCTTCCTGCGGCGCGACGGCCGCGCCTGGACGACCGACAAGGACGGCATCCTGCTGGCGCTGCTGGCGGCCGAGATCACGGCGGTGACCGGCGACGATCCCGGCAAGCGGCACGCGGCGCTGACGGCGGAGCTCGGCGCGACCGCCTACCGGCGCGTCGATGCCCCCGCGACGCCGGAGCAGAAGCGCGCCCTCGCGAACCTGTCGCCCGAGGCGGTCACGGCCACCGAACTGGCCGGCGACCGCGTCACCGCCGTGCTGACGCGCGCGCCGGGCAACGACGCCCCGATCGGCGGCCTCAAGGTCGTCACCGAGCGCGGCTGGTTCGCCGCCCGCCCGTCGGGCACCGAGGACGTTTACAAGATCTACGCCGAGAGCTTCGGCGGCGAGGCGCACCTGGAGCGGCTGATCGCCGAGGCGCGGGAACTCGTCACGCGTGCGTTCGTGGGGGCCTGAGGGGGGTACCCTCAGGCCCCCACGAACGCCAGGCGCCCGGCTATGCCGGGCGCACGTGCTCAGGTCGCGGGCCACGCTGAGGATCGGGATCGGGCTGGAGCGCACCAGCGCGTCGCCGCGGGCGCCCATGATCAGGCCCGCCAGGGCGCCGTGGCGCTTCATGCCGACCACGATCGCGTCGGCGCCGAGTTCGGCCGCGAGCTTGGGCAGCGTGTCGATCGGGTTGCCGCCGGCGACGACGATGCGCTCCGCGCGCCCGGCCGAGAGCGTCTCTAGGCGCGCCTGGGAGGAACCCGCCTCGCCCGCCGGGCCCTCCTCGACGTGCGCCAGCACGAGCTTGACGTGGGTGCGCTCGGCGAACCAGTTGGCGAAGGTCCAGGCGCCCAGGGCGGCCTCCTGGAAATCCGTCGCGACCAGCAGCCGGCCGACCTGCCGCGTCGGGCAGTTCTCGCGGACGGTCAGCACCGGGGTCGTGGTGCGCCGCACGACGCGGCCGGCGACGCCACCGAGGAAGACGTCGTCGAACGGCGTCCGGCCGTGGGCCCCCATGACCAGCAGGTCGAAGTCGGACGCCAGCCGCAGCAGCTCGCGCAGCGGCTCGCCCCAGACCAGCTCGGTGGTCGCGCCGGCCTCGGCGAGGAGAGCGAGTTGGTCCAGCAGGCCGCGGGTCTCCGCCTGCCGCTCCTCCTCGAGGCGCCGCTGGAGTTCGGGGTTGATCGCGTCGGACCCGGCGGGCAGGTAGGCGCGGCCGTGGCCCTCCTGGAAGTGCTGCTGGACGTGCACGACGTGCAACTGCGCGGCGGCGCGGCGGGCGACGTCGACGGCGAGCGTCCTGGCGAGTTCGGCGGTGTGGCTGAAGTCGGTCGCGTGAAGGATACGCATGGGGTCCCTCCAGCTGATGGTTCCCTGTCGCTGACGCCGAACCGACGCGACGGGCGACGCGGGACGCGCGTCCGGCGCTCACCTCATGCTAGCAGGATGCCGGGGGCCCAAAAGGGTCCGGCCACCGTGAGCGGGCTGCCGGGGGTGGTCACGGTGACCGGAGCCGGTCGCGGATCGCTGTGGCGGCCCACGAACCCGGTACCCCTAGTGAACCGCATCACGAGGTGGCGCGGGTCCGTGAAAGTCCGACACGCGGGCACCGGCGCGCATCCGGGCGGTGCGCACGGCCGATCGCGCGCCGCGCGGCCACGCGCGCCGCGCGGCCACGCGCGCTGGCGCCCGAGGCCCTAGACTGAGGTTAGGCAAGCGCGTCCGCGAGATGCCTACGCCGGCCCGGCCGAGGTGCTCGCGCGCCGCTTGCGAGGGAGGTACCGCATGTACCGCAAGATCCTCGTTCCGACGGACGGCAGCGCGTGCGCCCAGCACGCGGTCCACGAGGCGGTCGAGCTGGCCAAGGCCATCGACGCCGAGATCACCTTCCTCTACGCGCTCGAGAACCCGCTCACCACCGGCACCGCCAGCCCCGAGGCGCTGCCCTACTCCGCGCAGCTATGGGACGACCTCAAGGCGATGGCCGACGAGGCCCTGCAGGCGGCCACCGCGGTCGCCGAGTCGAGCGGGGTTCACGCCACCGCGGTACGGGTCGACAACCGCGCCCCGGTACAGGCGATCCTCGAGGCCGAGGACGAACACGATCTGGTGATCATGGGCACCCACGGGCGCCGGGGGTTCAACCGCTGGATGTTCGGCTCGGTGGCGGAGGGCGCGCTCCGCAGGGCCAAGCGGCCCTTCCTCCTCATCCGCAGCGGCGAGGCCGAGGGCTGAGCGACCCCGCTCCGGCGATCGATCCGCCCGACGCGCGCACCGAGCCCGCCGGGCGCGCGGGTCCCATGGGGCGCCCGGGTCACCGCAACCTCGAGCTCGAGACGCTGCTCGAGTTGTCACGGGCCCTGGAGGGTGCCGCGACCGGCTTCGAGGCGGCGGGGCTGGCGTTGCGGACGCTGGTCGGTGAGGGCCGCTTCGCCGCGGGGGAGGCGTGGTGGCGCGCCAAGGACGGACGCCGGTGGTGCACGGTCGGCGCCGGTGCCGATGACGACCGGCCCGACGCGGCGATCGCCGTGGCGGTGGCGGCCGGGGAGGGACCGCGACGGCACGGGGGGTGGTGGTTGATCCCGGTGGCCGACGACGGCGTGTTGGGACTCGGCGGCGGTCCCGACGTTTCCACCTCGTTCCTGCTCGGCGTCGCGGAGGTCGTCGCGGCGACGGCCCAGGGCGGCCGCCTGCGTCGGAGCCTGGAGGAGAAGGAGGCACAGCGATCGCGGCTGCTGCAGGCCCTGCTGACCGCCCAGGAGGAGGAGCGCGGCCGCATCGCACGCGACCTGCACGACCAGATCGGGCAGTCGCTCACGGCCATGCTCCTTGGGCTCGACCGGCAGCTGGAGCGGTTGACCCCCGCGACCGACGGCGCTCACGGCGAACTGCGACGGCTGCGGTCGCTGACGGCCGTGACGCTCGCCGACGTGCGGCGCATCGCGCTCGACCTGCGCCCCTCGGTGCTCGACGAGTTGGGTCTGGCGGCGGCCCTGCGACGCTTCGGGCGTGAGCTGCACGAGCGCTACGGCATCGCGGTCACGGTGTTGGTCGAGATCCCCGAGCGGCTGTCGCCGCAGGTGGAGACGGTGCTCTACCGGGTGGCGCAGGAGGCGCTGACCAACGTGGTGCGGCACGCGCAGGCGGCCGAGGCCTCCATCGTCGTCACCGTGTCGCGTGGCTCCGTCCAGCTGGTGGTGGAGGACGACGGCGTCGGCTTCGACCCGACGGCGTTGGCACCGGCCGAACGCATCGGCCTGATCGGCATGCGCGAGCGACTCGAACTGCTCGGGGGCAGCCTGCGCCTCGAGAGCGCGCCCGGCGGCGGCTGCAGCGTGCACGGGAGGCTGCCGCTCCCGTGAGCGGGGCCACGGACGAGGGCGGATACGGCGGCCACCACGGCGGACGCGGCGGCAACCACGGCATGCCCTGCCCGATCCGGCTCTTCCTGGTGGACGATCACCGGATCGTACGCGCCGGGGTGCGGGCGCTGCTGCATGCCCACGAGCAGCTGGACGTGGTGGGGGAGGCCGATAGCGGCGAGGAGGCCATCGCGCGGGTGCCGGATCTTCGACCGGACGTGGTGCTCATGGACCTGTCGCTGCCGGGGATGAACGGCATCGCCGCCGCGGGTCAGCTGCGGCGCCTGGTCCCGGCGCCGAGGCTCGTGGCGTTGTCGATGCACGAGGACCCCGAGTACGTGCAGGGGTTCCTCGAGGCCGGCGGCTCGGGTTACGTGCCCAAGTCGGCGGTCGAGACGCAGCTCGTCGACGCGATCATGGCGGCGATGCGCGGCGAGTACTACGCGCCGCCGCAGCTGCTCGCCGAGGTGGCGCGGGCTGCCGGACGGCCCGATCCGTACAAGCACGTTCGGCTCACCCGTCGCGAGCTCGAGGTCGTGCGCCACATGGCGCAGGGGAGCACCTACCGCGAGATCGCCGAGGCGTTGTCCATCTCGGAGAAGACCGTCGCGACCTACCGCGAGCGCGCGGGGGAGAAGCTCGGGGTGCGCAACCGCGCGGGCCTGGTGCGGTGGGCGCTGGAGCACCACCTGATCGACTGAGTGCGTCTTCGCGCTCGCGCCCCGGCGGGACGGTCGCGGCCCGCCGCGGCGGTAGCATGCGCGGGTGCAGGCGAAGGGTTGGGGCCCGCCGAACCGCAACTTCCTCCTGGGCGTCTACAACGGCGTCTTGGTCAACGGGGGCGAGGCGTTCTTCCACTCGGGCCTGGTGCTCGCGCCCTTCCTGGCCGCGCTCGGCGCGCCGGCCTGGGCGATCGGCCTGATCCCCGCGCTGCGCGTGGGCGGGTGGTTCCTGCCGCAACTGTTCGTGGCGACCCGGCTCGCCCACGTGCCGTTCAAGCTGCCGCTCTACCGCCGGACCTCGACGCTGCGGGTCATCGCGTTCGGCTGCCTCACGTTGACGGTGTTCCTGGTCGGGGATCGGCCCGCGATCCTCGTGCCGCTGACGTTGGCGATGGTGCTGGTCAACTCCGTCGCGGGCGGCATCGGCGGCGTGCCCTTCGCCGACGTCACCGCCAAGGTCGTTCCCCACTACCGGCTCGGTACCTTCTGGGCGCTACGCAACGGCATCGGCGGCCTGCTCGCGCTGCTGTCGGGCCTCGTCCTGCGGCGGGTGCTCGACGGCGAGCTCGCCTTCCCGACCGACTTCGCCCTGGTGTTCCTGCTGGGGACGCTGCTCACCGCCGGCGCCTACCTCGCCTTCGCGTTGGTCCGTGAACCCGAGGGCAAGATCGCGCTGAAGCAGCCGCTCGGCGGCACGCTGAGGCGTCTGCCCGCCGTGCTGCGCGGCGACCCGAGCTTTCGGCGCTACCTGCGCGTGCGCTTCTTGGCGCTGGCGGGCCTGCTGGCCGAGCCCTTCTACGCCGTCTACGCGATCGAGCGGCTCGGCGCCCCGGCGAGCGCGCTGGGCACCTACGTCATCGTCGCGACCTTCGCCTCGATCGCGATCAACTTCGTCCTCCGTCGCCCCGCCGACCGCGGCCGCAACGTCGACGTGCTGCACGTGGCGATCGCCCTGCTGGTGGCGGCGCCCGTCGTCGCGCTGGTCGCCGGCGACTGGCGGGTCTTCGCGTTGGTGTTCGCGTTCTCGGCGGCGGGCAACTCTGGCATGGGCATCGCGGCCTGGAACCTGCTGTACGCCGTATCGCCCGAGGCCGACCGACCGCTCTACGTGGGGGTCGCCAACAGCGTGCTGGCGCTGCCGAGTCTGGCGCCGGTCGCCGCGGGCGCGGCGCTGGCGTGGATCGGTTTCGGCGGCGCCTTCGCGATCGCGGCCGGCCTGGCGCTCACGAGCCTCGCCCTGTCGTTCCGCTTCGCGGAGCTGCGGGCGCTCGATCGCGCGGCGCTCGAGGGCCGGCACCGCTGAGGCGCGAGCCGCCGCGGACCGGGCGCCGGCCGCGTGGGCCGCGGCCCACGCGGTGCGCGGCCTGCGCGTCGCTGGGCCCACGCGGTGCGCGGCCCGCGCGTCGCTGGGCCCACGTGGTGCGCGGCCCGCGCGTCGCGGGGCCCACGTGGTGCGCGGCCCACGCGTCGCGCGGACTCAGAGCCGGTGGAAGGCCTCGACGTTCAGCACGAAGACGATCGCGCCGCCCACCGGCACCTCCATCGGCTGGGAGGCGAAGGCGCCCTCGACCGCGTGCAGCGGCGAGCCCGCGGTCACGACCTTGGTGCGCTCCCGGCAGTTGGCGTGGATGATCTCCTGCACCAGGGCGACGTCCTTGTCGTCCACGCCGATGATCAGCGTGGTGTTGCCCTCGCGGAGGAAGCCGCCGGTCGACGCCATCTTGGTCGACTGGAAGCTGCGTTCGCGGAGCGCCTGCTCGAGCTTCGCGGCGTCGGCGTCCTGCACGATGGTCAGGAGCAGTTTCATGGTGACCGACATGGTAGCAGACGGCGGCCCTGCGGTCGTCATGCGCCCGCCGGAGGGCCTCTCGGAGGTTGACACCCCGCTGGCGCGAACGTACGCTTGCGCTCGAGTCGGCCACCCGTCACCGCCGTCCTGGACGGGGATGACGCGAACAGGGTCCGCGGTACGACGCGGCCCGACGACGCCGGACGAACCCGCGCGCCCGGAGGATCCATGACGCAGAGCGACCTGACCCTGATCCGCGAGAAGCACGCCCAGCTCGACGGGCTGCTGCCGAACCTGCAGGCCGACGCCTGGGTGGTGTTCTGCCGCGAGGGGAGCGACCGCTCGACCCTGCTGTTCGCGGGCCACGAGATGGTCGGCCTGTCGGCGTTCGTGTTCACCCCGGCGGGGCGCAAGATCGCGCTGGTGGCCGACTACGACCGCACGGGCATCGAGCAGCCCGGGGCGTTCGGTGAGGTGATCGCGTACGGTCGCGAGGGGCTCGACCCGCACCTGCGGGCCGTGTGGGCGGAACTGAAGCCCAACGTGGTGGCCCTCAACCAGCACGAGGACGACTACCTGGTCGACGGACTGACCGTCGGCCTGCTGCGCAAGCTGGAGAGGATGGTCGGCGACGAAGGCCTGGGTGCCCGCGCCGTCTCCTCGGCGCCGGTGCTCGAGCCGCTGCGCGCCCGCAAGTCGCCCGAGGAGTTGCGTCGGCTGCGGCGCGCGGTCGAGATCACCGAGCAGCTGCTCGACGAGGCCGGGCAGTTCATGCGCGTCGGCCTGACGGAGCGCGACGTCGCCGAGTTCATCAAGCGGCGGCAGCGCGAGCTCGGGGTCACCCACTCCTTCAGCGACGGCGCGGCGGTGATGACGGGCACCGCCGGTCTCGGGCACCGCAGCGCGGGCGATGCGCCGCTGCTGGCGGGCGACACCGTCGTCATCGACATGGGGGTCTTCGTCGAGGGCTACACCTCCGACATCATGCGCACGTACTACCTGGCGCGCCCCGACGAGATCGCGCCGCCGCCCGAGGTCCAGCGGCGCTTCGACGCGGCGATGGGGGCGGTGCACGCCAGCGTGGCCGCGATGCAGCCCGGCGTCGCCGGTCACCAGGTCGACGCCGTCGCACGCCGGGTGCTCGAAGAGCACGGGGCGCCCGTCTACACGCACGCGCTCGGCCACCAGATCGGCAGGACGGTGCACGACGGCGGCACCACCCTGGCGCCGCTCGGCGACCGCTACGGCACCCGCGGCCTGGGGCGCCTCGAGGTGGGCGAGGTCTACACCGTCGAGCCGGTCGTCCACGGACGCACGGGGGTGGACGGGCACCCGATCGGACCCGAGCAGGACGTCGTCATCACCGAGGCCGGCGCCGAGTTCATCTCGACGCCCCCCGCCGGCCTCGTGTTCGTCAGGTAGGCTGGGCCGTGCTCCAGTACGTTCTCAGGCGCCTCGTCTCGCTGGTCTTCATCCTCCTGGGGGTCTCGGTCCTGGTGTTCCTCCTCGTGCACCTGGCGCCGGGCGACCCCGTCAGGATCATGCTCGGCGAGGAGGCGACCGTCGAAGACGTGGAGCGGCTCAACCGCATCTACGGCTTCGACCAGCCCCTGTATGCGCAGTACCTGCGCTGGATCGGCCACGCGCTCCAGGGCGACCTGGGTCTCTCGATCCGCTCGCAGTTGCCCGTGTCCACGCTCATCTTCGAGCGGATGCCGGCCACGATCGAGCTCGCGCTCTGGTCGCTGATCATCGCCATCGGCGTCGGCGTGCCGCTCGGGGTGCTGTCGGCGGTGCGCCGCAACACCTGGGTGGACTTCGGCTCGATGTTCGCCGCGCTGGTCGGCGTGGCGGCCCCCAACTTCTGGGTGGGGCTGATCCTGCTGTCGCAGGTCGCCCTCTACGTGGCCTGGCTGCCGATCGGCGGGCGCGGCCCGTCGTTCGGCGACGCGCTGATCGCCCTGTTCACCCGCTTCGACGCCGTGGTGCTGTGGGACCACCTCCGCTACGTCCTGCTGCCGGCTCTGGCGCTCGGCACCTCGATCATGGCGCTCATCACGCGCCTGACGCGCTCGAGTCTGCTCGAGGTGCTGGGGCGCGACTACGTGCGCACGGCGCGCGCCAAGGGCCTCAGGGGCCTGACCGTGGTGTACGGCCATGCGCTGAAGAACGCGCTCCTGCCCGTCGTCACGGTGGTGGGCGTGCAGTTCGGGGCCCTGCTCGGCGGCTCGATCGTCATCGAGGTCGTCTACTCGTGGCCGGGCGTCGGCCGCCTCATCGTCAACGCCATCAGCCAGCGCGACTTCCCGGTGGTCCAGGGGAGCGTCCTCATGCTGGCGGTGGTCTTCGCCTTCGTCAACCTGCTCGTCGACCTGAGCTACAGCCTGATCAACCCGAGGATCCGCTATGGCTAACGTGCCGGCCGCCGTCGCCGTTCCCGCGCCGCTTCGCGGCAACCCGATGCTGCGCAAGATGCTGCGCAACAAGAACGTCGTCGCTGGATCGATCATCATCCTCCTGCTGCTGGTCGTCGCCGCGATCGGCCCCTGGATCACGCCGATGGACCCCTACCGGCAGGACATCTGGGAGCGTTACGCCGCGCCGCGCGGCCTCATCGTCGAGGGGCAGCTGAACACGCAGTTCGTCCTCGGCGCCGACGAGCTCGGCCGCGACCTGCTGTCGCGGCTCATCCTCGGCGCGCGCGTGTCGCTCATGGTCGGCTTCGTCGCCACCAGCATCTCGCTCCTGTTCGGCGTGGTGCTCGGCGCGGTCTCCGGCTACGTCGGCGGCTGGGTCGACAACCTGATCATGCGGCTCATGGACGTCATCCTGGCCCTGCCCGGCATCCTGCTCGCAATCGCGATCGTTGCCGCGCTCGGCCCGAACATCGTCAACGCGATGGTGGCGATCGCGGTGGTCCGCATCCCGCAGATCGCCCGCGTGGTGCGCTCCGACGTCCTCGCCATCCGCGAGGAGGAGTTCGTCGAGGCGGTCAAGGCGCTCGGCCAGAGCCACGTCGTCGTGCTGTTCAAGCACATCCTGATGAACGCCTGGGCCCCCACCTTGGTGATCGCGACGCTGGGGATGGGCACGGCCATCGTCGCCGAGGCGGCGCTGTCGTTCCTCGGTCTGGGCGCGCAGCCGCCGCAGATCTCCTGGGGCCGCATGCTGTCGGTGGGGCGCGAGGCGATCCGCAGCGCGCCGCACGTGACGCTCTACCCGGGCCTCGCCATCACGATCGTCGTGCTGGGGTTCAGCCTGCTCGGTGACGGCCTGCGCGACGTGTTCGACCGGCGGTTGCAGGACCACTGATCCGGCGGTCTCGGGGGTATGCCGCCGCCTTGGCGGCGGCGCGCCCTCAGCTTCCCGGCAGCCACACCGCCCGCTCGCCCGCGCCCAGCGCCTCGAAGAGGCTGCGGCCGTAGTAGACCGCGGGTCGCGCCTGGCTGGCGTCGAGCAGGCGCCGCTCGTCGTAGGCCTCCGGCCGGTGGTGCACGGCCACCACCTCGCCGACGACGAGGTCGTGGTCGCCGGTCTCGTGGACGGCCGTGACCCGGCACTCGTACGCCAGGTAGGCGTCGTGCAGGATCGGCAGGTCGAGGATGGCGCCGCGCGAGGCGGCCAGGGCGAAGCGCGCGAACTTGTCGAGCCCGTCGCGGGCGCTCGTCGAGCCGACGCCGGCGATCGCCTCGGCGCGTTCGAACGGCAGGAAGTGCACGGCGAAGGCGCCGGACGCCGTGACCAGCCCGTGGGTGTGGCGCGTGCGGCCGAGCGCGACACCGTAGAGCGGCGGCTCGGCGGAGAGCGCCGTGTGCCAACCGGCGCTCATGACGTTGCGCTCGCCACCGTGGGCGGAGGTGACCACGGCGACGGTGCCGGGGTAGTAGCCGAAGAAGCGCCCGGGGGGCGCGGAGGTGACCAGGGGCGAGGCGGGATCCATGTCGGCGCTCATGGGACGGATGGTACCCAGGCGGGGGCGTCGGCGGCGTCTCGCCGCTGCGCCGGCTGGGTATCGTCGGGCGTGATCGGAGGACATGCATGACCACCCCCACCGCCCGCCTCGCCTACGAGCGCGTCCACGCCGGCGACTGGTCCGCCAAGATCCTGCCGCTGCGGCGCCAGACCGAGGTCGTCAACGGCTGGCTCAGGGAGCGCCTGCGCACCGTGCTGCCCGAGGTGATGCGCCGCGAGGGCTTCGACATGTGGCTCGTCGTCGCCCGCGAGTACAACGAGGACCCGGTCCTCATGAGCCTGCTGCCGGCGCCGATGATGTCGGCCCGCAGGCGGACGATCCTGGTGTTCCACGCGCCCGGGGCGGCCGACGCTTCCGGCTCCGGCGATGCGGCCGCGGGCGGCGCGGCGGCCGACGAGGGCTTCGAGGCGATGGCGATCGCCAACGCGGGCATCGGCCTGGACGGCTACTACGCCGCGATGTGGGACAAGGGCCGCACCGCGCAGGCCAAGGAGGACCAGTGGGCGTGCCTGCGCCGGGTGATCGCCGAGCGCGACCCGCGGCGCATCGGCATCGACGTCGGCGAGCACTTCGCCTTCGGCGACGGCCTGTCGCACCACGAGCACGACGCCCTCCGGGCCGCGCTCGGCGAGGAGTTGTGGGCCCGTACCGCGTCGGCCGAGCGGCTGGCCGTGGGCTGGCTCGAGCGCCGCACCCAGGGCGAGATCGACGCCGCGGGCGGCATCAACCAGATCGCGCACGGCATCATCGGCGAGGCCTTCTCCAGCCGCGTCGTCCACCCGGGGGTGACCACCGCCGTCGACGTCGCCTGGTGGCTGCGCCAGCGGGCGGCGGACCTCGGGCTGTCGTGCTGGTTCCAGCCGACCGTGTCGATCCAACGCCGCGGCGTGCACGTCGGGGACATCGGCAGCAGCCCGGACGAGGTCATCCGCCCCGGCGACCTGCTGCACTGCGACTTCGGCCTGCACTACCTGGGCCTGGCGACCGACACGCAGCAGAACGCCTACGTGCTGCGC
>CAZJUA010000285.1:0-3884 GCA_964549045.1 uncultured bacterium | reverse complement strand
GGTGAGCGACGCGGTCGCCACGGCCACCGACAACCAGGAGATCGCGCTCAAGGTCGCGGGCGGCACGGTCGCCAAGGTGCTGTCGACCGACGAGGTGCTGACCTACATGGAGCAGGACTTCGTCGCGGGCGAGCCCGGGGCCGTCAAGGGCACGGAGCACCCCGACGGGCGGAAGGCGGGCTGATCCGCGGCGGGCGGGCCGGCGCCGGACGAACGACCACGCCGGCGGCGGCGACCGGCCGGCTCCGCCGTCAGTAGCGGTAGATCGCGGCGATCCCGCTCTCCGTCGGCATCCGCTCCGTCGGCAGGACGACGACCTGCCCACCCCTCTGCAGGGCCATCACCCCCAGGTCGTCGAGCAGGTCGTCGACGTCCGGGTGGTCCAGGTCGTCGAGCTCGATGGCGCCGGTGGCAGCGTCGATCCGACCGGGAACCTCGCGGCGGGCCTCGATCAGCAGCGTGGCGACCCGGCCGGCCACCACCGCCCTGGCGACCTCGGCGAGATCGTCGCCCGCGAGACCCTGGGGCCTGGCGCTGCCGAACTCGTCGACGAGGGCGGCCAGGCGCGCCAGGTAGCGCGGCTCCATGACCCGCCAGGCGCGCTCGCGCAGCTGGTCGATCGACGACAAGGCGTCCGGATGAACGTCGACGCTGTCCGGCAGGAGCTGCGGGTTGCGGCTGAGTTCGTGGAACCTGCGGTGGTGTTCGGGGAGGGCGGCCAGGATCAGTGGCAGGCCGGAAGGTTGGGAGTGGTGCTCGAGGATCCCGCGGTCGACGGCGCGGAAGAAGCGTTCGGCGTCGATGTCGATCTCCGCCTTGCGCCCGCCGTGACCGTGGTGCATGGCCGCGGGGGCGCCACCGGTGCCGCCGTACGCGGCGACGGTGTGGTGCGAATCGGTCAGCTCCTCGCCCAAGGCCTCCGTGAGCTCGCCGGGCACGTCCTCGTGGAGCTCGATCTCGTCCAGGGCGTCGCGGTTGCCCTCGAAGAGCTTGGCCTCCTGGCGGCTCAAAGCGAGAACCTGGTAGCGGTCGGCGGACTGCACGATGCGGATCAGGGGCTTGACGTGGAAGCTGTCCGCCACGACGGCCAGTTCGGCGACGGGCCGCTGCAGCCGGTAGACGCGGAACGTCCCCTTGGCGGCCAGGACGCTCAGCCCGTCGCGGGTGTGGTTCCAGAAGCTGCGATCGTCCGCGAGGACCCGGAAGGGCTCCAGCCTCTCCTGGGCCTCCTCCTTCGACACGCGTTGCAGCAGCGAATCCTCCAGCGCCTTCACGAGGTTCCCGAAGCGGATCGGATCCTGCAGGTTGTCCGGATGGTGCCGATGGGTCGGCTGGTAGAGCGAGAGGCAAGGAGGGTCGCCGACGTCCCAGAGCCCCGTCGCGAAGTCTCGATCGAGCGTGTCCACGTCGTCTCCTCTCCGTTCGGCCACGCGCGTCGGCTGGGCGCGTGCGCCGCCGTCCGCCCCAACCATGAGGCTCACCTGACCCCGCGAGACCGCTGCGCCACCCCAGCCCGCCGATGCGGCACCTCGGCGCACGTCGCGCCACGGTTGCCTTGCCCACCGCATCCCCCACGTGGTGGGCCCCATGCGTCCACGATAATCGTGACCCCACGCCCCTCGCGTCGCCCGCGTCGCGGGCGCGCCATCATGGCCGCGGCAGGTTGGCGACGAACCGCTGGAACGCGTCCCCGTCCGTGAGGGGCGGGCCGTGACCGAAGCAGATCGTCTCGGGCTTCAGCGCCGCCAGTTTCCGTGCCGATGCCAGGTTCGCCGCCCGATCGAAGGTGGCGAAGCGGAACGGTTCCGACAGTGCCGTCCGTAGGGTCAGCGGCTGCATGTGGAACAGCACGTCGCCGAGGATGAGCACCCGCGTCCGCTCCTCCCAGAACGCCAGGTGACCCGGCGTGTGACCGGGAACCTCGATGACCCTCAGCCCACCGATCTCATCGCCTTCGGCGAGCGTGCCCGCGACCGGCTGACCCGGGCCCGACATGAGGTTGAGGAGCGGGACCATCGGCGATCCCGGGTTGGCCATGAGGCTGCGTTGGTCCCCGGACGCTGCGGCGGCGCGGTCGGCCTCACCGCACAGGAGCGGGATCCCGAACGCCTGGCAGACGCGCCGGCTGCACCCCTGGTGGTCGGGGTGGGCGTGCGTGAGGACGTGCGCGGTGAGTTCACGGCCCTCGAGGAGGCGCAGCAGCCGGCGGCACCCAAGCCGCGCACCCGAATCGATGAGGACGCCCCCGACGAGGTAGGCGTTCACGCGATCCAGCGGCAAGCGCATGACCGTTTCGGTGACTGGGATCGGTGGCATCCGATGCTCCCTTGGCGTGACCCGGCGTGACCACGATACCGGCTGGCAGCAGCGCCGGCCGGGCTCGTCCCGACGGACGCCAGCCCCGCGATCAGGCCGTGTGGATGGCCAGCGTCGTGCCGGTCAGCCCGAGGTGCCGGTCCGTCGACCAGCACGACAGGGCGCGCCCGTCGCGCATGAGGTGCAGACCGACGGCGTCGACCAGGGTGAGGTCTTGGTCGCCGAAGCGGCGCAGCATCGCGGCGGCGCCCTGGAGTTCGGGCGTCCCGACCGGACGAACGTCGATGAAGGGCATGTCGTCGAGCATCGCCAGGAACTGCAGCGCCCGGCCGCGATCGAAGCGCCGAAGGAACCATGCGTGCCCCTCGGTGACGACCAGGCTGGACGTCACGACGACGCTCGGCGGCGCCGCGAACAGGCGTCGGAAGACGGGGTGGTAGGTATCGCTCGCGTCCGCGAAGGCGATCAGGGCCGACGTGTCGACGTACGCGTCAATCCTTCCGGCCATGCACCACCTCGTCGATGCGCTGGCTCGACGCCGCGTCGCCGGACTCGATCATCCCCGCGTAGCGCATCCAGGGCCTGTCCTCGTCGGCCGGGAGCACCTGCCGCAACGACCGGCGCAGGAGCTCCGCGAGGGAGATCCCCAGGCGCTTGGCCTCGCGCTTCGCTGCCGCGTAGTCCTCTTCCGTCAGGCTGATCTGCGTCCGCACCATGTGATAACACCATACCGCACCGTGTTATCACTCGCTGCGTTCGGCATGTGCCCAGGACCTTCAGGCAGCCCGCCCGGGCCGCGCGCCTCCGCCCGCGCTCACACCCTCCGCGCCTTCCCGGTCAGCGCGACGACGTCGATCCGGAACACCCGCGTCTCGTCCCGCAGCGCGTCGATGTACCGCAGCCCCTCCTCCTCGAAGCCCGCCGAGTACTTGGCCACCAGCCCCTCGAGCGCCGCCTGCTTCTCGTCGCCGATCGCCTCGCGGGCCAAGCCCTCGACGACGCAGCTCTCGTAGAGGGTGCCGAAGTCCGCCGGCAGCACCTCGGTGGCGCCGACGACGCAGAACGACACCCGTGGCTCGCGCGCGAGGTGGTCGAGCTTGCGCCCCTCGCGGGCGCTGTGGAGGTAGATCGCGCCCTCGAGCAGGCAGTAGCTGAGCGGCACGCCGTAGGGCGCGCCGTCCGCGGCGACGGTGCTGAGGACGCCGTACGCGCCCAGCTCGAGGATCTCGCGGGCTTCTGCCTGGTCCAGTTGCCGGTCGGCCCTACGCATGTCGTGCCCCCTTTCGCGGGTCGCTCACGGCGCCGCTCGTCCGCGCCGGAGGGCCCGGTCCGCCCCGACGGCGACGAGCGCGATGCCCACCGTGTCGATGAAGCCGTGCGTCAGGATCGCCAGCCACAGGTCGAAGTCGCTGGCGACGAAGACCAGCCCGAGCAGGGCGCCGGCGACGCCCGTGCTCAACACGCCGCTGCGTCCCTGGTAGCCGTGCGCGAGGCCGAACACGACCGCCCCCAGGACGACGTTGACGGCCGTCGCCCAGGGAGAGGTCCCGAGCAGCCGCGCCGTCTCG
>CAZJUA010000284.1:0-11151 GCA_964549045.1 uncultured bacterium | reverse complement strand
CTGGCCTGGACGCCCACCGGCGGCGACATCCTCTTCATCGAGACGACCCGCTTCCCCGGCCACAGCAAGCTGATCCTCACCGGCAAGCTGGGCGAGGTGATGAAGGAGTCCGCCCGCGCGGCGCTCACCTACGCGAAGGCGAACGCGGAGCGCTTCGGCATCTCGCGTGCGGTGCTGGACGACGCCGAGATCCACATCCACGTGCCCTCGGGCGGCACGCCCAAGGAGGGCCCGAGCGCCGGCATCGCGCTCGCGACGTCGCTGATCAGCGCCCTGACCGGCGTGCCCGTCCGGCGCGACGTGGCGATGACGGGCGAGGTCACCCTGCGCGGCCGCGTCCTGCCGATCGGCGGCCTGCGCGAGAAGATCCTCGGCGCCAAGCGCGCTGGCATCAAGCATGTGATCTACCCGGCCAAGAACTCGGCGGACATGAAGGACATCGCCGCGCCGATGAAGAAGTCGCTGTCGCTGCACGAGGTCGACGACCTCGATCAGGTGCTCGACCAGGCGCTGGTCGGCGGCCTCGCGGCGCTCGAGCGGAAGATCGCGGGCGGCAAGCGCTCGTCGCGGCGCGGCAAGGCGACCGCCGCGGCCGCCCAGGCCTGAACGTCCGCACCGCGTCGGCGGTGCGCCACGAACCCGCCACGCCCCACCGGCCCGGGAACGCCTTCGCGCTCCCGGGCCGGTCCCGTTCGCCTCGCGCCGCCACGGGGACGCCCGCCCGCGACGCGCGCGGTACCCTGGTGCCATGCGCACCCCCCTGATCGCCGGCAACTGGAAGATGTTCACCACGGCCTCCGAGGCCACCACCTGGGCGCGCGCCCTGCTCGAGGACCTCGTCGCCGACCCGATCCGCGGCGTCGACCTCGCCCTGCACGTGCCCTTCACCCACCTCGCGCCCCTCGCGCCGATCCTGCGTGACACCGCGGTGGCCCTCGGGGCCCAGGACGTCTCGGCCCACGCCGAGGGCGCGCACACGGGCGAGGTCTCCGCCGCCATGCTGAAGGACGTCGGCACCCGCACGGTCGTCGTCGGCCACTCCGAGCGTCGCGCCGACCACGGCGAGAGCGACGAGCTGGTGCGGGCCAAGGCCGCCGCGGTCATGGCGGCCGGCATGGTGCCGGTCGTGTGCGTCGGCGAGCTCGAGGCGGAGCGCGCCGCGGGCCGGCACGAGGACGTCGTCGTCGGGCAGCTGCGTGGCTCGCTCGCCGGGCTGAAGCCGGCCCAGGCCGAGCAACTGGTCGTCGCCTACGAGCCGGTGTGGGCCATCGGGACGGGCCGCACGGCCACGGCCGCCGACGCCCAGGCGATGTGCGCGCTCACGCGCCAGGTGCTGAACGAGCTCTTCGGCGGGACCGGCGTCGCGGTGCGGGTCCTCTACGGCGGCAGCGTCAAACCCGGCAACGCCGCCGAGCTGTTCGCCCAGGCCGACATCGACGGCGGCCTCGTGGGCGGCGCGAGCCTCGACCGCGGCTCGTACCTGGCGATCGCCCGCGCGGCGCGCGCCGAAGGGTGAACGACGACCGAGTGGCCGACGCATCCGAGCGCGATGGCCCCCGAGCACGCACCGCGCCCGCCCGGCGGCAGCCGGTCGCGGCGCGCCTGAGCGCCCTGCGGGCGCGGCTCGCAGAGCTCGGCGCCGACGCCGTCTTGCTCTCCGCGCCCGCGGACGTGCGCTGGGCCTCCGGCTTCACCACCCCCGCGGACGGCAAGGTCGTCGTCACGGGCGACGCCGCCACGCTGATCACCGACGACCGCTACACCGCCCAGGCGGCCGAGGAGTCGGCGATCGAGGTCCGCATCGCCGGCGGCCACCGCCAGTTGGACGAGATCCTCGCGTGCGTCGGCGGGCTCCGGTTGGCGGTGCAGGCCGACCACCTGACGTGGAAGACCGCCCGCGAGCTCGAGGAGCGCCTCGGCGGGCCAGCGCTGGCGACCGAGGGCCTGACGCGCCCCCTGCGGCTGGTGAAGTCACCGGACGAGATCGATCGCCTGCGCGAGGCGGCCCGCCTGACCGACGCGGCCTTCGCACACGTGCTCGAGGGCACGCTGCGAGCCGGGGTGCGCGAGGTCGACGTCGCGCTGGAGATCGAGCGCTTCGTCCGCCAGAACGGCGGCGAGGGGATGGCCTTCGACGTGATCGTCGCCGGCGGTCACCGCAGCGCGATGCCCCACGGCGCCGCCAGCGAGCGCGTGCTCGAGCGCGGCGACCTCGTCACGCTCGACTTCGGCGCGCGCGTCGACGGCTACCATGCCGACATGACCCGGGCCGTCGCGATCGGCCCGGTCGCCGAACCCCTGCGCGGCTGGTTCGACGCCGTCCTTCACGCCCAGGAGGAGGCCGTCGCGGCCATCCGGCCGGGCCTGTCCGGCGTCGACGCCGACCGGGTCGCCCGCGACCGCCTGGCCGAGGCCGGGATCGTCGAGCTGTTCGTCCACTCGCTGGGGCACGGCGTCGGCCTGCAGATCCACGAGGGACCCTCGCTGTCATCCCGCTCGACCGACGTCCTGGCGCCGGGCATGGTCGTCACCGTCGAGCCCGGCGTCTACCGCCCCGGCGTCGGTGGCCTGCGCATCGAGGACCTCGTGGTGGTCACCGAGGACGGGCACGACGTGCTGTCGCGCAGCCCCAAGGGGTACGTCGAGGTCTAGCGCGCGGAGCGCGCCGCCCGGGCTCGGGCGGCGCGCCGAAGCCGTGCGCGGCCGACCCGAATGCCGTACGCTCGCGCCATGTGGGTGATCAAGTACGGCGGGAACGCCATGACGGACGCGCACGAGCGCGCCCGCGTGCTGGCCGACGTGCGCACGCTGCGCGCCGCGGACGGCCGCCCGGTCCTCGTCCACGGCGGCGGGCCCTACATCGAGGCCGCGCTGCAGGCCGCCGGTGTCACCAGCCGATTCGTGCGCGGCCTGCGCGTGACGACCCCCGAGGCTCTGGGTCCGGTCGAGCAGGCGCTGACGCTGCTGGGCAAGCGTCTGGCCGCCGAACTCGGCGACGCGGTCGGACTGACGGGCCGTGACGCGGGCCTGCTGGTCGCCGAGCGCTTCGATCCCGCCCTCGGCGAGGTCGGTCGCCTTCTCCGGGTCCGGCGCGAGCCGCTCGAGGCCCTGCTCGCCCACGGGCTGACGCCGGTCGTCGGCTGCCTCGCGGTGGACGTGGCCGGCGCCCCCCTCAACGTCAACGCCGACGACGTCGCCGGGGCGCTCGCGGCGGCGCTCGCGGCGCCCTGCGTGTTCCTCACGAACGTCGCCGGGGTGCTCGACGACCCCGCCGACCCCGGCAGCCGCATCGCGCAGCTCACGGCGGCCGACGCCCACGCCCGGATCGCCGACGGACGCATCGCCGGCGGCATGATCCCCAAGGTCGAGGCCGCCCTGGCCGCCCTGGCGCGGGGTGCGCCGTCCGCCGTCATCGCCGACGGCCGCGCGCCGGGCGAGTTGCCACGCGTGCAGGTCGCGCAGGCGGGCACGCGGTTGGTGCCCTGAGGTCGGGCCGAGGGTCAGATTCCCGTAAGCCCTCGGCGGCTATCTTCGCGACACCGGGCTCGATCGCGAGCGCTGGTGGAGAGGAGCCCGAGGTGCGTCACGTGCTGCGCGACCTGACGACCGACACCCTCATGCGTGTCGTCGTGGGTCTCGAGGCCCGCATCATCGAGGGCGTCGCGAACGACGACGACATCGACACCTACGCGTGGGCGCAGTGGGAGATCTCGGATCGCATCTCCGCGACACCGGACGACGCGGCGAACGGCTCCGACGGCGGTCGACGTTGAGCCCTGGCTGAGCGCTCCGGCGCCACCCGGCGCAGTGGCCGACGCCGTGGAACCGTGTGCGACGTTCCACACAGGACCTCCGTCCTAGAGCGTTGCGCCTCCACTTCTGATAAACTCCCGGAGATGTCACGTCTATGCGTCTTGCTGCGGTCCTGCACCCTGTCGCTCATCGTGCTGGCAGGTCACGCGGCGGCGCAGACGGTGACCGTGCAACCCGGCGACAGCCTGTGGTCGATCGCCCGCGCCCACGACACCACCGTGGCCGCCCTGGTCCAGGTCAACCAGCTCGATGGCGAACGGCTGAGCATCGGCCAGATCCTGGAGCTGCCGTCCGCCGCTGAAGCACCGCTGGCGCCGGCCGCGTTCGAGTCCGGGGTCCCCCGCGTCTACGTCGTGCAGCCCGGCGACAGCCTGTGGTCGATCGCGCGCACCCACGACACCTCCACCGCCGCGCTGATGGCGCTGAACGGGCTCGCCAGCGAAACGATTCGGCCCGGCGCATCGCTCCGTCTTCCCGGCGCCCGGGTCGCCACCGCCGCCGCCACCGCAGCGGAGATGGCGGCACCGGCACCCGCGGCCCCGGCCACGGCTGCCGCCCCCGCCGCCGCGCCGGCGACCTACGTCGTCCGCGGCGGCGATTCCTTGTACGACATCGCGCGTGGCCACGGGCTGACGGTCGACGCCCTGATCGCCTGGAACGACCTCGACGGCACCCTCATCCGGCCGGGCCAGGTCCTGCGCCTGGCGCGCGACGCCGACGCGCCACCTGCGCCACCGCTCGTCGTGCACGTGCAGCCCGGCGACTCGCTGTGGTCGATCGCCCGGGCACACGGCTCCACCGTCGACGCCCTCGCCATGGCCAACGGCCTGAGCGCGAGTTCGACCCTGCGCGTGGGCCTGGCGCTCACCGTCCCCGGACGCTTCGCCGCCATCGACGCCACGACCGGCGCGCCCTCCACCAACGTCGGCGGCGCGGCCGCCGAAGAGGTCCACGTGATGCCCGGCGACAACCTCTGGAAGATCGCCCGGCAGCACAACACCACCATCGCGGCGATCATGTCGCTGAACGGCCTGACGAGCGACCGGCTGGCGGTCGGCGAGGTCCTCCGCGTGCTCCCGGGCCCCGACCTGGGGATCGCGAGCGACGTCGTGGGCAGCGCCGCCTACCTGCCCCATGGGGGCGACGCCATGGTCTGGCCGCTCGTCGGCCAGATCACCTCGCGCTTCGGTTGGCGCCGCCTCACCATCGGCGGCAGCAACATCCACAACGGCCTCGACATCGGCGGCCGGACGGGCGATCCGATCCGCTCGGCGACCGCCGGCGTCGTCACCTTCTCCGGCTGGCGCGGCGGTTACGGCTACGTCGTCGTCGTCGAGAACGGCGACACCGAGTACTGGTACGGTCACGCGTCGGCGCTGCTCGCCGAGGTGGGCGATCGCGTGGCCCCCGGCGACCTCATCGCCCGCGTCGGCTCCACCGGCATCTCCACCGGACCCCACCTTCACTTCGAGATCCGCGTCGACGGCAACCCGATCGACCCCCTGCCCATCCTCGAATCGCGCGCCGAGCGCTGAGCGGGCGAACGGCGGTCCATGCGCCTCGTCGTCGTCGGTGACATCCACGCGCAGGCCGACAAACTCTGGCGCATCCTCCGCGAGGCCGACCTGGCGGACGACGCGCACCGACCCACCGACCGCCTGAGCGACCCCGAGCAGGACGTCCGCCTCGTCCTGCTGGGCGACCTCGTGCACGCGAAGAGCCGCGAGCGCTACGCCGACCTCACGGAAGTCCGCCGCTACGACGAGCACAACCCCCGCCACCTGCGCAAGGCCGAGGCCGCGCAGGAGGCCTTCCTGCGCGAGGTCATGGCGTTCCAGGCCGCGCTGCCCGAGGGGCGCATGGTCGTCCTCCTCGGGAACCACGACCACAACGCGATCGACGACGAGCAGGGGCCGCTGCGCACGGACGACGTCAGCCACCTGGAGTGGAAGGCCGCCTACGGCGGCGAGCTGCCCGCCGACCTGCGCGCCTGGATCGGCGGCTGGCCGCGCGAGCTCGCGGTCGAGGGCCTGCACCTCGCCCACGTCGGACCGAGGCCCGAGCACAACACCTACGACCACGGCTTCTACCTGGAGAACCGCCGCCGCTGGATCTACGAGGAGATCGACGCGCTCGAGGGCACCCCGTACCGGTTGGGCATCTACGGGCACACGCCCGTGCGCGGCGGCGTCAACATCGCCAGCCAGGGGCGAGCGATCCTGCTCGACACCAACGGGCACGGCGAGGAGTACGCCTACCTCGAGGTCGAGATCGCCCCGCAGGGCTACCGCGTCAGGATGCGCGGCCTGTTCTTCGACGAGCTCATCGCCCGACCGGTGCCCGACGGCGAAACGGCCGACGCGCCCGCGGCGCGGTCCGACGCCTGAGCGCCGGACGCGGCGTCAGCGTGACTCGCCGCGCTCGCCGTAGGCGGGCGTGAGCGCCACCCAGGTCTTGAACGGCGCCAGGTCGACGACCTCGCCGCCGTCGCCCACGAAGAACACCCCGATGGCGTCGCGCAGCTCCCACCGCCCGGTCAGCGCGCGGCCGTTCAGGTAGAGCGTCGCCGGTCCGCCGCGCAGGGTCACGGAGAGCCGCCCCTCCGGGTCGTTGGGGAACGGGCGCGCCTCCACCGAGCCGAGGAGGACCGCGTCCACGACGACGGCCTCGCCGGCGGCGTCCACCGCCGCTGCGCCGTCCCGCAGCCAGCGGTACGCGTTCAGACCCGCCTCGTAGCGGAAGCCCGTCACGTACCCCCCACCGAAACCCACCACGACCTCGGTCACGGCGTCGGCCTCCTCGGCCGGGCGGTAGATCGTCCCGCTGACCGTGCGGCCGCGCGCGAGGTCGAGGCGGTTGACGGCGGCACGAAGGGCGTCGCCCGCGCTGTAGAGGTTGTAGGGCGCGCGGCCGTCGCCGCGGCTGAACAGGTCGCCGCTGGTGAAGGCGTTGAGCGTGCGCATGGGACCGGCCGAGATCGCGGCCAGCGCGCCAGGCGAGCCGCCGTCGTGCACCAGCACCGCGTCGAGGCGCTCGGCCAACTCGACGAAGTAGGCGCGCGCGCTGCGCACCGGTCCCACCCGTTCGGGATCGCTGCGATCGAACACGAGCATGAGGCGCGTCAGCCCGGCTTCCACGGGCAGTTCGAACACCAGCGATGCCGGCCGAATGCCGCTGACGGGGACGCCGCCGACGTTGTCCACCAGCACCGCCAGGGGACGCTCGAGCTGGCGCGCGAACGGCTCGAAGGGCACCGCGCGAGCTCCCGGCGGCAGCTCCTCCGGATCCGGTCCGGCCGCCAGCCCGAGGGCGGGGGTGGGATCGTCGAGCGCGCCGTCGGGCTGGCCAGGGTTGGCCGCGTCGCCGCCGGCCGCCAGGTCCTCGTCGCGCTGCGACGGCACCTCGCTCGCCGCCGCGGCCCCGGCCTCGACCGCGGGCGCGGCCGGCGCGGCCGGCAGCGGCGCGACCGTCGCCTGCACCCGCGGCACCGGCACCGCGACGGCGACCTCGACCGCGACCTGCGGCGCCACCCGCACGTCGCGCGCGGCCGCCACGTCGGCGCGCACGTCCGGCACGGCCACCGGCCGCGCGGGCGCGGTCGCCACCACCGGGCTCGGCAGCGGCACGGGCGCGGCGGCCTCGACCTGCACCCCGACGCGCGGCACGGGAACGGCCGCGGGGGCCTCGACCTGCACGCCGACGCGCGGCACCGGCACCTCGGCGGGCGCGGCCACCGTCACCTGGGGCTGCGCGGCGATCGCCCGCGGCTCCGGCAGCAGCGCCGCCACCGCGGGCAACGGCACGGGCACGCGTTCGGCCAGGGGCGTCGGCTCGATCTCGGGCGCGTCGATGGTGGGGAGCGGTGTCGCCGGGGCACTGGAGACCGGCACCTCGGGGGTCGCGGCGGCGGGCGTGACCGGCGCCGGTAGCGGCGGTCGCGGGACCTCCACCGTCGCCTCCTCGGGCGCCGTCGGCGCCGCGGCCGGGGATTCGGGCTGCTGCGTCTGCGGCGCCGGCGCGGGCGCCACGGGCACCGGCTCGGGCGTGACCGCCGTGACGGGCTCGCCCACCTGCGTGTCGGCCACCTGTGGCTCGGGCGCATCGGGCGCCACCTCGTCCGCCGCGGGCGCGGGCCGGGCGACCTCGGACGCCTGCGGCGCCCCCAGGTCGATCACCAGGAAGGTCGGTGGCGGCTCATCGGGGACGAACGTGAACGCTCGGATCGCGATGAAGACGACGATGACGTGGAGCGTGGCGGAGAGCAGCGCGGCCCGGCGACGGTCCGCGTCGGCCCACCACGACGCACGGCGCCGCGGACGAACCGCCGCTCGACCTCGTGGACGCACCGCCATGGCCGGGCCCCGCCCCTCAGCCGCCGGTGGCGATGGCGATGCGCTGGGCGCCAGCCGTCCGGATCAGGTCCATGATCTCCACCACGAAGCCGTGCGCGACGGTCTCGTCGGCGCGCAGCACGACCGTGGTCTGTCCGCTCGCCTGCATGGCCTCCTGCAGCAGGACGACCAGGTCGGCCGGCTCGACCTCGGCGCCCGCCAGGAAGACGCGCGACTCGCGGGTGACGGTCACCGTCGGCAGGTCCGACGGCTGCGCCTGCGCCGACTGGGCCTGCGGCAGGTCGACCGGGAGCCCGGACTCGAGGGTGATGAAGGTCGTCGACACCATGAAGAAGATGATCAGCAGGAACACGACGTCGACCATCGGCGTCAGGTCGAGTCCCGGGGCGACGGGGATGCGCCGCCGGCGAACACCCCGACGACCGGTCACCTCAGCGCCCCGGTTCGGGCGGCTCGACGCCGTCGGACCCGGTCCCATCGGCGCCGCGGCCGTCGTCGCGCGGACCGCGCTCGGCCGCGGGGCGCTCCACGCGCAACCGGCCGCCACGCCCGAACACCGACGCATCCTCGCCGCCATCGCTCGAAGCCTCGGCAGCGTGGTCGGTGGCCGCCGCGTCGCCGCGGCCGGCGAAGAGCGACGCCGATCCGCCGGCGCCCGTCGCCATGGGGACGGCCGCCGCGCCGGTCGCCGCCGGCACGACCCGTGGGCTCACGGCCGCCGGGCGGGGACGGGCGGCGCCGGCTCGGCTGGCATGCGCCGGTGCGCCCGACGTCGCGTCCTCCGCGGGCGCGGACGGGGTCGACTCCTTGCGGCCGGCGACCGCCTGGACGACGTTGGCCATGAGCTCCTCGCGGCGGCGGTCGATCTCGGTCAGGATCGCGTCGACCCGGCTCGCGAGGTAGTTCTGACCGATCAGGACGGGGATCGCGACGATCAGGCCGGCCGCGGTCGTCACCAGCGCCTGACCGATGCCGCCGGCGAGCAGCCCCGGGTTGCCGGTCCCGCTGGCGCTGATCTCGCCGAAGGCGATGATCATGCCGGTCACGGTCCCCAGCAGGCCGAGCAGCGGCGCGACCTGCGCGATGGTGGCGAGCGGCCGCAGGCCACGCGTGAGGCTCTGCTCCTCGAGCAGCGACGCCTCCGCGAAGGCGGCCTCCACGGCCTGGCGCCCGTACGGCAGCCGCAGCAGCGCCGACTGCAGCACGCGGGCGACGGGTCCGCCGTGCTGCTCGCAGGCCTCGAGCGCCAGGTCGAGGTCGCGGTCGCGGACGGCGGCGTTCACGCGCACCATCAGCTCCTCGACGTCGAGCCGCTCGCGGGAGAGCTTGAACAGGCGCACGAAGAACAGGTACACCGCGTACACGGACAGCGCGAAGATGGCGACGAGAACGACGCCACCACTGATCAGCAGGTCCATGGGGGGCTCCTCACGTGGGCATCAGCGTACGCAGCGGCCGCTTGAGCCGAATGAGAGACGGCGTGGATCGCGAACGCGGTTCACGTGGGCCCGATCGCCGGGTCGACCTCGCGTTCGTGCCACTGGAAGCGCTCGATGGAGCGGGCCCGCCGACCGTCGAGATCGAGGACGACGCCGCAGACGGTGGCCGGGCCCGCGGCCGGCCGGTAGCGGTGCGGCCGCCGCGTCGTGAAGCGCGCGTGGACCTGCTCGAACTGCATGCCGATCGCGCTGTGCTGGACCCCGCTCATGCCGACGTCGGTGATGTAGGCGGTGCCGCCGTGGATGCCCTCGTCGGCCGTCTGCACGTGGGTGTGGGTGCCGATGACCGCGCTCGCGCGCCCCTGCAGGTGGTAACCGAGCGCCTTCTTCTCGCTGGTGGCCTCCGCGTGCGCATCGATGAGCAGCGCCTGACCCGCGGGCGTCGCCTCGACGATGGCGTCGGCGGCGGCGAACGGGTCCTCGAGCGGGTCCATGAACACGCGCCCCATGACCTGCCCGACCGTCAACCGCTCGCCCGACGCGCTCTGCACGGTGGTGAACCCGAGACCGGGCGTCCCGACCGGGTAGTTCGCCGGCCGGATGATCCGCGTCGAGGTCTCGAGCGCCTCCACGACGTCTCCCTGGTCCCAGGAGTGGTTGCCGAGCGTGACGACGTCGACGCCCCACGACCACAACTGCTCGACCTGCTTGCGGTTGATGCCGAAGCCGCCCGCGGCGTTCTCGCCGTTGGCCACCACCAGGTCGACGTCGGCCCGGTGGTCCTCGAGGTAGTGGCGAACCGCGCGCAGGCCCGGTGTCCCGAAGACGTCGCCGATGAAGAGGACGCGCACGCGCCAGGGTACCGCGCGGTGCTAGCCTGTGCGACATGTTCGATGCCGTCGATCGCAAGATCCTGGCGCGCCTGAGCGAGGAGGGGCGCACCACCCACGCCCAGCTGGCCAAGGAGACGGGCCTCTCGGCGCCCGCGATCGGCGAGCGCGTCCGCAAGCTCGAGCAGGCGGGCGTGATCCAGGGGTACCGCGCGGTCCTCGACCCCGAGCGCATCGGCCTGGCCATCTGCGCCTTCGTGCACATCGCGCCGCAGCCTCGGAAACCGGCCCACGACCTCGTCGAGCGCCTGCTGGGGCTGCCCGAGGTCGAGGAGCTCCACGCGGTCGCCGGCAACTACGCCTACGTCGCCAAGGTCCGCGTCGCCACGCCGGCGGCCCTGGACGCGTTCCTCGACCGGCTGTTCATGCTCGACGGCGTCGAGCGCACCGAGACCGTGATGGTGCTGCGCACCAACGCCGAACGGCCCATGTTCCTGCCCTTCCTGGCCGAGGACGAGACGACGCCGTGAGCGACGCGACGCCCCCCGGCGTCCTCGACCGGGCCCTGACGCCCGACGACCTCGACGCCTACCTCAGGCTGCGCGAGACGACCTTCGGTTACCCCGGCCGCAGCGAGGAGGTGGTCACCGCCTTCGCCGCACGCCTGCCACGGACCCACGGCGCCTTCGTCGCCGGGGCGTTGGCCAGCGTGGTGAC
>CAZJUA010000283.1:0-2857 GCA_964549045.1 uncultured bacterium | reverse complement strand
TGATCGCCTCGGCCGCGCCGCCTCCGGCGGGGTCGAGGGCGGCGTCGACGGCGCCCAGCTCCGACGCCAGCCGGCGCCGGTCGGCGAGCGGGTCGACGCCGATGACCGTCGCGCCGGAGCGCTTGGCGAGTTGCGCGACGATCTGCCCGGGGACCCCGAGGCCGAAGACGGCCACCGTGTCGCCGATGCGGATCGCCGCGTCGTGCACCCCGTTCAGCGCCACCGAACCGATGTGCGAGAAGATCCCGAGCAGGGGGTCGAGACCGTCGGGCAGCCGCCGAGCCGCCGCCCAGGCGGCGTCGACCACGGCCTCGGTGCGGTGCCCCCAGGTGCCGTACACCAGGTCGCCGACGCCCGGCTCCGCCACGCCGGGCCCCAACGCCGTCACGCGGCCGACCTCCTCGTAGCCCATGTTGCGCACCGGGTACGCCAGGCTGGGCGTGTCGCCCGCCTGGAAGAGCCGCTGCTCGGCGTCCCAGCGCTTGTGCAGGTAGGGGTTGCTGCCGCGGTAGGTCGCCAGCTCGGTGCCGGCGCTGATGCCGCTGAAGAGCGTCGCGAGCCTGACCTGGCCGGGCCCGGGCGGCTCGCTCGGGACGCTCTCGAGGCGGATCTCGCGGGGCGCGGGAACGGTCAGCAGGGTGGGCACGGGGGTTCCTCCGGTCGCTCGCTGCGACCAGTTTCGCACCCGGGCCGGCGGCTCGCCGCCGCGCGCGCGCCGGCTCGGGACACGATCTACGCGGTGAGTTCGGCTGGCAACCAGTCGGCGTGCGCCTGCAGCAGGTCGTCGACCAGCGCCTCGATCTCGTCGAGGGTGAGCTCGGCCGCGGTGTGCGGGTCGAGCATGGCCGCGTGGTAGACGTGCTCGCGCTTGCCCTGCAGCGCGGCGGCGACGGTCAACTCCTGAACGTTGACGTTGGTGCGCATCAGCGCGGTGAGCTGCGGCGGCAGCGCCCCGACGCGCACGGGCTGGACGCCGTTGGCGTCGACCAGGCAGGGGACCTCCACGCAGCAACCGTCGGGGAGGCCGTCGATCAGGCCGTCGTTGGGGACGTTGCCGTAGATCACCTTGGGCACGCCGGTCTCGATCGCCTCGATGATCGTGGCGCCGTACTCGAGCGAGCGCTCCACGCGGTGCAGGCGTTCGAACTCGGCGAGGTGGTGCGCCGTGGTGTGCGGCATGGCGCGGATGCCGGCCGCCTCGACCGCTCGGCGCAGGTCGTCCAGGCTCTGGCTGCCCGGTTCGCGCAGCTCCGCCTCCGCGAACGGCCAGGCCAACTCGGTCAGCTCGCAGCGACCGAGGTACTCGTCGAGCGGGACGTCGTAGCGCTCCAGCAACTCTGGGTGGGCGCGCTTGATGTACCAGGGAACGTACTCCGCGAAGTGCTCGCTCGACTCGGTGACGAAGAACCCGAGCCGCCGCAGGGCGTCGTAGCGCACGCGGTTCCAGTCCGGCACCCGCCCCTCGGCCGCAAGCCTCTGGAGCGCCGGGTACTGGTCGACCCCGGCGTGCTCGAGCTTGAGGTAGAAGGCCATGTGGTTGATGCCGGCGGCGAGGTAGTCGAGCTCGCCGTCGGGCACGCCGAGGTCGCGCGATAGTTGCGCAGCTGTGCCCTGCACGCTGTGGCACAGCCCGACGGTCGGGATGGGCGACGCGGTGTTGAGTGCCCAGGTGACGATGGCCATCGGGTTGACGTAGTTGAGGTGGAGGGCGTCCGGGCAGAGGCGCTCCATGTCGCGAACGACCTCGAGCATGGCCGGGACGGTGCGCAGGCCCCGCATGATGCCGCCGATGCCGAGCGTGTCGCCGATCGTCTGCTCCAGGCCGTAGCGTTTGGGGATCTCGAAGTCGCGGACCGTGCCCGGCCGGTAGCCCGCCACCTGGATCATGCTCAGCACGTAGTCGGCGCCGTCGAGGGCGCACTCGCGATCGGTGGTGGCGGTGACGCGCGGGCGTGCCCCCACCGCCTCGGCGACCCGGCCGGCGACGACCTCGGAGAGGTCGAGCCGTGCGGGGTCGATGTCGAACAGCCGGATGTCGCTCTCGGCCAACGCGGGGGAGCTCAGGATGTCGCCGAGCAGGTTCTTGGCGAAGACGGTGCTGCCGGCGCCGACGAAGGCGATGGTGGGGTGGGGCATCGGGGCTCCTAGGGGCCGCGTCGGGCCGCCGGCCCGTGGGGACCGCGCCCGCACGACGATCGTACGACCAGCTCGGTCGGGTGCGTGCGGACCACCGCCCTCCGCGGGCCGTGCTCGATGAGGTCGAGCGCCAGGGGGCCGGCCGCCGCGCCCATCTTCAGCAGGGGCGAGCGGACGGTGGTCAGCGGTGGGCAGGCGTGCGCCGCCATCGGGATGTCGTCGAAGCCGACGACGGCGACGTCGTCGGGCACCCGCAGGCCACGCTCCCGCAGCGCGGTCAGCGCGCCGAGGGCGACGGTGTCGTTGCCGCACACGAGGCCGTCGAAGGGCGGTGCCGCGCCCGGGACGTGGCCGAGGCGGTCGAACAGCGCATGGGTCGCCGCCGCACCGGAGTCCGCGGAGTAGTTGCCGTAGGCGACGCGCGCGGGGTCGAACGGGAGGCCCGCGGCCTCGACCGCAACCCGGAAGCCGGCGAGGCGCTCCGCGACGGTCGTGTAGCGTGCCGCGCCGTAGCCGAGGTGCGCCAGCCGCCGCCGGCCGCCGGCGAGCAGGTGCTCGGTCGCCGCGCGCTCGGCGGCGACGTTGTCGACGTCGAGGGCATGCCCCTGGCCGCCGGGTGGCCGGCCGATCGTGACCACGGGGTACCCGCTGGCGATGAGTTCGGCCAGGGGCGCGTCGTCGCTGCGCGGGTTCATCACCACCATGCCGTCGATGCGGGCGG
>CAZJUA010000282.1:0-61278 GCA_964549045.1 uncultured bacterium | reverse complement strand
ACGACCAATCGGTTAACAGCCGACCGCTCTACCGCTGAGCTACCGCCGAACGAGCGCTCGCGGCCGCGACCGGCGGATCGCGGCGCGAGCGAACGACATGCTACCAGGGGCTCTCGGCCGCTGTCCAGACGCGGCGCTGGGCGGGGCCGCGGCGAGCACGCGCGCCGATCGCCGCGGCACGCGGGTTCAGCGCCCGCCGTCCGCCTCGCCCCCGGGCGGCACCACCGGCGTCTGCCCCAACTCGTCACCCACCACCCGACGCAGGTCGCGGAGGGCGGCCGCCAGGACGGGGTCGAGTTCGGGCTCGAGGATCACGCGCGTGAGGTCGGCCGCCGCCAATGCCGGCACCTGCCCGCGCAACGGGACGTCGGGCGTGAGGCCCCAGCCGTCGATGCTGCGGCCGTCCGGCAGCGCCCAGGCGAACGTGACGAGGCGCAACTCGCCACCGTGCGACAGCGGCACCGTCGACTGTCCGACGCCCTTGCCGGCGCTGATCTCACCGTAGAGTCGCGCGCGCCCGTGGGTCTGCAGCCCGCCCGCGACGATCTCCGCGGTGGAAGCCGTGTCGCGGTCGATCAGCACGGCCAGCGGCAGCGTCTCGGCGCGCGGGTTGGCGTATCCGAGGGGCACCTGGCCGAAGCGCGTGGCGCGGAAGCCGAGCACGACCTCCGAGAGGAAGACGTCGAGCACCTGCAGGCCGCCGAGCACCAGCCCGCCCGAGTTGCCGCGCAGGTCGACGATCAGGGCTCGCACCCCGCGGTGCATGAGGATCTCGATCTCGGCGAAGAAGCTCTCGCCGGCGCGGTCGCTGTCGAAGGACTCGAGGCGCAGGTACCCGAGGTCGCCCAGGGCGAGGGCCACGATCGACGCCGGCCCACGCGTGGTGCGGCGGTCGTCGGCCAGCTGTTCGACGTCGAGGTAGTGGACGTAGGGATCCGCGAGCGCCTCGACCATCCCCCGGATCGCCCCGTCCAGCAGCGTCTCGGCGTCCGCCCCTCCGAGGTAGTCGCGGCGGATCGCCCGGAAGGCCTCGAGGAAGGCCAGCCCTTCGGGCGTCGCCATGAGGTCCGTAACGACGGCCTCGTAGCGGGCGTCGACGATCGGCTGCGCCCCGACCCCCGGTCCGACCAGGAACACGAGCGAGGCGCACGCGGCCAGGATGGTTCGATGCATGCACCTCATCCCCTCCACGATGCCCCACCGACACCCCGCGCGTCGTCACGTTGGACACACCCGCGGCGACGCATCGCCCGGCGAGCGGTAGCCTGGGCGCCATGACCTTCGACGACTACGCCCTGAAGGCCCGCGAGACCGCCGCGTACCCGGCGGCCGCGACGCTCCTCTACCCCGTCCTGAAGCTCGCCGGCGAGGCCGGCGAGGTGGCCGAGAAGCTCGGAAAGCTCATGCGCGACGAGGGCTGGACCCCGGGCACGCCGCTGAGCATGGACCAGCGCGACGCCCTGGCGCTCGAGCTCGGCGACGTCCTGTGGTACGTCGCCGCCGTCGCCCACGACCTGGGCCTGCCCCTGGAGGAGATCGCGGGGCGCAACGTCGCCAAGCTCGCCGACCGACAGCGACGCGGCGTCATCTCCGGATCGGGCGACACCCGCTGAGCGGCGTGGCGTGAGACCGCCCGCGGGCGCCCCTCCACGCCACCTTCGCCGACCGTTCGTGCAACGTTCACGCGGACGCTCCTATCGTGCGACCAACTCGGAGAACCCGAGACGAAAGGAGCATCCCAGATGCGCAAGATCGTCCTCCTCACGTCCGCCGCCGCCCTCCTCGCCAGCCTCGCCCTCGCCCAGGCCTACGGCCCGCCCGCCGAGCGCGGTCCCGCCGCCCGACAGGCCGTCGTCGCCGAACGCGCACCCGCCGCCCAGACCCTCCGCGAGACCCGCCGAGCGGAGGCCGTCGCCGCCCACCAGCAGACCAACGCGGCGCAGGGCGCCCGCATGCAGGGCAGCGCCGGCCTCGCCGGCCAGCTGCAGGGCGTCGTCGCCAGCGTCATCGGCCTGCCCGAGGACGAGGTCCACGCGCTCAAGCAGGAGGGCGCCTCCTTCGCGTCGATCGCGGACGATCAGGGCGTCGACGCCGCCGCCGTCGAGGCGGCCTACCTCGCGGCCCGCGAGGGCGTCATCGCCAACCTCCTCGAGACCGAGGCCATCACCGAGCTGCAGGCCGAGCAGATGCTGGCGCGCGGCGCGGCCGCCTTCGCGACGCTCTTCGAGCGCGAGGGCTGCGACGAGGGCCAGAACGTCACCGGCGAGCGCCTGTTCGCCAACCAGGCCGAGATGGCGCGCGGCCCGCAGGCCGGCGAAGCCATCGCCGCAGGCCAGCCGCAGGGCCGCGGCCCGCGGGCCCGCTGGTAGAGCGTTCGCGGGGCGTCGAACCCCGCACCGTGGAACCCGTCCGCGGGGCGCGCCGTACGCCGGCGCGCCCCGCGGGTTGCGACCGCATCGCCGTAGAGTGAGGGCACCGTGGCCGGAGAACGCATTCTCATCGTCGAGGACGAGGCGCGCATCGCGACCGTGCTGGAGCGCTACCTGCGCGCCGACGGCTTCACCGTCGAGCGCGCCGCCGACGGGCGACGCGCGCTCGAGCTGTGGCGCGCCGCGGACCCCGACCTCATCCTGCTCGACCTCATGATCCCCGAACCGGATGGCATCGAGGTGGCGCGCCACATCCGGCGCACCTCGGACGTGCCGATCATCATGGTCACCGCCAAGGTCGAGGAGATCGACCGCCTCATCGGCCTGGAGATCGGCGCCGACGACTACGTGACCAAGCCCTTCAGCCCGCGCGAGGTGATCGCCCGCGTCAAGGCCGTCCTTCGCCGCGCCGGGGGGCAGGTGCGCGAGGCGACCCACCACACCGTCGGCGCGCTGACGGTCGATCTCGGCGCCTTCGAGGCGCGCTGCCACGGCCAGCCGCTCGCGCTCAGCCCCACCCAGCTGCGGCTGTTGGCCACGCTGGCCGCGCAGCCGGGCAAGGCGTTCCGCCGCCAGGAGCTGCTCGAGGCGCAGCCGAGCGGCTTCGCCGACGAGCGGACCGTCGACGCGCACGTCAAGAACCTGCGGCAGCGCCTCGGCGCCTGCAGCGAGCAGCTCGAGACCGTCCGCGGGGTCGGCTACCGCCTGCGGCCATGAGCCTGACGGCCCGGCTCGTCCTCACGGTGGCCCTCACCGCGCTCTTCTCCGTCAGCCTCACGGGCTACCTGAGCTACCGCGCCGCCGGCGAACGCGTCCCGCGGGCGTTCGGCGTGATGGCCGGACCGCGCGGCCCAGGGGCGGGCGCCCCACCGGCGGAAGAGCGCGCCTCCATGGCCGCCGCGTCGCGCGCCCTGCTCGGCGAACTGCAGCGCGCCACCGTTCAGTCGGCCGGCATCGCCCTGCTGCTGGCGGTACTCGTGGGCGGCGGCGTCGCGTTCGGCACCACCCGACCCATGGCGCGCCTGGCCGACGTCACGCGCCGCTACGGGGCCGGCGAGCGCCGCTTGCGCGCGCCGACCGGCGGGCCCAGCGAGATCGCCGACCTCGGCCGCGTCTTCAACGACACGGCCGACCGCCTGCAGGCGGAGGAGGACCAGCGCCAGCGCTTCACCACCGACGTCGCGCACGAGCTCCGGACGCCGCTCACGGTGCTGAAGAGCGAGCTCGAGGCGATCCAGGACGGCCTGATGGCGGCCGACCCGGAGACGGTCGCGCAGCTGCTGCAGCAGGTGGACCTGCTGGCGCGCCTGGTGGGCGACCTGCGCTTGCTGACGCTGGCCGAGGCGGGAGAGCTGACCCTCCACCGGGAGCGCATCGACCTCGCCGCGGTGGTCGGCGGCGCCGCGCGGGGGTTCGGCTCGCGCGCCGGCGAGGCGGGCGTGCGCATCGCGGTCGAGACGCAGCCCGTGATCGCCGTCACCGACGGCGATCGCCTGCGCCAGGTCGTCAACGCGCTGCTCGACAACGCCCTGCACCACGCCCCGCCGTCGAGCGAGATCCGCGTCACCCTTGCCGCGTCCGGATCGCACGCGGTCATCGAGGTCCAGGACGACGGGCCGGGCATCCCGCCGGAGCACCTGTCGCGCGTGTTCCGGCGCCTCTACCGCACCGATGACGCGCGGGTGCGGGAGGCCGGGGGCTCGGGCCTCGGCCTGGCGATCGTCTCCGCCATCGTCGCGCTGCACGGCGGCACGGTGGAGGCGGCCAACCGGCCCACCGGGGGCGCCCGCTTCACCGTGACGCTGCCCCTGGCGGACATCTGAACGCCCGCCCTTGCGACCGCACAGGTCGCGCGGCCCCGCCGCGTCGCCGTTGCGCCAGCACAGACTCGACCGCGCAGGGCCCGTGACTCCGCCGGGTCGCTGTCGCGCCAGCGCAAACGCTCCCCGGCGGAGTCACGGGCCCTGCGGCGGATCGCCAGTGGAAGCGACGACACGTCGGCCGGATGGCAGGGCGGCCTCGCGAAGGCGCGCCTTCGCGGGCGACACCTGCGCACGGACGGGGCCGCGACCCAGCGATGCGGCGATGTCCGAACCCCCACCACACGACCGCCGCAAGGCCAGACGGCCCCACGGCGCAGCGTCCGCACCAGCGCCCACACGACCGCCGCAGGGCCTGTGATAGCCCGACGGCCGAGCGTTGGCACCGGCCTCCACACGACCGCCGTAAGCCCGGACCGCCGACGGCCGAGCGCTCACACGGGCGTTCACACGACCGCCGCAGGGCCGGACGGTCCCGCGGCGGAGCGTTTGCGCTGGCGCAACAGCGACGCTGCGGGACCATCCGGCCCTGCGCGGAGCGCAACAGCGCCGCTGCGGGACCGTCCGGCCTGCGCGGAGCGCCACAGCGCCGCTGCGGGGCCCCGGGCCCTGCGGCGACTCGGTTAGCGCCTCAGCCGCACTTGGAGTACCCGCAAGACTCGCACTTCATGCACCCCTCCTCGAACCGCAGCGGCGCGCCGCAGTCGGGGCAGCCCTGGCCGCGCTGGAGGACGTTCTCGACGCCGGCCGTCTCGAGCGCGACGGCGATGAGGTCGGCGCGGGAGGCGACCAGCCGGCCCTCGTAGGTGCCGTACATGCCGCCGTTGATGCCACGCAGGGTCTTGACCAGCGCCTCGGCGGGCACGCCGTACTGCAGGGCGATGGACACGACCCGCCCGAGCGCCTCGGAGTCGGCGTTGGCCTCGTCGCCGGCCTTGCCGCTGGTGATGAAGCACTCGACCGGCAGCCCGTCCTGCTTGTTGACGGTGACGTAGAAGCCGCGTTTCTCGCCGGTGGGCAGCGTGAGCTTGACCGCGTCGGTGAAGCCGGTCAACCGCGAGGGGCGGTCGAACAGCGGTTCGCCGGGGAGGCGATCGAAACCGTGGGTGGGCCGCGCCTGTTGGGTGCCGGTGCTGGCCGCTGAGCCGTCGTCGCTCTTGTTCATCTCGCCTTTCTCCGCCTTGGTGGAGAGGACCTGGAACTGCCGCGAGCCGTCGCGGTAGACGGTGATGCCCTTGCAGCCGGTGGCGAAGGCGAGGCTGTACGCCTCGTAGACGTCGTCGACCTTGGCCTCGTTGGGGAGGTTGATCGTCTTGGAGATCGAGTTGGCCACCATCTCGCCGCCGGCGTCGAAGGCCGTCTGCACGACGCCCTGCATCTTCACGTGGTCGACGGGCGCGATGTCGTGCGCGCAGACCAGCACGGCCTTGACGTCGTCGGGCACGAAGTCGAGCCCCTGGACGCTACCGTGGTTCTCCTGCACCGCCTCGACGACCTTCTCCCAGTCCCAGGCACCGCCCTTGGCGAAGCCGGCGGCGGGGGCGTGCCGCTCGAGCAGTTCGCGGAAGAGCGGGGCGATGAGGGCGGCGTAGCTGGAGCCGATCTTGCGGTAGATGAAGGGCGCGAAGATCGGCTCGACGCCCGAGGAGACGCCCATGAGCATCGAGGTGGTGCCGGTCGGCGCGACCGTCAGCAGCGCGACGTTGCGGCGGGCGTTGGCGAGCGCCGACTCGGCGAACGCGGGGAACGGGCCGCGCTCCTCGGCGAGCGCGCGGCTCGCGGTGGTGGCGGCCTCGCGCAGCTCGTCGATCATCTGGCTCACGGCCGCGCGGCCTTCGTCGCTGTCGTAGCGGTACCCCATGCGGATGAGGGCGTCCGCGAGGCCCATGATCCCGAGACCGAGGCGCCGCAGGTAGAGGCTCATCTCGCGGTTGTCCTCGAGCGCGAACTTGTTGACCTCGAGCACGTTGTCGAGGAAGCGGATGGTGCTGCCGACGTCCTCGCGGAAGCTTTCAGTGTCGAAGCCCGCCATGCCGACGCCTTGCGTCTGCACGTAGGCCGCGAGGTTGATGGCGCCGAGGTCACAGGGTTCACCCGGAAACAATGGGATCTCGCCGCATGGATTCGTGGACTTGATTTCCCCCAGTGACGCGCGCATGGGGTTGAACTCGTTGATGCGGTCGACGTAGATGAGGCCGGGCTCGCCGGTCTGCCAGGCATGCTGGGCGATCTCCCACAGGACGCCCTGGGGGCCCTCGGCCTGCGCCGCCTGCATGAACTCGTCGCTCACGAGCACGGAGATGTTGAAGGTGCTGATGTCGCCCTCGGCCTGCTCGCGCTCGAGATCCTTGGAGGTGATGAAGTCGTGCACGTCCGGGTGCGTGATCGAGATCGTCGCCATCCCGGCGCCGCGCCGCGTGTTGTGGCTCACGAACCCGTTCGCCAGGTAGGTCTTGTTGTCGTCGACGCTGATGTCGAGCGTGAGCGAGCGCGCGCCTTCCTCCACGCCGGTGACCCGGACGTAGAACTCGTTGTCGGACGGCAGGACCAGGTGCTCCGCGACGACCGCGCTGCTTGCCAGCGTCACGGCTGCGTCACGCGTCAGCTGCCGGTCACCGCGCGCGTAGCGCAGCAGGGCCCGGCGTTCTGCCGCGTGTGGCGCCGGCCGGCCCTTGGCACCGGCGGGCAGCTCCGCGAGGGCGGCGCGAGCGAGCTCGGAACCGTGTGGCAGAGGCCAGGACCGGTCATGGCCGGGGGCCGTGGCGTCGGCGAGCCCCAACCGCGAGCCCTCGACGAAGCCGATCCTCTCCACGAACCGCTGCAAACCGAGTCGCGTCTGCACCCGGACTCGGTGGATGTCGCGCCGGGAGTAGCGATCGTCCCGCGGCGCGACGCGCCGCAAGCTCGCGGGTATGCCCAATCCGCCGAGCATGACGGCAACGTCTTGCGCGAGCCGCACGGATGCCGTGGCGAGTTCCGGGACACCGTGCGACAGCGTGCCGTCCGTCTCGAAGAGTCCACGCAGGAACGCCGCCACCACGGGCCGCGGCGCCGAACGCACGGCCCTGGGAAGCTCCAGCGTCCTCGCCTTCGGCTTCGCGAGACCATTGGCGCGCAGCCATGCGATGAGATGGCTCGCCTTGGCCACGAACACGGCGCTGGCGTCGTCGTTCTTCTGCTCGACGCCCATCCGGAGACCGAACAGTTCCTCGGCGAGTTCGGGAACGAGTCGCTCGAGTGGCGAGCCATGCGCAACCGCGATTCCCACACGGTCGTCGGTCACGAAACCGTCACCCCACAGCAGACCGAGGAAGAGACCGAGGCGCTCACCCAGAACCTCTGGCAGCCGCAGCGCCGTCGCGTTGTGGTGCGGTGGGGCGACCGGCCGCAGCGAGACCTGCCCTCCCGAGTGTTGATCGAGGACGGTCACGACGTGATCGCCTGACTGCAGGTCCTGGAGCTGGACCCACTCGCGGCGTCCGTCCGGACGCAGCACCTTGAGGCGGTGCCGATCCGTGCCCTGGATCACCTGCCCGTTGGCCAGCTTGACGACCTTGGTGGGCGCATTGCCGTTGTTGAAGCCGCGGGTGCTGTCCTTCCAACCGTCGTCGGTCGCGACCTTGAGGTGGTGGTCCTGCCAGCCGCCCTGATACGGGTCCACGAGCTCCTCGAGGCGGAGGGTGCCGCGCGAGGTGTGCACCAGGGTGTCCGGTACGAGACAGCCCCCCTGTCGGATCACGCGCAGCGTGGGGGCGAACACGTAACGCAGCGTCGCCACCGGGCCGGCGAACGAGGCACCGCCCAGGCCGGCCCAGCGCGCGAAGTTGTCGAACACCTCGACGGCGAACGACGACGGACCACTCGACGTGCCGCCGGAGCCGTTGACGGGCGTGCCCTCGGCCCGCAGGCCGCTGAGGTCGAGAAGCAGGTCGTCGCCGGCGAGCAGCGCGGTCACCACCTCGCCGGCGTGCGCCCAGATGCTCTCGACCGAGTCGCCGACCTGCTTCACGGCGATGTGCACGGGCGCCTCGTGGTACTCGACGAAGCGGGCGGTGTGGTAGCCGCGGGTGACGTAGGTGCCGTGCACCAGGTCCATGAAGGTGCCGTCGCGGACCTTCTCGTAGTCCGGGTGGCTGGGGCTGATCGTCAGGTAGAGCCGGCCGGTGGGCCCGCGGTAGGCGCGCTTCGGCGGGAGGGGGTCGAGGTTGAGGCCGTTGCCGCCGCCGACCTTGGTGACCACGGCGAGCTTGGTGGCGAGTTCGAGGACCCACGCGTCGCTGCCCTCGGTCTCGGGCCGGCCGTCCTGCACGAAGCAGTTGAGGACGTTGCCGTGGGCGGTCGCGGCCCCCGCCAACACCCGGCCGCCCGGGCAGAAGCGCTTGCTGACCATGAGGTCGAAGAAGCGGTCCGCCTGGGCGGCGCGCAGCTCGGCCGGCTCCGGGCGCGCGACCCAGTCGGCCACGCGCCGGAACATGCCGAGGAGGTCGCCGTCGCCCTCCTGGAAGTATTGGCGCTTGGCGATCGCGACCGCGTGGTCGTCGAAGGCGGCGAGGGCATCGGTGAGACGGGTGGGAGCGACGTCGGCCACGCTGTAGATCCTCTCTCTCGTGGGGTCGAGCCCTGGAGGGGTCGCTGCCGCTCAGGGCTCCGGTCCGCGCGAAGGCGAACGTGGGTGTCGGTAGGTACTACATCTTGTATGCCCGAGTCCCATTGATACTAGAACCGCGGGACGCGCCGTGGGAGGTTCGTCACACCCCCGGGGACGGGGTGGCGAATCGAGCGGAGCCCTCGGGGCGCAGGCGCGATCCTATCACGGGTACAAGATGTGGTGGTCAAGACCGGCGTCGCGCCCAGCGCTGGTACCGTCGGGTCGCAGCAACCGCGTGCACGACGCACCAGGCGGCGGCGCGGGCCCGCCGGCGAGAACCCGGCGGGGCCCGCCGGGCCGTCCGCCGTGGGTCAGTGCCGGAAGTGGCGCCGCCCGGTGAACACCATTGCCATGCCGTGCTCGTCCGCGGCCGCGATGAGTTCCTCGTCGCGCACGGAACCGCCGGGCTGGATCACCGTCGCCACCCCGGCGTCGGCGGCCACGTCGAGGCCATCGCGGAACGGGAAGAACGCGTCCGAGGCGCAGGCGCCCCCGCGGGCGCGGCCGGCCGACTTGGCCGCCGCGAGCTCCGCCGCGTCGACCCGGCTCTGCTGGCCGGCCCCGATGCCGACCGCGCGGCCGCCCTGGACGAACACGATGGCGTTGGAGGAGACCGCGGCGCAGACGGCCCAGGCCATCTCCAGGTCGCGCCACTCGGCCTCGGTGGGCTGCCGCCGCGTCACCACCCGCCAACCGTCGCGGCCGGCCTCGACGACGTCCGGGGTCTGCACCAGGAAGCCGCCGTCGACGCGCCGCAGCCCGAAGGCGGCGGGCCCGGGCGCGGCCGCCTCGAGCACCCGCATGTTCTTCCGCTTGCGCACCAGCAGGTCGCGGGCGGCGTCCTCGTAGCCGGCCGCGATCAGCACGTCGGCCTTGGGGTTCGCCACCAGCGACTCGGCCAACGCGAGGTCCACCACGCCGTTCAGCGCCACGACGCCGCCGAAGGCGGACTTGGGGTCCGCGTCGAAGGCGCGCTCGTAGGCCTCGGCGAGGCCGCCGTCGGCGTCGTCGACGGCCGCGACGCCGCAGGGGTTGGCGTGCTTCACCACGACCGCGGTCGCGCGCCCGGGGAACGCGTGGGCGAGCCGCCAGGCGGCGTCGGCGTCGAACAGGTTGAGGTAGGAGAGCGCGAGGCCGCCGTGCTGCACCACGCCGTCCCACCAGCCGCGACGGCCGGCCTCGCGGTAGCGGGCGCCGAGCTGGTGCGGGTTCTCCCCGTAGCGCAGCACCTCGGCCCGCTCGAGCGTCAGGTGCCGCGTCGGCGGCAGCGGCTCGTCGCCGTCGAGGTAACCCACGATGGCGGCGTCGTAGGCGGCCGTGTGGGCGAACGCGGCGCGCGCCAGCTCGCGCCGTCGCGCGAGCGGCACCTCGCCCGCGCGCAGGTCGGCGAGGACGGTGCCGTAGTCGGACGGGTCGACGACCACGAGGACGCGCGCGTGGTTCTTGGCCGCCGCGCGGATCATCGTGGGTCCGCCGATGTCGAGGCTCTCCATCGCCTCGGCGTCGGTCACGCCCTCGCGGGCGACCGTCTCGCGGAAGGGGTAGAGGTTCACCGCCACCAGGTCGATGCGCGTCAGGTCGTGACGCGCGAGCTCGGCGTCGTGCTCCGGCGTGGGCAGGGCGAGCAGGGCGCCATGGATCGCAGGGTGGAGGGTCTTCACCCGCCCACCCAGGATCTCGGGGGCACCCGTGACGTCCGCGACGGCCGTCACGGGGAGGCCGGCCTCGGCGAGCGCCCGCTTGGTGCCGCCGGTGGCGACGATCTCGTAACCGAGGGCGACGAGGGCGCTGGCGAACTCGACGAGGCCGGACTTGTCGGAGACGGACAGCAGGGCTCGGGGCATGCCCGAGGCTACCAGGCCCCGACGCCGCCCGCCCGGTGCGAACGTTCCCGGGTCAGGCGTTCATTCGGACGCGGGTTCCCCCTGCGCGTCGGGCACGTCCTGCGAATCGGCCTCGCCGTCCGACGCGCCATCGCCATCGTCCTCGGTGGTCTCGCCCTCCGCGGCGGCGGCCTCGTCGATCGGCGCGCCGAAGTCGAAGCCGGCGTCCGGTTCCTCGAGAAGCAACTCGACGTCGATCGTCTCACGGAGACCCTCGACCCACGCCTCGCGCAGGTCGGCGCGGGCCTCGGCCAGGACGGTCGCCTCGATCTGCGCGCGCACCTCCGCGAGCGGCCGGACCCGCTCGGGGCGACGGTCGGCGACCAGGATCACGTAGCGGTCCACCGTGCGCGTGAGCGGCTCGGCGGCCTCGGTATCGGTCCCCTCGTCTTCCGCCGCCGGCGCCTCGGCATCGGCTTCCGCCGCGGGCGCCTCGGCATCGGCTTCCGCCGCGGGCGCCTCGGCCTCGGCATCCGCCGCCGGCGCCTCGGCCTCGGCATCCGCCGCCGGCGCCTCGGCCTCGCCGCCCTCGGCGGTCGGGTCGACCTCGAGCTCCTCCGGCAACAGCGGGACCTCGTCCGTGACCACCAGGATGTCCGAGACCTGCCACGGCTCCGTGGGCAGCGGCTCGAAGGCGTCGGTCCCGAAGAGCGTGAGGTCGAGCAGGCCCTCGAGCTGCCCGGGGGCGACGAGGCCCAGGTCGACGACCTCCGCCCCGCTCTCCTCGGCGGCCCCGGCCACGTCGCCGTCACGCAGGAGCGCATCGCGGAAGGCGGCCGCGATCTCGAGCGTGCCCGCCTCCACCTGCAGGACCTCGGCCGACGCTGGGACCGTGAAGGCCGCCTGGTTCTGCTCGTAGTACGCCACGACGTCGTCCTCGGTGACCTCGGCGTCGCGGGCCACGTAGTTGAGCGCGCTCTGCGCCACCACCGACCGCGGCCCGACGAAGGGGGCGTCGAGCTCCGCCAACCCCTGCAGCGCCAGCTCCTGGTCGACGAGCTGCTCCAGGACGGAGGGCTTGAAGAAGGCGGTGATGATGAAGGCGGTGTCGGGCGAGAGGGCCTGCTGGATCTGCGGGTTCGTGTAGGTGGCGCGCACGAGGTCGGTCGCCATGATCTCGACGTCCCCCACCACGGCGACCGGCTCGTCGTCGAAGCGCAGCGTGCTCTCGGCCGGGATCTCGATGCGGGCGGCGTCGACGAGGCGTTCGATCTCGGCCTCCAGCACGCCGCTCTGCTTGGCGGCCAGGGCGTCGTCGCGGACCGCGGCGGCGACCTCGTCGAACGGGCGCGGCGCGACCGGCAGGTAGGCCTCGACGACGACCACGTGGAAGCGGCCGTCGGACTCGATCACGTCGGTGATCCCCGGACCGCCGAGCCCGAAGGCGGCGGTGGCCACCTGGGTCGGCAGCGCGGGCCGGCCGACCGGGCGGGGCTCGGTCTCGCCGGCGGCGGCGCCGAGGGCGCCGTCGCGGTCGGCGCGTTCGACGGAGAGCTCCCGCGCCACGACGGCGGCGGTCTCGCCGGCCTCCAGGCGCGCGCGCGCCTCGTCGGCGGTGTCGCGGTCTTCGGTCACGATGTGCCGCGCCTCGATGCGCTCCTCGCTGACGTAGCCGTCGCGGTTGCCCTCGAAGTAGGCCCGGACCTCCTCGTCGGAGACCTCGACGCCGTCGGTGACGGTCGCCTCCCAGGCCTCCTCCTGGAGCTGCTGCCGCAGGTAGACGCGGAAGGTCTCGTCGGTGAAGCCCGAGCGGGCGAGCAGGTCGAGGTAGGCCGTGTCGTTGGCGCGGCCGGCGATGCCGCGCGTGGTGCGGAACTCGTCGACGGCCCGGCGCACGTCGGCGTCGGAGACCCGCTGGCGGGCGCTCTCCTGGCGCACGACCTCCTGGCGGATCAGCGCGTCGACCAACAGCAGTTCGAGGTCTTCGCCGACCTCGCCCTCGGTGACCGCCATGAACAGCGGGTTCGAGCGCGCCTGGGCGACGGCGAGGTCACGGATCGGCTCGCCGTTGACCTGCAGGGCCGCGGCGCCGGCTTGGTTGGCGCCACCGAAGCCGAGTCCGAGGGAGGGCGTGAAGGTGATGACCATCCCCGCGAGAAGGCCGATGGAGACGAGCCAGAGGATGATCGTGTTGGCGCGGCGGCTGAGCTTCATGGGTGTTGACGTCCTCCAGGGGCGGTGCTAGGTTGGCGGTTGCACGTTCGGATCGGCGGCGACCGTCGATCCCCAGTCGCGCGCCCGTAGCTCAGTCGGATAGAGCGTTCGCCTCCGGAGCGAAAGGCCACAGGTTCGAGTCCTGTCGGGCGCACCACCCACGACGCGGCGTTCTGACGTCCGCGTCGTTCTTCGTGCCCGCGTCGCGGGGTCGACGCGCTGCGTCGAGTCGTCGACGCAGCGTCGGAGAGTGTATCACGGGCCCCCGATGAGGATGTGCGGCGTCCCGACGAGGACCCCCGGCCCGGCGGCCGAGGGGCGTGGGCGCCCGCGTCAGAACCACCGACCCGGCGTGAACGGAAGGCCGCCCAGGAGCCGCAGGGCCTCGGCCACGGGCGGATCGGCGCCGCGCGCCAGGTCGAGTACCGACGCCCGGACCGTCACCTCCGGCGCCACGCCGGCGTCGAGCAAGGCGCCGTCGCCCCCCTCGACCCGCGCGATCGCCACCAGCACGCGCGAGCCGTCCGAGAGGGCGTAGGCCCGGACCGCCTCGACGTTGCCCTGCGTGGTCTCGCCGACGACCCGGGCGCGCCCGCTGGCGGCCAACGCGCCCGCCACGATCTCGCCCGCGCTGGCGGTCTCCGAGCCCACCACCGCCACCACGGGGCCCGCGAAGGCGGCGGGCTCCGCGACGCTCGCCTCGCCGAGGACGGCGCCGTCGGGCTGCACGAGCCGCGACACGGCCTGCTGGCCGCCCCCGGGCGCCGGCCCCACCTCGTAGGTCGCCGTCCAGGCGAGCTCGCCGCGCGCCGTGGCGCGGGCCCACGGCCCCGTCACGAAGGCGCCGGCGACCAGGCCCGCCTCCACCAGGCGCCCCCCGAGGTTGCCACGCAGGTCGAGCACGAGCGCGCGGGCACCGTTCTCCGCCAGGCCGCGCAGGGCCCGGTGGACGGCCAAGCCGACGCCGGCCTCGTTGAAGGTCGGCACGTGCAGGTAGCCGACGTCCGCCCCCAGCATGACGGCGTAGGGCCGCGTCGCGAGGTCGGAGAAGGCCACCGTCGCGGCACCGACCTCCACGTCGAACGTCACCCGGCCGCGCTCCACGCGCAGCTCGGCGGACCCGTCCCCGAGCGCCGCCGCCAGGGCGGCGTTGGCCCCGAAGAGGCTGCCGGCCGAACCCAGGTCGAGATCACCCACCGTGGTGATCACGTCGGCGCGCCGCAGGTCGGCCTCCGCGGCCGGCGTCCCCGGGTACACGCGCTCGATGACCAGCCCGCGCCCCTCGACGTACGACAGCTGCACCCCGAGGCGCGGCGTCGCCGGGGTCGCGCGCTCCGGGGCCTCCGTCCCCCCGGGGAGGCCCAACCACGAGGAGTGGCCGTCGCCGAGCTCGCGCACCATGCGGCCGAGGGCGGCATCGAGCGCCCCGCGGTCCTCCGCCGCGACGACCGCCTCGCGGTGGCGGGCGCCCCAGTCGGCCCAGTCGACGTGACCGGCATCCCAGTAGTTCGTCCGGAACAGCGCCACCAGCTCCTGCAGCAACCGATCGCGACCCTCCGGGTGGAGCCACGCCGGCTCGCCGGCCAGGGGCCGCTCGGCCGGGCGCGGCCAGGCGTCGACGGCCGGCTGGGCCGCGACCCACCCCAGCCAGGCCGCGACGAGCAGCAGCGCGACGCGTCGGGCTCCGCGCCGAGTCCCCCGGGTCACCACCGCGGCAGGCCCCCCTCGGGACGGCGCCACGGCCAGCTCGCCATGACGCCCTCGCCGCCCCAGGCGGCCAGGCGTTCGCCGTCGACCCACAGCTCGACCGCGTCGACCGCGCTCGGCTGCGTCAGGCTGTAGGTCAGCTGCGCCAGGCGACCCATGATCGAGGCGCTGCCGCCCCCCGCCACGACGTCGCCGCTGAGGTCGAGCACCAGGACGTCGTCACGCCAGCGTGCGGCGCGCACCAGCGTCCCCGCCGGCACCTCGCTCCCCAGGCCGCGGGCCGCCTCTTCCGCCGTCGGACCGCTCGCCAACGCCGCCACCGTCGCCTCGGCCGCCGCCAGCGGGTCGCTCGGGCGCAGCCTGCGGTAGACGGGCTCCAGGGTCATCGCGCCGCCGTCGTCCCTGACCAGGAAGATGGTCGTGTCGGGGACGCGGTTGAGGACGTTGACCGTCAGCGCGCCCACCAGGGCCAGGAGCAGCAGCAGGGCGAGCGCGGCCACCCGCAGCGCGACGCTGCGCACCTGCGCACCCTGCCCCGCGCTCACGGGGGGTCCCCCGCCCCGTCGCCCTCGTCGCCGTCCGCGTCGGGCGCGGCCGCGTCGTTCGCGGCCGCCTCCTGCGCCGCAGCCCGAGCGGCCGCGTCCGCGGCGAACCAGGCGATGTCGTCGTCCGCGGGAGCGAGCTCGAGCGCCCGCCCGTAGGCGTCCGCCGCCAGCTCGAATTCGCGCTGCGTGTACGCCACCCGGCCCAGCCAGGTCCACCCCAGCACCGAGGCCGGATCGACCGCCACCACCTCACGGAAGCGTGCCGCCGCAAGCGACAGGTCCGCCCGCTCGAACGCCGCCACGCCCGCGGCGAAGGCCTCGGCCGCGGCCGGGCTGCCGCCCGGCACCTCGTCGGCGTAGGCACGTTGCTCGCGCGCCAAGTTGAGGAAGCCGCGCGCGCGCTCGTCGCCCGGGTCGAGCGCCAACACCCGTGCCCAGGCGTCCTCGGCGGCCGCGTAGCGCCCCTGCTCCTGCCGCACGCGGCCCAGCCACGCCCACGCCTCGCCGAAGCCGGCGTCCGCGGCCACGGCCAGCTCGAAGGCCTCGCCGGCCCGGTCCAGCGCGCCCGACTCGTAGGCGTTCAGGCCGTCGAAGAACGCGCGGCCCGCCGTGACCCCGTGATCGCGCTGGGTCTCGGCGACCCTCAGGAAGTACGCCAGCCCCGCGTCCTCGGGCCGCAGCTCCAGGGCGGCGCGGTAGTGCCCCGCGGCGTCGTCCGGGCGGCCGTCCTCCAGCGCCACGCGACCGGCCCAGGCGTGCGCGTCGGCGAACGACGGCGCCGCCTCGAGCGCGCCCCCGAAACCCTCGGCGGCGCCCGCCAGGTCGCCGGCCTCGTAGCGCGCCAGCCCTTGCCGGAACGCCCGGCTCGCCGCCGGGCCCACCTGGACCCCGAGCCTGGCGGCGGTGAGGAAGTGCCGCGCCGCCTCGTCCTCCGGCCGCAGTTCGACCAGCCGCGCCCAGTACGGCAGCGCGCCCTCGGGGTCGTCGAGCTCCAGGCGGATGCGGCCGATCCAACGCAGGGCGTCGGGCTCGTCCGGGAAGGCCTCCAGCCAGCGCTCGTAGGCGAGCAGCGCCTGGTCCGAGGCGCCCACCTGGTAGCGGGCGAAGCCCAACTCGGCGTACCCGCGCCCGACCAGATCCAGGGTGCTCGGGCCGTCGGGCACGACCGGCACGGCGTCCGCCCAGGGGTCGTCGGGCGGCGGGTCGAGCGCCAGGGCGGCCTCGCGCAGCTCCTCGGCGGCCTCCACGGCACGGGACCACCAACCCATGAGCGCGTAGACGCGGAACAGGAGCCGCCGCGTCGCCGGGTGCTCGGGGGCCGCCTCGACCGCCGCACGGGCGGTCGCCAACGCCGTCCGCCACGCGGGGGCGTCCGGATGACGCGGGGGCGGACTCGCCACGGCGGCCTCGGCCGCCGCCTGCGCCGCCGCGAACGCGGCCGCCGCCGAGGCGGGCAGGGGCGGCTCCCCGGGCGCGACGCCGGCCTGGGCTGCCGCCACCGCCGCGAGCGACAGCAGCGCCGCGACCAGCCACGCCCGCAGGCGCGGGGCGACCGTGTCGGGGCCCATGGCCGCGGCACGAGCCACGGCAGCGGCCCGCTCGCGGTTCGGGTTCACCCGGCGATCGACCATCCCCTACGTTGTACCCGGCGGCGATGAAGACCATGTGCATGTGTGTCTGCGGACGGCGCCGTGGGCGCCGTCCGCAGACACCCGCGGTTGACCCCACCCCCCGGCGCGGTTAGCCTGGGCGCGCCCGCGGCCCACGCCGCGGGGCGAGAGGACCCCATGTTCCAGAGCCTCGGCGATCGACTCCAGAACGTCTTCGACGGGTTGCGCGGGCGCGGCAAGCTCAGCGAGGCCGACGTCAAGGCGGCGCTGCGCGAGGTGCGCATCGCGCTGCTGGAAGCCGACGTCAACCTCGAGGTCGCCCGCGACCTGGTCGCCCGCGTGCAGGCGAAGGCGGTCGGCTCCGAGACGCTGATGTCGCTCAACCCCGACCAGCGGGTGATCGCCATCGTGCACGAGGAACTCGTCGAGGTGCTCGGGGGCAAGGCCGTGCAGCCCCAGCTGCGCAACGAGGGCAACGTGTGGATGCTCGTGGGCTTGCAGGGCGCCGGCAAGACCACCACCGCCGGCAAGCTCGCCCACAAATACAAGTCGCAGGGCCGCCGCCCGCTGCTGGTCGCCGCCGACACCCAGCGGCCGGCCGCGCGCGAACAGCTGCGCACCCTGGGCCGGCAGATCGGCGTGCCCGTGCTCGAGGTCGCCGACGGCGAGGCCGTGTCGATCACCAAGAAGCGGATCGCCGACGCCCTCAAGCAGGACTTCCGCGACCTGGTCATCGTCGACACCGCCGGGCGCTCGCAGATCGACGAGCCGCTGATGAACGAGATGGCCGCCCTGCGCGACGCGCTGCAGCCCACCGAGCGCATCCTGGTGATCGACGCGATGACCGGTCAGCAGTCGCTGCCGGTCGCCAAGAGCTTCGACGAGCGCGTGGGCGTCACCGGCCTCATCCTCAGCAAGCTCGACGGCGACGCCCGCGGGGGCGCGGCGCTGTCGGCCAGGCACGTCACCGGCAAGCCGATCCTGTTCGCCGGCATGAGCGAGAGGATCGACGGGCTGGAGGCGTTCCACCCCGACCGCGTCGCCGGCCGCATCCTGGGGATGGGCGACGTGCTCACCCTGATCGAGAAGGCGAAGGTCCTCGAGTCCGACGAGGAGGGCCAGGCGGGCGGCCGCCCGCCCAGCGACTTCACGTTGTCGGACATGCTCACGCAGATGCGGCGCATCAAGCAGATGGGCTCGTTCACCGACGTCCTGTCGATGATCCCGGGCGCCGGCAAGCTGCTACCCGCGGGCGCGCAGGTCGACGAGCGCGAGATCGGCCGGGTGGAGGCGATCATCTCGAGCATGACCGAGCGCGAGCGACGCGAGCCGCGCCTGCTCAACGCCAGCCGCCGCAAGCGCATCGCCCGCGGCTCCGGCACGACGGTGCAGGACGTCAACCGGCTGATGAAGAACTACGAGGAGATGCGCGCGCTCATGAAGCGCTTCGGCAAGCGCCCGCCCGGGCGGGGTGGCCGCATGGGGCGCGCCAGGCCCTGAGGCGGTCCGACCCGAGGCGGCCGGCCCCGAGGCGGCCGGCCCCGACGCGGTGACCGCGCGCGGGCATTGGACAGCCGGCCCGCCAGCGTGTAGCATCAGAGGCTGAATCGACCGACCCGGGCGCCCGCCGTGGAGCGCTCGCCGTCCCCACCGGAGGAACCCACCAGCATGGTCAAGATCCGCATGATGCGCCTGGGCGCGAAGAAGAACCCCCACTACCGCATGGTCGTCGTCGACGCGCGCGTCAAGCGCGGCGGCGATTACATCGAGTCGCTGGGGCACTACGACCCGCGCGAGACGACCGAGAACGCCTTCGCGATCGACGCCGAGCGCGCGGCCTACTGGCTGTCGCAGGGCGCCCAGCCGACCGACACCGCCGTGCGGCTGCTGGAGAAGGCCGGCGTCGCCGTCCCCGCGGTCCGGGCCAAGCGCGGCAACAGCTACACCGCCCGCACCGCGGCCTCGGCCCAGGCCCAGGCCTGATCCCCGGATGCCCCGCGAACTGGTCGCCTACGTCGTCCAGAACCTCGTGGCCGACGTCGCTGCGCTCGACGTCCGCGCCGTCGACGAGGACCGCGGCGGCGTCCGCATCGAGATCCGCTGCGCCAAGGACGATGCCGGACGCATCATCGGGCGCGGCGGCCGCGTGATCAACGGCCTGCGCACCCTGGCCCGCGCGGCCACCGACGGCCGCCAGCGGGTCGACGTCCACCTGATCGAGTAGCCGCGCGTGACCGGGCGCCCGCGACCCGACACGCCGACCCGCGACGAGGCGCACCCACCCGCGGGTTGGGTGCGCCTCGCGCGCCTGGGTCGGCCGTTCCAGCTGCACGGCGCGCTGCGGGCGCAGACGGTCGGACCCGCGGCCGACCGCCTGCTGCTCGCGCTGGGCGAGGCCGCCGAGACGGTGTGGCTGAGCGGGGCCGGCACGACGCGCCTGCGCGGCGCGCGGCGGATCGGCGGTGGGGTGGCCGTCGCGTTCCAGGGCATCTACACCCCCGAGCGCGCGCGCGACCACGTGCACCGCGACCTCTGGGGCCCCACCGACCGCAGCGGCGACCCGCGGGAGGCGCCGGATCCGCTCGCGGCCGGGCCGCTGGCCCCGGCCCCCGATGGCGGCGACGACCTCGCCGCCGAGCTGCTGGAAGGGGCGCCGGTGCGGCTCGACGGCCGTCCCTACGGCCGCGTCACGCGCGTCGTCCTCGGCGCACGGGACCTGCTGCAGATCGAGGGGCCCGAGGGACCGCGCTGGGTCCCGTGGCAGGCGCCCTACGTCCGCTGGGACGGGGATGCCGTCGCCATCGACGATCCGCCCCCCGGCCTGCTCGACGAGGGCTGACGGGCGCGATTCCGTGGATCGCGTCCCCGCCCCGTAAGCTGGGGCGACAACGACGCGTCCGCCCACCCGAGGAGCACCCGAACCGCCATGCGCATCGGCATCGTCACCGCCACCTTCACCCCGTCCAAGAACGGCGTCGCCACCTCGACGGCGCTCTTCGCGCGCGGGCTGCGCTCGCTGGGGCACACGGTCCGGGTGTTCGCCCCGCGCCACCCGGGCGCGGTGGCCGAACCGGACGTCATCCGGCTGCCGGGCCTCCACGTCGCCGCGCCACCCGACTACCCCATCCTGCTGCCCGTCGGCCCGATCGCCACCCAGCAGCTTCCCGTGCACGACCTCGACGTGGTGCACACCATGCACCCGTTCGTGGCCGGCCACATCGCGTTGGGCTGGGCGCGGCGGGCCAGGGTGCCGCTCGTCTTCACGGCCCACACCCAGTACCACGCCTACGTCCAGTACGCGCCCACCCCGGCGGCCCCGACCGCCTGGGCGGTGAAGCGCCACGTCCGCGCGTTCGCCAAGGAGGCCGACGTGGTGCTGGCCCCCGGCAACGCGATCGTGGAGGTCCTGCGCGGCTACGGTTTCGAGGGCGCGATCGAGCTGCTCGCGAACCCGGTCGACCTCGCCGGCTTCCGCCACGAGCCCGATCCCGGCCTGCGCGAGCGCCACGGCGTGCCGGCCGATGCGCCGCTGCTGGTCTACGTCGGTCGGATGGGGCCCGAGAAGGGCCTACCCATGCTGCTCGAGGCGTTCGAGCGGGCGCGCGAGCGCATGCCGCGGCTGCACCTGCTCATGGTGGGCGACGGACCCCTGCGCGCGTCGCTGAGCGGCCGCAGCCACCCGCAGGTGCGCTGGGTCGGCCCGGTGCCGCACGAACGCGTCGCCGACCACCTGCTCGCCGCCGACCTCTTCGTGACCGCCTCCACGACCGAGGTGCTGCCGATGACGTTCCTGGAGGCCCTCGCGGCCGGGACCCCGGTGGTGGCCGTGGACTCGGCGGCCGCCCGCGACCTGCTCTCGGGTGACCTCGACGGCATCTGCCCGGCGACGCCGGAGGACCTCGCCGCGAAGATCGTGGCCACGCTGTCGGCACCCGACCCCCGCGACCTGCGGGCGCGGGCCCGGGCGGCGGCGGCGGAGTTCGACGTCGAACGCCGCGCCCGCGCGCTCGCCGACGTCTACGCACGGGCGACGGCGGAGCACCGCCCGCGCGGCCGACGCGCCGCCGGCGCCGGCTCGGCGCGCTAGGTCGACCGTGCGCTTCACCGTCTACACGCTGTTTCCGCAGTTGATCGAGGCCTGGCGCGACGAGGCGTTGCTCGGACGCGCGGCCCGCCAGGGTCTCATCGAGCTCGAGGCGCGCGATCTGCGGCGCTTCGCCGGCAACCGCACGGGGCGGGTGGACGACGCGCCCTACGGCGGCGGGGCGGGCATGGTCATCCGCGTCGACGTGGCCGCCGCGGCGATCGCGGAGGCGCGCGCCGACGACCCGACGCCCGACGAGGTCGTGCTGCTCTCCCCCGCGGGCGCGCCGCTGACCCAGCGGACGGTGGAGGCGCTGGCGCGGAGGCGCCACCTGGTGCTGCTGTGCGGGCGCTACGAGGGCTTCGACGCGCGCACCGAGGCGCTGGTCGACCGCGAGGTGTCGCTCGGCGACTTCGTGCTCATGGGCGGCGAGCTGGCGGCCCTGTGCCTGGTGGAGGCGGTCGCGCGGCTGCTGCCCGGCGTGCTCGGCGACGCGGACAGCCATGCGCAGGACTCGTTCACGACCGGCCTGCTCGACCACCCCGAGTACACCCGGCCGCCCGAGTTCGACGGATCGGCCGTGCCCGAGGTGCTGCGCTCGGGGCACCACGCGGAGGTGGCGCGCTGGCGGCGGCGCGAGGCGCTGCGCCGCACGCTGGAGCGGCGCCCCGACCTGCTGGCGGGGGCGCCGCTCGACGACGATGATCGCGCGTGGTTGGCGAGCCTGCGCGCGAAAGCGCGAGACGGGGCCTGAGCGCGGCCGGGATCAGTCCAGCAGGTCGGCGACCGCCTCCGTGAGGTCGAGCCCGTCGGCCGCGTACACGACCATCCCGCTCTCGGCCGCGGCCTCGATGTCCAGGACGATGGCCACGCCAGCCTGCTCCGCGACCTCGCGGATGGCCGCGTTCACGGCCTCGATCGCCGGCTGGGCGGCATCGGCGATGTCCGCCGCGTAGCGCGACTGGACGGATTCCAGCGTGGCGACGAGCACGTCGAACAGCTCCGCCTCCTCGTTGCTCAGGCCCTCGGCCTGCGCCTTGGTCTGCAGGCCGTCGAGCTGGCCACGCAGTTCCCCGATCTCCTCGGTGGCCAGGTCACGTAGCTCGTTCGCCGACTGGCCGGCGGGGTGGGAGGCGATCAGCGCCTGCGAATCGACGAAGGCGATCCGCGTCGGCGCGTCCTGGGCGCCGAGGTTCGCGCCCAGCATGAGGGCGACCGCGACGATGGCGACGAGTGCGAGGGTGAGTCTCTTCATAGCGACGCGAAGCGTAGCACGGGCACCATGAGAAGCCGGTCGCCATGCCCCAGACGCCCAGCGCGCTCCCCACCCCGCCATGACCGCAGCCTGGATCGCGCTGGTCGCGATCGTCGGCTCGCTCATCGGCAGCTTCGCCAACGTGGTCGTCTACCGCTGGCCGCGGGGGGAGTCGGTCGTCCGCCCGCGATCGCGTTGCCCGGGGTGCGGCCGCACGCTGTCGCCGCTCGACCTCGTTCCCTTGCTCTCCTGGCTCGCGCTGCGCGGCCGCTGTCGCACCTGCGGCGCCCGCATCTCGGCCCGCTACCCCCTCGTCGAGGCCGGCTTCGCGGTCGCGTTCGGCGTCCTGGCCTGGGCGTACCCGGTCGAGACCTTCGGCCCCACGCTCCTGCCGCTGCTGGTGCTCGTGACGATGCTGGGGATGGCGGCGCTGATCGACCTCGACACCTACCTGCTGCCCGACGGGCTGACGCTGCCGGCGGTGGCGGTGGGCATCGTCGGCGCCTGGGCCTACCACCCTGCCGCCGGGCTCCCGACCCCGGCCGAGGCCGCCGTCGGCGCGGCGGTCGCCGCGGGGGTGCTGGTGCTCATCAACCGCCTCGGCGGCCTGGTGCTGCGACGCCTGCGCGACACCGAGGAGCGCCTGTGGCCGTTCTCGCTCGACGCCGTCAACGTCGCGGCGGTGGCGGGCATGCTCGGGGGCCGCTGGTGGGCGTTCGCCGCGGGCCTGGCGCAGGTGGCCCTCAGCGCGCTGGCGCGCCGCCCGGTGCGGCTCCCCGAGCCCTGGCTCTACGGGCTGTGGCTGGCCGCCCTCACCGTGGCGCTCGGCGGCTGGACCCTCACCTGGGGCGTCGACCTGATCGAGGCGTTGGCGGGCAGCCTGATCGGTGCCGGGGCGTTCGCGCTGCTGGGCGCCGCCTGGTGGTGGTTCGCCGACCTGCGCGCGCCCGTGCCCGTCAGCGGGACCCGTCCGTCGCCGGCCGAGGAGGCCGGCGCGCCCGAAGACGACGACGGCGAACCCGTGGCCATGGGTTTCGGTGACGTCAAGCTGGCCGCGGCGCTGGGCGCCCTCCTGGGCAGCACGGGGTTCATGGTCGGCCTGTTGCTCGCGGTCGTGATCGGCGCCGTCGTCGGCGTGACGCAGCGGCTGCTCGGCGGATCCCGCTTCGTGCCCTTCGGCCCCTTCCTGGTGGTCGGCGCGCTGCTCGCCTGGGCCTTCGGCGACGCCCTCGTGGGCTGGTACCTGGGCCTCCTGGGGGTCTGATAGCATCGTGTCCCACGCGTGGCTGGCGCCGACCGGCGCCGGGCACGCGCCCACCCCGATCCACCGGCGCCGGCCGAACCGCCGCCGCAGCGCACGAGAAGGGCCCCGCATGGACCTCCCCATCGTCGACAGCCTCCGTGGCCGCGACCTCCTGTCGCTCGCCGACCTCACCACCCCCGAGTTCGACGGGCTGCTCCGGAGCTCGCTGTGGCTCAAGCGCGGGTGGAAGGCCAAGGTGCGGCCCCGCCCGCTCGAGCACAAGACGATCGCCATGATCTTCGAGAAGCAGTCGCTGCGCACCCGCTCGACCTTCGACATCGCCATGGTGCAGCTCGGCGGCCACTCGGTCCTGCTGTCGCAGAACTACATCGGCTGGGGGGTGCGCGAGACGATCAAGGACGTCGCCTACAACCTCGAGCGCTGGGTCGACGGCATCATGGCGCGGACCTACGGCCACCACACCCTCGAGGAGCTGGCCCTGCACGCCGACGTGCCCGTCATCAACGGCCTCTCCGACCTGCTCCACCCGTGCCAGCTGCTGGCGGACTACATGACGCTGCAGGAGACGTTCGGCGAGCTGGCCGGGCTGAAGGTCGCCTTCGTCGGCGACGGCAACAACGTCTGCGCCTCGCACATCAACGCCGCCACCCACGCCGGCACCCGCCTCACGATCGCCTGCCCCGAGGGCTTCGACCCCGACCCGCAGATCCTCGGCGCCGCCCGCGACCGCGGCGCGGACGTCACCATCGTTCGCGACCCGCGGGAGGCCGCCGAGGGCGCCGACGCGCTGTACACCGACGTGTGGATCTCGATGGGCCAGGAGGAGGAGACCGAGCGCCGACGGGCGGCCTTCGCCGGCTACACGATCGACCCCAGCTGGTTCGACGCGTTGTCCCCCCGGGGCGTGTTCATGCACGACCTGCCGGCCCACTACGGCGAGGAGTGCACCGAGGAGGCCGTCTACCACCCGCGCTCCGTGGTGTTCGACCAGGCCGAGAACCGTCTGCACGCCCAGAAGGGCGTGCTGTTCCAGCTGCTGCGGGACGCCTGAGGTGACGCTGCGCGCCGGCGTCCTGGGCGCCAGCGGCTACGGCGGCGCGGGGCTGATCGAGCGGCTCCGCAGGCACCCCGAGGTCGAGTTGACGGCGCTGGCCTCGCGCCAGTACCTCGGTCGGCCGGTCGACGCGGCGTGGCCGCACCTCGCCGGCCTGCTCGACCTGCGCTTCGTCGACAGCGACGACGCCATCGCGTCCGCGGACGTGCTGTTCTGCGCCACCCCGCACGCGGCCACCGCGCCGCTCGTCGCCGCGGCCCGGGAAGCGGGGCGCCAGGTGATCGACCTCTCGGCGGACTTCCGCCTCGACGCCGACGCCTACGCCATCTGGTACGGCGTCCATCCCCACCCGGAGCTCATCCCCGAGGCCGTCTACGGGCTGCCCGAGCTGCACCGGACGGAGCTGGCCGGCGCGACGATCGTCGCCAGCCCGGGCTGCAACGCCACCGCGGCGACGCTGGCGCTCGCCCCGCTGGCCGCCGAGGGGCTGCTCGGGGACGTGCCCGTCGCCACCATCGTCACCGGCGTCTCGGGCGCCGGCCGCGCCCTCGACCTCGGGTTGCACCACGCCGAGCTCGACGAGAACGCGCGCGCCTACAAGGTCGCGGGCGGCCACCGGCACACGGGCGAGATCGAGATCAACCTGGGGCGCGTCGCGGCGCAGGGCAAGGACACCCGCACCCACGGCGCGCGCGACGCGCTGCGCATCGCCTTCAACCCGGTCCTGGTGCCGATGGCGCGCGGGATCCTGGCGACCACGGTGGCTCGCCCGCAGCGGGGCGAACCGTCCGACGCGACGCTGCTGGAGCTGTACCGCGACTTCTACGCCGGCGATGCCCTGGTGCACGTGCAGGCCGAGCTGCCGCAGACGAAGGCGGTGGCCGGCGCCGACCGCGCGCTCGTCAGCGTCCGCTACGATGAGCGGACCGGTGCCGTCGTGGCGCTCGCCGCCATCGACAACCTGGGCAAGGGGGCGGCCGGTCAGGCCGTCCAGGGCTTCAACGTCGCACGCGGGCTGCCCGAGACGCTCGGGCTGCGCTTGGAGGGTCACTGGCCATGAAGCTCCCCACGGGGTTCCGCGCATCCGGCGTCCGCGCCGGCATCAAGCCCTCGGGCAAGCCCGACCTCGGCCTGATCGTCGGCGACCGGCCGCTCGCCTGGGCGCTGACGACGACCCGGAACCTCGTGCGCGCCCCGTGCGTGACCCGCAACCGCGCGCGCGCCGCCTCCGAGGCGCCCGTCCGCGCGCTGGTCGTCAACGCCGGCAACGCCAACTGCGCCAACGGGGACGCGGGCATCTGGGACAACGAGGACTTCGCGGCCAACGCCGCGCACGCGCTCTCCCTCGCTCGACCGCAGGAGGTGTTGACCGCCTCCACCGGCGTGATCGGCCGCAAGCTGCCGATGGAGCGCGTGCGGGCGGGCCTGCCACCGGCGGTCGCCGGCCTGAGCGACGACGTCGACGCCTTCGCCGAGGCGATCCTGACGACGGACCTGGTGACCAAGCTCGCCGAGGTCGAGCTCGCCGGTGGTGCCCGCGTCGTCGGCGTCGCCAAGGGCTCGGGCATGATCCATCCGAACATGGCCACGATGTTCGCCTTCCTGCTCACCGACGCCCAGGTCGATCAGGCGGCGCTGCGCGAGGCCTGGGGCGGCATCGTGCGACGGACCTTCAACCAGATCACGGTCGACGGCGACACCTCGACGAACGACATGGCCATCGTGCTCTCCAGCGGCCGCCGCGCCGCCGCCCTGGAGGAGGTCTGCGGCGCGCTCGAGCGGGTCGCCGGCGAGCTGGCGCGGGCGATCGCGCGCGACGGCGAGGGGGCCACCACGCTGATCACCGTCGCCGTCCGCGGCGGTCGCGACGAGGCGGACGCGCTCGCGGCGGCGCGGTCCGTGGCGGGCTCGAGCCTGGTCAAGGCCGCGGTCCACGGTCGCGATCCCAACTGGGGCCGCATCCTCTCGGCGGTGGGCCAGGCCGGCGTCGTGGCCGATCTCGGCGCGATCGGCATCCGGCTGCAGGGGACCACCGTCTACCAGGGGGCGCCCACCCCGTTCGACGCCGACGCGGTCTCCCAGGCGATGCGCGGCCCCGACGTCCTCATCGAGGTCGACCTCGCCGCCGGCACGGCCGAGGGGCGCGCCTGGGGCTGCGACCTGACGGCCGACTACGTGAAGATCAACGCGCTGTACACGACCTGAGCCGCCGGCCGGACGGCGTCAGCGCCTACGGTTGGCGATGTGGATCGCGGGCGATCATGGCACCGTCCCGCCGGCCAAGCGTCGTCAGCGACGTCGGTTGGCGATGTGGATCGCCTTGCCGTGCGCGTGCTCGGCGGCCTCCATGAGGCCCTCGGAGAGGGTCGGGTGCGGGTGCTGGGTGGCCCCGATGTCCTCGACGGTCGCGCCCATCTCCATCGCGAAGGTGGCCTCCGCGATGAGGTCGCCCGCCATCGGGCCGACGATGTGCACGCCCAACACCAGGTCGGTCTCCTCGTCCGCCACGATCTTCATGAGGCCGTCGGTGGCGCCCATCGTGGTCGCCCGCCCGGAGGCGGTGAGTGGGAACGAGCCCACGCGCACCGCGAAGCCGGCCTCCTTCGCCTCCGCCTCGGTCATGCCGACGCTGGCGAGCTCGGGGTGGGTGTAGATGACGGCCGGGACCAGCGTGTCGACGGCGACCTTCTTGCCGGCGGCGTGCTCGGCGGCCACCAGGCCCTCCTTCATCGCCTTGTGCGCCAGGAGCGGCCCGCGCGCGACGTCGCCGATCGCGTACACGTGCGGCAGGTCGGTCTGCATCGTGTCGCTCGTGGGCACGTAGCCGCGCTCGTCCACGGTCACGCCGATCTCCTCCAGCCCCAGGCCCTTGCCGTTGGGCACGCGGCCGACCGCGACGAGGACCTTGTCGACCACGATCTTCTCCTGCTTGCCCTCGGCGTCCTCGACGACCACTTGGGTGCCGGCCTTGACCTTCTTCTGCGAGACCGCCTTGGTGCCCGTCTTGAGGGCGATGCCGCGCTTGGCCAGCGCCTTGTGCAGCGCCTTGCTCGCGTCCGCGTCGGCGGTCGGCACGATGCGGTCCATCATCTCGACGACGGTGACCTCGCTGCCCAGGGACGCGTAGACGTCGGCGAACTCCAGGCCGATGGCCGAGCCGCCGAGCGCCAGGAAGCGCTTGGGCACCTCGGCGACCTGCAGGGCGCCGGTCGAGTCGACGATGCGCTCGCCGTCGGGCTCGAAGCCCGGGATGACGATCGGCCGCGAGCCGGTCGCGACGATGAAGCGATCGGCCGTGACGCGCCGGTCGCCGACCTCCAGGGCGTGCGGCTCGACGAAGCGCGCCTCGCCGGCGATGACGTCGACCTTGTTGCCCTTCAGGAGCTGCGAGACGCCGCCGGTGTGCTTCTTCACGACCTTCGCCTGCCAGGCGGCGAGCGCCTCGAGATCGACCTTCGGCTCCCCGAAGTCGACGCCGTACGCCGTGGCGTGGCGACCCTCTTCGAGCGTGTGGGCCACGTGCAGCAGCGCCTTCGTGGGGATGCAGCCGACGTTGAGGCAGACCCCGCCGATCTCACCCTTCTCCACGCAGGCGACCTTGAGGCCGAGCTGGGCGGCGCGGATGGCGGCGTGGTACCCGCCGGGGCCCGAGCCGATCACGATCAGGTCGTAGTCCATACAACGTCCTCCTGGGCGGGCGTGCGGCGCCGCGTTCCCGGTGTGCCGACGATGGCGGCGATGGCCGGTGGTTCGCCGCCGCGGGCCGCGGCAGCGGTCGCTGCTGCAAGTCGCGGCAGCGGTCGCAGTCTACCGCTCCGGTCCCACGGCGGCCGTACCATGCCGGGCATGGCCCGCTCCGACACCTCCGTGCCCCACAGCTCCCTGACCCGCGACGACGTGCCCGACCCGCGCGCCGACTTCGAGGAGATCGTGACCTTCGCCTACGGTTTCGACGGTTACGCGCGCTTCGGCCCCGAGGGCTGCGGCGCGCTGGCGAACCGCACGCTGGACGTCTTCCTGCGCGAGCGACGGCTCCCCGACGACCTCGACGAGCTGCGTGCCTGCCTCTACTTCGAGGCGCGCCGCTGGATCGTGCTGCAGGCCGAGCCGGACACCCGCGCGCGCCTCTACGTGGGCGCGCTGCTCGAGCACCTCGGCGACCGGCTCGACGAGTTGCACGACGGGGCGGTGGCGCTGCCGTTGGCGTGAGTGGGGCGCGGCGTGGCCGCGCCCCGCAGCTGTCAGTACCCGACCCGCTCGAGCTCCTCCGTGGCGTAGACGAGGGCACCGAGCGTCGCGGCGCGCAGCTGGATCGGGTGGGACGCGGCGCGGTAGTTCGCGCTGGTCAGGAACCCCTGCAGGGCGCCCCTCGCCGGCGCCACCGGGTCGACCTCGCCGAGCGCGGGGTCGGTGTCGCGGACGAAGGCGAAGCGTGCCCAGCCGTCGGCCTCGCCATCGGGCGCGAAGCGGAAGGCCTCGAGCGCGTCCCACACCAGACCCCAACCGACCTGGTAGAGGGTGGCGTCCACGGCCGCCAGGTCGCCGCGGACGCGCGCGTCGAGTTCCAGCAGGCGTGCCTCGGCCTCCGCGACCGTGCCGACCGACACCGCGTCGGCCAGGTCGCGCAGCGCCTCTCGCACGCCGATGGCGACGTCGAGGGTGTCGACGACGCTCGGATCACGGTTGGGAAAACCACCCACGGCGAGACCCAAGGCGTCCTCGAGGCTGCGCGTGAGGCCGACCAGCTCGAAGTGGACCTCCTGCCAGGAAGGCAGCGCCGTGAGCGTGCCGAAGGCCTGGTCCAGGTCGTACCAGAAGCCGTCGATCTCGTTCGGGCAGGGCGGCACGCCGCCCAGGCGCGGCCCGTCGTCGTCCTCGCGACCGTAGCAGGGGGCCAGGAGGGTGTCGCTGCGGGCGCGATCCAGGCCGAACTCCACGTCGAGGTGGTACCAGCGCGCCGCCCAGCCGCCGTTGCCGTCGTCGAAGTCGGCCGGATCGACGGCGTGATCGACCTGGAACAGGTCCGACGCGAGCACCTGGTCGTCGCGGTCAAGCCACGTGGCCGTCGCCTCCGACAGTCCATCGGCCCCACAGCGCCGTTGGGCGGCGAAGCCCCGCAACGTGAAGCCGGGCAGCTCGAACGCACCAGGCAGGCCCTCGCTCAGCTCCAGGTGGTGGACGCGACGCGTCGGCGCCACGACGACGGCCCTGAGGCGGTCGGCGGGCTCGCCCTCCAGGGTGATGCGGTGCAGCGCGTACAGGAGGCCGTACTCGACCACGAGGGCGCCGGGGTCGACGATCGCCTCCAGGTCGACGGTGGCGTCGCAGTAGGGGTCGAAGCGGCGCAAGACGAGCGTCTCGCCGGACGCGCTCTGGTAGCGCCACTGGGTCGTCGCCCGTCCCGGCGCGACCGCCGTCACCCACCAGTCGACCGGCAGGGAGGCGATGACGGGGTCGGCGCCCGTGATGACCGCACGCAGCGCAAGCGGATCCACGGCCGGCAGCTGGTCACCAGCGGCCGGCGTATCGATGAAGACCGACGGCTGCACGCGGTAGTCGAGGTCGAAACCCAGGTCGCGGACCCACTTCTCCGCGGTGCCGTTGGCGACGAGCACCACCACCGACCTGGGCTTGCCGGCCTCCACCGTGATCGCGACCTGCGTCGTCTCGTCCGCCTGGATGCAGCGGCCGTCGAAGTAGACCTTGACGCGCGCGGCGCCGGTCCGGTCCGGCGTCACCGTCAGGTCCGCGACGTAGGTCGCCTGCGGGTCCGCGGCGAGCGTGAGCTCCACGACCTGGGCGGTCAGCGACGGCAGGGTCGCCGCGTGCCGGCCGGCCGCGGCATTCGCGTCGAGGGCGATCTGCACGGGCGTGGCCGCGACGCTCTGGAGGCGGCAGGCGCCGCCAGCCACGCTGGAGTCCGCCATGGCCTGGTGCCGCACCCACCGCCAGTACGTCTCCGACAGGCCGCCCGGCACCCCGAGGGCCACCAACGCGGCGTCGACGTCCTCGGTCCTCGCGCCGCGCATGAACACCGAGCGGAGGTAGTCGAGGCCGCGGCCGAGGGACTGCCCCGCGAAGACGAAGAAGTCCTGCGCCTGGTAGTGCGGGAGCGTGGGGCCGACCTCGGACCACAGGCTGATCTCCACGGGGCGAAGCTGCCGTGACGCTCTCTGCATCGTGGCCGACGAGTTCTCCGACGCGACGGCGGTGCCCTCGAGGACCCACAGCTCGTACCCCCGCCAGGTGTCCCTGACCTCCGGGTACGCCAGCTGGACGGCGTGGAACAGCTCGTGACGGGCCGTCGCCACGGCGCCCATCGGGTTCCCGGTCGCGTCGTCGTAGAGGCCGTCCTGATCGATGCACACGAACAGGCTGACCGCAGGCGTCCAGGTGTAGCCACCGCCGTTGCTGAAGCCGTCCGGAGAGATGCCGCACGGCCACCTGTCCGCTCCCTGCGGCACCGTGCGGTACGGCCGGAGTTGGACCTCGTACGGCCCGTACACGAGCGAGAAGTCGCCCATCGCGACGTTGACCGCGCTGCGCGTGAAGTCGATCGACCGCGGCAGGTTCGGTTCACGGAAGCCGAGTCCCTGGAAGTCGAGGTGGTCCGCCGCCATGACGGCCTCGAGGTCGGCCTCGTCGGCCGCGTCACAGCCGATGCCGAGGTTGTTCACCTGGGGGTCGCCGAACGTCCGGCAGCTGGCCTCGAACGCGGCCGCTTGCTGCGGCGCGACCGCGGATGGCGCCGCGCCAAGGGCGGGTGAGACGGCCTCGCCGCTCGAGACGAGGGTGACGACCCGTCCGTCCGCCGTCAGCCCGCTCAGCGGCGCCACGAAGTACCGCTCGCGCGGTTCGAAGACCCCGTCGACGAGCCACCACGTGGGGCCACTCAGGTAGAGCCCGGAGGCGTCCTCCGGTCGCAGCAGGACCGCCAGCGCCAACCGCTCCACATCGGCGCCTTCAGGCACGGGCAGGGCCACGGCGAACGCCCCGGCCTCACCGAGCACATCGGCATCCGAGCCGAGGACGAGGTACGGCCCCCAGCGCTCGTCCACCTCGGACGGCAGCGCGACGTCGGGTTCCTCGACGACATCGCTGTAGACGCCGATCGCTGCCTCCAGCGCGCCCGGCAGCGCGGCCAGTACCAGGCCGCCCGCGCCGCGGTAGACCCCCTCGGGGAGCAACCCCTCGACCGCCGTGATCGCGACGACGGCGTCGTCGCTGCCCCGACCGTTCGACACGCTGAGCCGGACCGCGTAGGTGCCCGCCGCATCGGCGACGAAGCTCGCGACGGACGCGTCGGCGTCCGACAGCACGGCGCCACTGCCCGCGGGCAGTTCGGTGAGGCTCCAGGCGTAGGCATCCGCGTGCTCCGAGGCCCGCCCATCGAGCGTGACCTCGGCCCCCACGACCACCGTTCGGTCGCCACCGGGCGCGGCGACCGGCTCGGCGCCAGGCACGGTTCCCGGGTCACCGCACGCGGCCAGAAGCAGCGCCAACGCCAGGAAGACGGCCACGAAGATGCTGGGGACGCCGAGTCGTGTACGGGCAGGGGCGGCGTACGGCTCTTGGGACACGGTGATGGCTCCTCGATCGTGGGATCGAGGCGATGATTGCCGGTCAGGCATCAACCAGGCATCAATGGCGCGCGGATCGTGCGGAGTGGGACGGGCCGGTGGCCCATCGCGGTACCGGCGGCGCCCATCCGCGGCGCGGGCGGCCGACGCCGTCCCACGGCCCGGCGCACGGGCGGTAGACTGCCCGGATCATGGGAGACACCGCCTCCGCGCCCCGCCCCGACGACCCACGAACCGGCGAAGCTGGCGACCGTTCCGGTCGCAGCGACCGTCCCGGTCGCTACGACCCGAAGACCCTGGAGGCGCGCTGGCGCCAGGCCTGGAAGCACCAGGGCCTGTACACGGTCGACCTCGGCGACGACTCGCGAACGAAGTACTACTTCCTGACGATGTACCCCTACCCGTCGGGCGACCTGCACGTGGGGCACTGGTACGCCGAGGCGCCCGCCGACGCCGCCGCGCGCTACCGGCGCATGCGCGGCTACAACGTGCTCTTCCCCATGGGCTTCGACGCCTTCGGGCTGCCGGCCGAGAACGCGGCCATCCGCGCGGCGCGCGAGGGCGAGAAGGTCCACCCGATGTCGCTGACCTACGAGCGCATCGAGCGCATGGAGAAGCAGTTCGAGCAGATGGGCGCGATGTTCGACTGGTCGAAGAAGATCGTCACCTGCGACCCGGAGTACTACCGCTGGAACCAGTGGATCTTCCTGCGCATGTTCGAGCGCGGCCTCGCCTACCGCAAGGAGAGCATGGTCAACTGGGACCCGGTCGATCAGACCGTGCTCGCCAACGAGCAGGTCATCGACGGCCGCGGCGACCGCTCGGGCGCGCTGGTCGAGCGCCGGCTCATGCCCCAATGGCACTTCAAGATCACCGACTACGCCGACGAGCTGCTCGACTTCGAGGGCCTCGACTGGCCCGACAAGGTCAAGACGATGCAGACGAACTGGATCGGCCGCTCCGAGGGCGCTCAGGTCGCCTTCCAGACCGAGGCCGGCCCGATCGAGGTGTTCACGACCCGCCCGGACACGCTGTGGGGCGCGACCTTCATGGTGCTGGCCCCGGAGCACCCGCTGGTGCCGAAGCTGACGACCGACGCCCGGCGGGCCGAGGTCGAGGTCTACCAGGCCGCGGCGGCGCGCATGAGCGAGATCGACCGCCAGGCGGAGGGCAAGACCAAGACCGGCGTGTTCACCGGTGGCTACGCCGTCAACCCGGTCACCGACGAACGCGTCCCCGTGTGGATCGCCGACTACGTGCTCACCACCTACGGCACCGGCGCGGTCATGGCGGTGCCGGCCCACGACCAGCGCGACTTCGAGTTCGCCCGCGCGTTCGGGCTGGAGGTCCGCGTCGTCGTGCAGCCCGAGGGCGTCGAGCCCCTCGACGGCGCGACGATGCCCGAGGCGTACGCCGGCGACGGCGTGCTGGTGAACTCGGACCCCTTCGACGGCCTGCGGGTCGGCAAGGAGGCCGCCAAGGAGGGCATCGGCCGCATCATCGACTGGCTCGCCGAGCGCGGCATCGGCGAGAAGAAGGTCACCTACCGCCTCCGCGACTGGCTGATCAGCCGCCAGCGCTACTGGGGCACGCCCATCCCGGTCGTGTACTGCGACGCCTGCGGCATCGTGGGCGTGCGCGACGAGGACCTGCCGGTCGAGCTGCCCGCCGACGTCGACTTCCTGCCCACCGGCCAGTCGCCGCTGACGCTGCACGAGGGCTTCCTCGCCACCACCTGCCCCACCTGCGGCGGGCCGGCGCGGCGCGAGACCGACACGATGGACACCTTCATGGACTCCTCGTGGTACTGGTTCCGCTACCTGAGCCCGCACCTCGACACGGCGCCGCTCGACAGCCGCCTGGCCAAGGCCTGGGCGCCGGTCGACATGTACACCGGCGGCGTGGAGCACGCCATCCTGCACCTGCTGTACTCGCGCTTCTTCACCAAGGTGCTGCGCGCCCTCGGCCTCATCGACCACGGCGAGCCGTTCGTGCGCATGCGCAACCAGGGGATGATCCTGGGCGAGGACGGCGAGAAGATGTCGAAGTCGCGCGGCAACGTCGTCAACCCCGACCACCTGGTCGAGGCGTACGGCGCCGACGCGGTGCGCGCGTACCTCATGTTCATCGGTCCCTGGGACCAGGGCGGCCCCTGGAACTACCAGGGGATCGAGGGCGTCAGCCGCTTCCTGAACCGCGTGTGGAGCGCGATCGCCGCGCCGGCGGAGGAGGCGGGGGCGGCGGCGGATCCCGCGACCCTCAAGGAGCTGCGCCGCGCCGTGCACCAGGCGATCGCCAAGGTCAGCGACCACCTCGAGGGCTTCCGCTTCAACACCGCGGTGGCCGAGCTCATGACGCTGCAGAACGCGCTGACCAAAGCGAGGGCCGCGGGCGCCGCCGGCAGCCCCGAGTGGTCGGAGGCGTGCGAGGCGATGACGCTGCTGCTGGCGCCGATCGCGCCGCACCTGGCCGAGGAACTGTGGTCCCGCGCCGGGCAGGCCACCTCCGTGCACCTGCAGGCCTGGCCGGAGGCCGATCCCGAGGCCCTGGCCCGCGACGAGGTCGTCATCGCGGTGCAGGTCGGCGGCAAGCTGCGCGGCGAGGTGACGGTGCCGGCGGACGCCGGCAAGGAGGACGTGCTCGCGGCCGCCAAGGCGAGTCCCAACGTGCGCCGCCACCTGGAGGGCATGACCGTGGTGCGCGAGATCGTCGTGCCGGGCAAGCTGGTCAACCTGGTGGTCAAGCCGCAGGGCTGACGAACGCGGGTGGCCGCCGGCTCGGGGTCACGGAGCGTGTGTTCGCGGCGCGTGTGTTCGCGGCGCGTGGCGCCGCGAACACGGGGTCTTCGCGCGGCTGCGCCGCGCGAAGACACGCGTTCAGGGCGGCGCGATCAAGACGACGTCCAGCAGGGTCGTCATCTCGACGGCCGGCGCCACCAGGAAGCTGCGGCGCAGTTCGTTCGGGTCCTGCGGCAGCACCTCGACGACGACCCCGACCCGCAGGCCACGCGGGAAGAGACCGCCGGCCGCGCTCGTCTCGACCAGGTCGCCGAACGCGACGGCGTCCTCGGCGATGAACCGGTCCACCCGCAGCAGGCCGCCGACCTCGCCGATCGCGACGCCCTGCCCACCCTTGCCGCGGACCGTGACGCCCACGCGCGATTGCGGGTCGAGCACGCTGCGCACCAGGGCCGTGCCCTCCGAGACCGCGGTCACGACGCCGACCAGCCCCTCCGGGGCCGTGACCGGCATGCCGCGCACGACCCCGTCGGCGGCGCCCACCCCCAGCGTCAGCACGTCGCCGACGCCGCCGGTACTGCGCGCGATCACCGGCGCGCTGAGGGCGGCGGCCGGTGACTGGCTGCGGCGCGCGTCGAGCAGGCGCTCGAGCTCGGCGAGCTGCAGCTCGAGCCGGCGCTCCCGCTCCTCGCTCGCCGCCAGGGCGCGCCGCAGCGCGGCGACCTCGGTCCGGTAGTCGCGCCGCTCCAGCAGCGCCTGCAGCGTCAGCCGCGTGTGCAGCCCGGCACGGTAGACCGCCGTCTGCGGCAGCGCCACCGCGGCCGAGAACTGCACGGGCACGCGCCCGACGAAGGCCGTCAGCGCGAAGGTCAGCAGCGCGAGGCCCACGAAGACGTACCAGGCCCGGACGAAGCTAGACAAGCCGCACCCCCAGCTCGCGGGCGGCCAGCAGCACCGCGGGCAGCGAGAGGCCGACGACCGCGCCGTAGCAGCCGTCGATGGCGTCGATCAGGGTCGCGCCGAGGCCCTGGATGGCGTAGCCGCCCGCCTTGTCGAGGCCCTCGCCGGTGGCGGCGTAGTCGGCGATCTCGGCCGCGTCGAGCGGCCGGAAGCGGACGCGGGTGCTGCGCAGCACGCTCGCCTCGCGCTCCCCGAGCCGCAGCGCGTGGCCCGTGTGGACCCAGTGGTCACGCCCCGCCAGGCGGGCGACGAACGCGGCCGCCTCCTCGACGTCGCGCGGCTTGCCGAGGGATTCGCCGTCCAGCACGACGGTGGTGTCGGCGGCGATGACGAGCGGCCGCGCGTCCACCGTCCCGGCGGCGGCGGCCGGACCCGCCGGCCGCCGCCGGACGGCCACGGCGAGCGCCTTCGAGCGCGCGAGGCGCAGCACCATCGCCTCGGGCGCCTCGCCCTCCAGGGGCGTCTCGTCGACGTCCGGCACGTCGATCTCGAACGACAGCCCGAGGCCGGCCAGCCGCTCGCGCCGGCGTGGCGAGGCGGAGGCCAGGACCAGCGGTGGGCTCACGGCGGCGGACACGCGGCCAGTCTACCCACGGGACCGCGCGCCGGGCGCGTCGGGTAGATTGGGCGCGACAGGGGGCGGCGCGCCTCCTCGATCGAGGTGAGCGGATGACGGAGATCGAGCGCTTGAAGCAGCGGGTCGCCATCGCGGCCGCGGTGCGGGTGGCGTCCGGCATGCTGGTCGGCCTGGGCACGGGCAGCACGGCGGCGTACCTGGTGCGCGAGCTGGGTCGGCGCCTGGCGAGCGGGGAGCTGCGCGACGTGCGTGGGGTCCCGACGTCGGTGGCCACCGCGGCGCTGGCGCGCGCGGTGGGGATCCCGCTGGTGGAGCTGCCGGCCGAGGGCGTGGACGTGACGATCGACGGGATGGACGAGGTCGACGACCGCCTCGACTGCATCAAGGGCCTCGGCGGGGCGCTGACCCGGGAGAAGATCGTCGCCGCGGCCTCGCGCGAGTTCGTGCTGATCGGCGATCACGGCAAGCGCGTGGGGACGCTCGCCGAGCGCACGCCGGTGCCGGTGGAGGTGCTGGCCTTCGGCGCGGAGCGGACCGCGGCGCGCCTTCGCGGGCTCGGCGCGGAGCCGCGCCTGCGCCTCGTCGACGGCACCCCCAAGACGACCGACAACGGCCACCTCATCGTCGACTGCCACCTGCCGAAGGGAACCTCGGCCGAGGCGGTCCGGGCGTTCGCCGCCGCCGTGGACGGCGTGCCGGGCGTCGTCAGCCACGGCCTCTTCCTGGGCCTGACGCACCGCGTCTTCCTCGCGGGCCCGGACGGCGTCGAGGAGCTCGTGGCCGCGTGATCGTCGCGGTCGGCATCGACCTCGTCGAGCTCGCGCGCGTGCGGCGCGCGTGGGAGGCGCACGGGGAACGGTTCGTGCGGCGCTGCTTCACGGATGCGGAGGCGGCCGCCGCCCGGGGTCGCGTCGACCCGGTGCCGGCGCTCGCCGCCCGCTTCGCCGCCAAGGAGGCGTTCCAGAAGACCTGGCCGGAGACGCTCTCGTGGCGCGACGTCGGGGTCGTCAACGCGGCGGACGGCGCGCCCCGGCTCGCGTTCTCCGAGCGCGTGACGCGGCGCCTGGCCACGGAGGGGTGGCGGGCCCACGTGTCGCTGACCCACGCGCGCGAGCACGCGGCGGCGGTGGTGGTGCTGGAGCGGGTCCCGGGCTGAGCGGCCGGCAGAGGGCGCTGCCCCCGGTCTCCCGGGGGCAGAGGGCGCTGCCCCCGGTCTCCCGGGGGCAGAGGGCGCTGCCCCCGGTCTCCTGGGGGCAGCGCACGAGCGCTTGACGTTCGTTCGGGGGTCGCCGGGCGCCGTGGGCGCCCTGGGTTCAGAACCCCTCGGCGACGGCGCCCAGCTCCTCGCGGTCGACCAGCGTGATGCTGCGGTAGCCCGAGGCGATGAGGCCCTCGGCACGCAGCTCGGTGATGATCTTCGAGACGCTCTCGCGCGTGCTCGCGGTGCCCTCGGCCACCAGCTCGTGGGTGGCGGAGATCACCGGACGGCCCTGGGCGTCGACGCGGGCGAGCGGGGTGTCGGCGAGCGTGAGCAGGTAGCGCGCGACGCGCTGGCGCAGGTCGCCGGTCTGCAGGTGGTACTGGTACTCCATCGAGCGCTGCATCTGGACGGACAGCGAACGGGTGATCGACATGAGGTCCTGCTGGTTGATCAGCGCGGGGTCGATCGCCTCGATCTGGGCGGTGGTGAGCGCCTCGGCGATCTCCTCGCGCTGGCCGTCCATGAAGGCCTCCTCGCCGAAGAAGTCGCCCGGGATGAGGTGGCGGACGGTGAGGATGCGGCCCTCGGGCGTCATGCGGGTGATGCGGACCAGCCCGTCGCGCACGCGGAACACCGACTGCGCCGGATCGCCGTTGTGGTAGAGGGTCTGGCGGCGTTGGAAGGTCAGGGTCTGCACGGGGGCCTCCATGGCGTCGGCGCGAGCGGGGGTGGTGGGCTGAGGGGCGGTGTGAAGCGGACGGAACGGGTTCGTGCGAGATCCGGTTGCGAGGCTCATGCGGTGACCTCCTGGGTCTCCACGGACCGGCGTCCGCGGGCGGGGCGTGTGACGGTGCGAAGGCGCCGGCCGACGCCGCTTGCGAGGCGTCGATGGGCGCTGCGGGCGGCGTTGAAGCCGGAGAGGGTGACGCCGAGCGTGCCCTGTCCGGGGAACACGGTGTCGCCGGCGAGGAACAGGCCGTCGATGTCGGTGCGGTGCGACGGCGCCGCGAAGTTGGCGTTGGCGACGGTCTGCGGGAAGCCGCCGGCGGTGCCGCCGGCGCGCCGCGTGTAGCGCTCGAAGGTGCGCGGGGTGCCGGCCATGACGACGTCGAGACCGCTGCGCAGGTCGGGGAGCAGCCGCTCCATCTGGCCGAGCAGGCGCTCGGTCATGCGCTCCTTGGCGGCGGCGTAGTCGGCCGGGCGTTCGGCGACGGCGAGCCAGGCCGCGGCGTCGACGTGGGTGGAGACCGTCACGGCGCGCTTGCCGGCCGGCGCGCGCCCGGGATCGAAGGCGGGCGAGATCGAGATGAGCAGGTTGCCGCCGTCGTGCACGGGGGTGGGGCCGCCGTCCGCGGGGACGTCGGTCACCTGCAGGAAGGGCCGGACGTCGGCCGGCAGCGCGCGCTCGTCGACGCCGAGGTAGAGCATGAAGGGGCCCCAGGGCGTCTGGTGGCTGCGCGCGCGCCCATGGAGGCGGGTGCGCACGTCGTCGCCGACCAGCGCGGCCGTGTTCGCGAGCGGCACGGTGGAGATGACCACGGGGGCGCGCAGTTCGCCGCTGCGGGTGGCCACGCCGGCCACGCGCCGCCGGTCGTCGACGAGGATGCCGCGGGCGCGGGTGGCGAAGCGGACGCTGCCGCCGGTCCGCCGGACGACGTCGAGGAAGTCCTCGGTGAGGCCGCGCAGGCCGCCGTGCACGTACTGGGCGCCGCGGCGGTAGACGTCGAGGGCGAGCGCGCCGTTGGGGGCCGCGCAGTCGTCGGCGGTCGTCTGCATCGCGTCGACCAGCTGGCCGTCGATGAAGGCACGGTGGGCCGGGTCGTCGACGCCGTGGGCCTCGAGCAGGTCGGCCACGCTGCGGCGCAGCTTGAGCAGCACGGGCAGCAGGGCGGGGTGGGCGGCGGCCGCGGTGTCGAGCAAGTCGCGGGGGTTCGCGAAGGGCATGACCGGGAAGCGCTCGGCGGCGTGCGCCAGGCCGCGCGCGAGCTGGGCGACCTCGGCCCAGAAGGCGCGCTTGGCGCGCTCCTGGCCCGGGAAGGCGCGGGCGACCTCGGCCATCCACGCCTCCCGGTCGGCGTGCAGGTCGACGACGCGGTCGCCGACGAGGACGCGGATGGCCGGGTCCACCGGGGTGTACCGGGGCGCGATCCCGAGACGGTCGTAGACGCGCCGGACGACGCCGCCGGGCTCGAGGCCCATGCCGACGGTGGCGCCGACGGCGAAGTCGTAGCCGTCCTGCTCGAAGCTCGCGGCGCAACCGCCCGCGTGCTGGTCGCGCTCCAGGACGACCACCCGGTGCCCGCGCGCCGCCAGCAGGGCGGCGGCCGTGGCGCCGGACATGCCGGCGCCGATGACGACGGCGTCCCAGCGCTCGGTGGTGGGACCGGGGCGCACGCTCATGCGCGGACGCCCTCCGTGACGGCGGCCTGCAGCAGCTCGGCCAGGCGCTTGAGCGCGGCGGGGATGTCGGTGCCCAAGTACACGCCGCCCGCGAGGTCGGCGCGGCGGGGGTCCTCGTCGAAGCCGTGGCCGCCGAAGGCCACGACCGGAGCGATGCCGTCGAGGTGGGCGCGCTGGTCGAGCAGGTACTGGACGGAGTCGAGCGACGACGCCGAGATCATGACGGCCGCCGGGTCGACGTCGCGCGCCATGGCCGCGAGGTCGGCGACCGGCGTGTTGGCGCCGACGTAGAACACGAGGTAACCCTCGCGGCGCAGCATCACGGCGAGCATCATGGCGCCGATCTCGTGCTGGTCGTGCGGCGCACAGGCGACGATCACACGCGGTCCGTGGCGGTGGGTGCCCGAGAGGCTCATGAGCTGGCGCAGGCGCCCCTGGATGTAGCTGGAGGCGAAGTGCTCGGTGGTGGTGTTGATCTTGCCTTCGTGCCACTTCTGGCCGAGGTCGAGCATCGTGCTGCGGAACAGGTCGAGGACGACGTCCTCCAGGGGGTGGAGGGCGTGCGCCTCGCCGACGACGCGGTCGGCCTGCGACTCGTCGAGCTCGAGCAGGGCCGCGACCAGCTCGTCGCGCAGTTTGGTCAGCGGGCGGGGTCCGCGGGCGCCGGCCTCCTGGGCGCGCACCATCTCGGCGGCGCGCGAGGCGGGGACGCCGTCGTCGATGTGGCGCTTCATCGCGGCGATGTGCCGCAGGTCGTCGTCACCGTACAGGCGGTAACCGGACGCGGAACGCTCCGGGAGCGGGAAGCCGTAGCGGCGCTCCCACTGGCGAAGGGTCGCCGCGGGCACGCCCGTGCGGTCCTCCACCTCGTTCACCGTGTATTTTCCCGTCACCGTCACGTTCTCACTCCCATCGACGCGGGCCGCTCGGCGCGCTGTCGTCAAGCGCTCGTACAACCTCTGTCGAGAGAGTAGCCCAAACCCTGTACGAAGTCAATACATAGCCTGCGCCGCGTCCTGACCCAGGCAACCTGCACTCGCGTCCAGGATGGCCCGGACGGCGCCTGAACGGGGTTGTACACGGTTCCCCGCCCGCCTCGCGGGCGGCCAGGCGCGGGCCCGCCGGATCCACCCGCGGTAGCATGCCGGGCCATGGCGAACGACGACCGGAAGCACGTGCACATCACCACCGACGGCTCGTGCGAGACGCGCACGGGCGATGGCGGCTGGGCCTACCGCCTGGCCTACGGCGGCCACGTGCGCACGGCCAGCGGCTACGAGGCCGGCACCACCAACAACCGCATGGAGCTCACGGCGGCCGTCCGCGCACTGGAAGCGCTGCGTGAGCCGTGCCGCGTCACCCTGACCACGGACAGCCAGTACCTCCAACGCGCCTTCACCGACGGCTGGCTCGCGACCTGGCAGCGGAACGGCTGGCGCACGGCCGACCGCCGCAGCGTCAAGAACCAGGACCTGTGGCAGCGCCTGCTCCAGCTGACCCGGATCCACGAGGTGTCGTGGTCCTGGACACGCGGGCACGCAGGGCACGCGCACAACGAGGAGGTCGACGACCTGGCGCTGCGCGCCCGCCGCGAGCGGCGCGGGCAGACGGCGGGCTGACGCGCGCGGCCGGGCGCCTGCCGACCGAGGACCCCGCGCCTCGGACCGCCGCCGGCGACCTAGGTCGGCGCGTCGCGCAAGCGTCGCGCCACGGCATGCCAGGCGATGCCCACGAGGACGAGCCCCAGCCCGGCCACCAGGACGGGCAGCTCGACGAACGACGCGAGCGCCAGGCAACTGAGGAGGCCGGCCACCGCCATCCACCGGGGGAAGAACCGCTCCTCGGCCGGGAGGGCCATCGCCGCTAGGTTCGTGATCGCGTAGTAGCCGAGCACGGTGAAGGCGCTGAACGACCAGGTGGTCTTGACCTCACCGGTCGCGGCGAGCGCGGCGACGAGCACGCCGACGGCGACGACGGCGGCCGTCGGCGTGCGGCCGGACGGGTCCAGGCGGCCGAACCGGGCGGGCACGTCTCGCCTTCGACCCATGGCGAGCAGAACCCGGGACAGACCCAGGATCAGGTTCAGCAGGACACCGACCATCGCCGTCACGGCGCCGACCGCGAGCACCTGAGGGGCGAAGGGGATGCCGAAGCTGCGCGCGGCGACCTCCAGAGGCGCGGTTCGGTTCCGTACGTCCGAGAGGACCTCGGTGCCGACCGCCCCGACGCCGACGATCGCCACCAGCCCGTACACGACCATCACCGCCACCAGGGCGGCGATGATCGCTCGCGGGACGTTGGCTCGCGGCTCGCGCACTTCTTCGCCCAGCGTCGCGATGCGTCCGTAGCCCGTGTAGGCCACGAACATGAGGGCCGACGCGGAGAGCAGGGCCGCCGGGCCCCCGCGACCCGCCTCCGGATCGAAGAACGGGGCGAAGTTCTCCGCCCCTGCGGCCAGCGCCGTAGGCAGTCCGGCCAGCACGAAGAACGCGAGGCTCGCCAGGGTCACGCTCACGATGGCGATGTTGGTCCGGTTCGAGTGACGGATCCCCGAGAGCACGGTCAGCGTCAGCGCGGCCACGAGCAGCAGCGCGAGCGGCACGGAGTACGTGCGGCTGGCCCATCCCATGGCGCTCAGGGCGTAGCCGGCGAAGCCGAGCGCTGCGGTGGCGGCAGAGGCGCTCTTGGCCAAGAGGAACAACCAGCCGGCCAGGAAGCCGAGCCAGGAGTTGAGGTAGCGGTAGCCGTACTCGTAGGTGCCGCCCGAGACCGGGTGGTTGGCGGCGAGCTGGGCGCTGGAGAGCCCGTTGAAGGCGGCGACGGCCGCCCCGATCGCGACGGCCAGCACGACCGAGGGGCCCGTGATGCCGGCCGCGACGCCGATCGAGACGAACACGCCGGTCCCGATGATCGATCCGAGGCCCATCATCGCGGCACCGAACACGCCGACCTCTCTGTGCAGTTGCTGCGGTTCCTCGGCCGCAACCTTCACGCGATGCCTCCGCTCCCTCGGGATTCCGCGATCCCCGCCGTCGTTGCCGGGGGCCGCGCGAACGCCAACCGCCGCGTCAGCGCCGGACCAGCCCCTCCAGCAGGTACCCCAGCGCGCGGAAGCCGTCCAGCAGAGAGGCGGGCTCGATCCACTCGCTCAGCCGGTGGGCATCGCCGCCGCGCGCGACGCCGAAGCCGATCGCCGGGATGCCCGCGGCGACGGCCGCGTTGGCGTCGGTGCTGCTCGGCGCGACCCTGGACTCGATGCCGGCCCGCTCCAACGCCGCGCGCGCCGTGGCCAGCAGCGCGTCGTCGGCCGTGCGGCCGGCGGGCCGATCGCCGACCGGCTCGATCTCGAGGTCGACCCGGTGGCGGCGGCCGACGGAGCGCAGCCGCTGTTCGACGCGTCCGACCAGCAGCGCCAGCGTGTCCGGCTCGAGGCTCCGCACGTCGAGCGTCAGGCTGGCGGTCTCGGCGATCGCGTTGACCGACGAGCCGCCGCTCGCCAACCCGACGTTGAGGCTCGACCTGGGCTCGGTCGGGACGTCGAGCCGGATGAGCGCGTGGATGGCGTCCCCCATCGCGTGGACCGCGCTCGGCGCGCCCCGGTCGCCCCAGGCGTGACCGCCGCGCGCCCGGAAGCGCGCCACCAGCCGACGCGAGCCGACGGCGCCCGAGACCACCTGGCCGAGCCCGCCGTCGACGGCCACGAACACGTCGACGCGGCCCGCGCGGTCCGCGACGACCCGCCGCGCCCCACGCAGGTCACCGAGGCCCTCCTCGCCCACGGTGGCGGCCAGGGTCACGCGTGGCCGCCGGCCGCCGCGGCCGGCGGCGGCCTCCTGGGCCAGCGTCGTCAGCACCGCCAGGCCGCCGCCGTCGTCCGAGATCCCCGGCGCGGCCCAGCGGCCGCCCTCGAGTTCCCGCACCCGCACGTCGGTCCCGGCCGGGAACACGGTGTCGAGGTGCGCCGCCAGCATCACGCGGGGGCCCTCGCCGCCCGGCAGCTCCGCGACGACGTCGCCGAGGTCGTCGACCGCGACCTCCAGCCCGAACGAGCGCCAGGCCGCCGCGACCACAGCGCTGCGCTCGCCCTCGCCGAATGGGGGCGAGGGCACCTCGGTGAAGACCCGCAGGTGGCGCTGGAGGCGTTCGCGCAGGTCGGCGTCGTCCGCCCGATCGGCCCTCCCGCGCGACGTCGACCGCATCAGGTCCTCGGTCTCCGCCCCGGACTCAGAGCGGATCGCCGCCGGGTTCGAGCGTCGCGATCCCCTCGCGCAGGGCGTACAGGGCCGCCTGCGTGCGGTTGTTCAGGCGCAACTTCGAGAAGATCTCGGAGAGGCGGTTGCGCACGGTCTTCTCCGAGACGCCGAGGGCGTCGGCGATCTCGAGGTTGGAGCGCCCCTGAGCCAGCAGGCGCAGGATGTCCTCCTCGCGCTCGGTGAGCTCGGACAGGGCGTGGTCGGGGTGCCGCGGCAGCTCGCCGTAGCGCCGGAACTCGTCGAGGATCGACGCGGCCATCTCGGCGGACAGCAGCGTCTCCCCCGCGGCCACGCGCTGGATGGCGTCGATGAGGTCGTTGGCGTCGGCGTCCTTGAGGAGGTAGCCGCGGGCGCCCGCCTTGATCGCCTCGAACACGTAGCGGTCCTGGCGGTACATCGTCAGGATGATCACCTTGGTGTCGGGCCGTTCGCCGAGGATCGCCTTGGTGGCGGCGACACCGTCCAGTTCGGGCATCTGGATGTCCATCAGGACGACGTCGGGACGCGTCTCGAGGGCGTAGCGGACGGCCTCTCGCCCGTTGGCCGCCTCGCCGATGACGCGGAAGCCCTCCTCGCTCTCGAGGATGCTTCGCAGGCCTTGGCGGAACATGGCGTGGTCGTCGCAGAGCAGCAGCCGGGTCATGGGCACCATGCTAACCGACCGTCCGGGTGCTACCGTGACGGGGTACCCGGACGCGCCGGCCCGGGTGCGCGGCGGCACGTGCCCTGCGGGGCCCGGCCGTCGGAGAGGGTTGGCCGGGGCGGCGCCCGCGGGGCGCGTGCGTACGGCGTGCTGTGGCGGCCTCGGCCGCCCGACAGCACGGCGCGCGGGCGCTGATCGCGGGCGCCGCCCCAGAGCGCCGCCTCGGGGTCTCGCCCCGCACGGCAGCGCGCGCGGCGGCCCCCTGGACGACGAGCGTCCGCCGGCGTCGGAGGTACCGATCCATGATCCACCCGAAGGCCGCTCTGATCGAGCGGCTCCAACGAGAGGGCCGCGGGCAACCGCAGTTCGTCACCCAACGCGAGGGGCCCGACCACGAGCCCACCTTCCGCTCCCAGGTCAAGATCCAGGGCCGCGCCTACGGCGACGGCGAGGGGGGCAACAAGCGCGAAGCCGAGCGCCGCGCCGCCGAGGCGGCGCTGAAGCGCCTGGACCGTGTCGCCGCCGAAGGCGGCACCGCCGCCGGCGGTGGCAAGCGCAGACGCAAGCCCACTGCGACCGGGTCCGGCGCGAGCGCCGGGGCCGGCGCGCCGGCGGCCGACGCGAAGGGCGACGAGCAGGCGCCCGCGGCGGAGCCGGCGCCCACCGAGGAGCCCTTCGGCGGCCCCTGGCCGGTCTTCGAGCGCGTGCTCGCCGAGAGCCTGCGCATCGCCCACGAACGGGTCGACGCCGACCTGCGCGGCGACGTGGCGCTCGCCGGCGTCGAGGCGTTCGCGCTCAGGCTGTACAAGGACGTGCTCGAGGACCTCGGCGAGGTCGTGGACGAGGACTGAAGCGACGCTCAGGCGTCGGCGTCGCCCGCGTGCAGGCGGCGCGCGGCGCGCTCGATGCGCGCGAGGTCCTCGGCCGCCTTCTCCTTGACCATCATCGCCAGCATCGCCGGGGAGAGCGGCACGCCACCGGTGCCGCGGGCCTGGACGAGGTCGACCATCTTGGCGGCGAAGGCTCGCAGCGGCGTCTCCATCGCCAGGTCGTCCGCGTCGTCGGCGGCGGTCACCGCGATGAGGTCGGCGTCGAGCCCCGCCTTGTCACCGCGCACCACGACCACCACGCGGCCGTGCTCGGTGACCACCAGGTAGCGCTCGTCGGGTCGGCTCACTCGCTCGCTTCGTCGAGGAACTGCTGCAGCATCTCGGGGCTGACCGTGATCGGCGCGCGCCGGCGGCGCACGGCGCCGTACTCGAGCAGCCGCGCGAGGCAGTGGCTGACGGTCTCGCGGGTGGCGCCGATCATCTTGGCCAGGTCCTGCTGGGTGAGGTTGAGGTCGATCACCGTGCCGCGGTCGCCGTCCGTACCGAAGTCCTTGGCGAGCCGCAGCAGCAGGTTGGCCAGCCGGCCCGGGGCGTCGAAGGCGCCGACCTCCGCCTGCGACACCTGCGCCTGCCACAGCCGGGTGGACATCACCTGGATGAACTTCATCGCGATGCGCGGCTGCTGCTGCAGCAGGCGCTGGAAGTCGGCCTCCGGCATGACGATCAGCGTGGTGTCGACCACCGCCTCCGCCTGGTTCGGGCGCCGCTCGCTGGGGAGCAGCAGGAGCTCGCCGAAGATGTCGTACTGACCCAACAGCCCGAGGATCATCTCCTTGCCGTTGGGGAAGTACATCGAGATCTTCACCATGCCCTCGCGCACGAAGTACAGCGCGTCGGCAGGGTCCTCCATGTGGTAGATGACCTCGCCCTGGGCGAAGCGACGGTACGGCGTGATCCGCGAGAGCTGCTCCAGCTCCTCTTCCGAGAGGTCCTGGAACAACTGCGTGTTCTTCAGGTGCCAAACGAGGCTCGGGTAATCGGGCATCTGCAGTGGAGTGTAGCGCAAACGGACGCGGTCGCGTCGCCAGACCCCGCGGCCACGGGCGTCCCCGCGTCAGCGAGACGGGACCCTACCGACGCCGCCACGTCGCCGGCCGGCGCCGATCAGCCGCCGTCGGTGGTGGCGTAGGCCGCGAGCAGCGCGTAGGTCGCGGCCAGCGCCCGCACGTGGGTGCGCTCGAAGGCGTGCGAGGCGTCGACCCCCGGCCCCACGAGCGCCACGCGCAGATCGCCGCCTGCACGCCAGGCGGCGCTGCCGTCGCTGCTGTAGTGCGGGTAGACGTCGACCGCGAGATCGATCCCGGCCGCGGCCGCCAGCCGCCGCAGGCGCGCGCCGAGCCCCGCGTGGTACGGACCGGAGGCATCCTTGACGCACAAGCTGACACCGGTCTCACGGCTGGTCTGGCCCTCCCCGACCGCCGCCATGTCGAGCACCAACAGCTCCTCGACGTCGCTCGACAGCAGCGCGGCGCCGCCGTGACCCACCTCCTCGAAGGCGGAGACGGCGAACACCAGGTCGCCCGCCGGTGGCACGCCGCGGGTCACCATGGCGCGCGTCAACGCCACCTGCAGCGCCACGCACGCCTTGTCGTCCAGGTGGCGCCCCTTGACGAAGCCGGTCGGCGTCAGCCGCGCGTGGGCATCGAAGGACACGGCGTCACCCACCGCCACCCCGAGCACCACCACGTCCGCGGCCGACGCCACCAGCGCGTCGAGCCGCAGCTCCATGTTCGCCTCGACGCGCGGCAACTCGCGGAGCGCCGGCCCGTGGACGTGGGTCGATTGCTTGACGTTGACGACCGTGCCCGAGATCGGCTCGCCGGCGAAGGGGTGGACGGTGGCCTCGGCACCCTCCACGGTCGTCCAGTCGTATCCGCCGAGGTTCGTGAGCCGGAGCCGACCATCCGGTTTGACCTGCTTGACGATCGCGCCCAGCGTGTCGACGTGGGCGGCCAGCGCGCGCACGGGCGCACGCCCGGCGCCCGGCAGGCGCCAGCGGAGATCGCCCTTGCGGTTCCGCTCGGTCGTCACCCCGAGATCCGCCAGCTCGCTCTCCAGCAGCGCCATCGCCGCGTCCGTGAAGCCCGTCGGCGACGGCGTGGCCAGCAGTCGCAACAGCAGGTCGACGACGGCGGGCTGGTCCCACGCGTCGGCCAGGGGTCCGCCACCCGTAGCCGATGCGCCGTCAGTCATCGGAGGTGGCCGCCGCCTCCGCGCTGAACGCGTCGATGCGCGCCATCGCCTCGAGGTACGACTCGATCCGGGTGAAGTCGCGCAGCTGGAACGGCCCGACGAACACGGTCGGGGTGCCACCCACGCCGATCTCGCCGGCGCGCGCGGTCGACGCCTGCACCGCCTCGAGGTGGGTCCTGGCGTCCAGGCAGGCCGCGACGCCCTCGTCGCTCAGCCCGATCTCGAGGGGGAGGCGGGCGAAGAAGGGCGCGGGGTCGGGCAGCGCCGACCACGCCTGCTGCCGCTCGAAGAGCGCATCGAGGTAGCTCCAGAAGGCCGCGGGATCGTCGGGGTTGGCGTCCGCCACGCACTCGGTGGCCTCGGCGGCCAGGCCGGAGTTGGCGAAGCGCCCGCCGAGCACCAGGTGGTGGTACTCGAAGCGCACGTCGCCGCGCGCCAGCAGCGTCGCCTCGATCGCCGGGAACACCTGCTCGGCGAAGCGGGCGCAGAACGGGCACTGCAGGTCGCTGAACTCGCGGATGACGTAGCGGGCGTCGTCGGGTCCGATGGCGTGCCGCGCGGGGAGGAACGCCTGCTCCGGCACCTCCGTCAGGGCGACCGACCAGACCACGCGGTAGGGCGCGGCCGTGCCGCTGACGTCGAGGGACAGGCGGAAGCTCTCCACCCCGACGGCGGAGGGGCCGACGCCGGCGAGGCTGGTCAGGTTCTGCCGCAGGTAGCCGGCCACGGGCTCCTCGATGGCGTCGAAGTAGCCGGTCGCCGCCGCGACGACGCGCGCGACGTCGGCGATCGTCTCCTCGTCGAAGACGGCCTCCCCACCCACGCGGGCGAGCGCGGAGCCGCGCTCCTCGAGCCGCAACTCGGTTCCGGATCGGGTCCGTGCGAGGGTCACCGTCTCGTCCTCGGCGGCCTCCAGCTGCAGGGCGGCCACGGCCACCATCTCGGCGAGCGGCAGGCCGATCTGGGCCGCGGCCCACGTCGGTGCGAGCAGCACCGTCAGAGCGATGAGGACGGCGATCGGGCGGCGTGACTGGTTCATCGATGGGTCTCCTTCTGCCGGGCCGGGTTCGGTGCCTCACGGGGCGCCGGTTCGGTCAGGTCGGCGGCGCGGGCGTCGGTCACCCGCAGCAGGTCGTCGGTCGTCAGTTCGAGCAGGGCGTCGCGGGCGCCGCCGCCGGCGACCACCGTGAGGCCCGGCGCCACCCGGCGCCCGTCCACCCAGGTGGGCAGGCGACGTCGGTGGCCGAACGGCGGCATGGCGCCGACCCCGTAGCCGGTCGCCTCGAGGGCCTCGGCGGGCGTCGCGAGGCGCACGCGCCTGCGCGAGGTGCCGAAGGCGGAGGCCATGCGCGGGTACGATAGCCGGTCCTCGCCCGCAGCGATCACCAGCCGCGGCTCGCCGTCGACGAGGAGCACCAGGCTCTTCAGCACCCGCTCGGGGAGGACGCCGGCGGCGGCGGCGGCCAGCGGCACCGTGGGGGTCGGCACGCCGGGCCGCAGCAGGCGCGCCGCCACGCCGTGGGCGGCGCACCAGGCCATCAGCGCCTGGGGCCCGAGCGGCGTCTCGCTGGCGCCCTTCACGCGAGGCGGTACAGGGCCCCGTACTTGGCGCGGACGTAGCGCAGGTAGGGCTCGGCCGAGAGCGGCCCGCCGGTGGCGCGCTCGAGCAGCTCCTCGGGGGCGTAGCGCGATCCGTGCCGGTGGACGTGCTCGACGAGCCACGCGAGGATCGGCGCGAAGTCGCCCGCGCGCACCAACGCCTCGAGGTCCCCCAGGTCCCGCCCCATCGCCTCCCACAGCTGCACGCTGGCGAGGGTGCCGAGCGAGTACGTCGGGAAGTAACCGAACATGCCCCACGACCAGTGCACGTCCTGCAGGCAGCCGTCGCGGTCGTCGGGGGGCTCGATGCCGAGCAGCTCGCGGCTCTTCTCGGCCCAGGCGCCGGGCAGGTCGTCCACCTCGAGCGAGCCCTCGACCAGGGCGCGCTCCAGCTCGAAGCGCAGCATGACGTGCAGGTGGTACGTGACCTCGTCGGCCTCCACCCGGATGAGGCTGGGGCGCACGTCGTTGACGGCGGCGACGAAGGCGTCGAGGGGCACGTCGTCGAGCGCGCCCGGGAAGGTGGCCTGCAGGCGCGGGTAGGCGCCCTCCCAGAAGGCGCGACTGCGGCCGATCAGGTTCTCCCACAGGCGCGACTGCGACTCGTGGATCGCCAGGCTCACCGATGCGCCGAGCGGCGTGTCGGCGTGTTCCGCGGGCAGGTTCTGGTTGTACATGCCGTGGCCGGCCTCGTGGATCGTCCCGAACAGCGCGCTCGGCAGGTAGTTCCGCTGGTAGCGGGTGGTGATGCGCACGTCGCCCGGCCCGATCGTGGTGGCGAAGGGGTGCGCGGTGCGGTCGATGCGGCCGCGCTCGAAGTCGTAGCCCATCGCGCGCACGGTCTCGACCGCGAACGCCTCCTGGGCCCCCTCGGGGAAGTCGCGGCGCAGCACGCTCGTGTCGGGCCGCACCGCGCTCTCGCGGATGGTGCGGGCGAGTTCGACGATCTCGGCGCGCAACGGGCCGAACACGGCCTCGACCTTCGCCGCGCTGGAGCCGCGCTCGTAGAGGTCGTGCAGCACGTCGTAGGCGGGCGCCTCCGCGTCGAGGGCGGCGGCCTGCTGGCGGGTCAGGTCGATCATGGCGCGCAGCTCCGGCGCGAAGGCCGCGAAGTCGTTCTCCCGGCGCGCCCGCTCCCACACCTGACGCCCGCGGACGCGCTGACGCGTCATGGCGGCCACGAGGTCGGGCGGCATCTTCAGGGCGCGGTCGAGCATGCGCCGCGTCTCGCGCACCAACGCGCGATCGTCGCCCTCCAGGCCGTCGCCCTCCAGGGCCTCGACCAGCTCGACGAGGGCGGGGTCGGTCGCGTGGCGGTGACCGAGGCGGGCCAGGGTCGCCATCTGCCGGCCGCGCGCCTCGGCGCCGCCCGGCGGCATGTGCGTGCTCTGGTCCCAGGAGAGGAGCGCGGAGGCCTGGGAGAGGTGGCTGGCGACGGCGAGGCGTTCGCGCAGCGCGGTGAGGCGGTCGGCGGAGTTCGGCATGCGGCATGCTACCGGATGCGGCGGCCGAACCTCGTCCAGGAGCACGTTCGCGCGCCCTGGACGGGCGTGGTAGCGTACGCCGCATGGAGGCGTTCCCCGACGCTCGTCCGCTCGCGGGCGCCCTGCCCGAGGCCGCCCGAGACCTGCTCCAGCGCGAGCGCGCGTTGCTCGGCGACCTGCGGGCGCTCGTGGCCCGCGCGGAGCTCGGCGGCAGCGGCGAGCGCGACCTCGCGACCGCGCTCGACGACCTCGAGGGGCTGTTCCTGCTGGTGGTCGTCGGCGAGTTCAACGCCGGCAAGTCCACGCTGATCAACGCGCTGCTCGCTGCGCCCGTCATGCGCGAGGGCGTGACGCCCACCACGGACCGCGTGACGCTGATCGTCCACGGCGACAAGGAGACGCGCACCGAACTGTCGCCCGACCTGGTGCGCATCACCCACCCGGCCCCGCGCCTGCGGGCGCTGGCGCTGGTCGACACCCCCGGCACCAACGCCGTCATCACGCGCCACCAGGTGCTGACCGAGCGCTTCGTGCCGCGCGCCGACCTCATCCTGTTCGTCACCTCGGCCGACCGGCCGTTCACGGAGAGCGAGCGGGCGTTCCTGGAGCGCATCTCGGAGTGGGGCAAGAAGGTCACGGTGGTGGTCAACAAGGCCGACCTGCTCGAGGACGAGGCGTCCGTCGGCGAGGTCCTGGCCTACGTCCGGGCGCACGCCCGCGACACGCTCGGCAGCGAGCCCGCCGTGGTCGCGTTGAGTGCCCGCGCCGCGGCGCGGGCGGCGGCCGGGCCCAGCGGCGCGGGCGCCGAACCGCGAGTGACCACCGACCCCAGCGGACTCAAAGAGTCCAGCGGACTCAAAGAGTCCGGCGGACTCAAAGAGTCCGGCGGACTCACAGAGTCCGGCGGACTCACAGAGCCCGGCGGGCTCGTCGAGCTCGAACGCCTGCTGGCCGACCGCGTCGACGTGGACCGCGTGCGCCTGAAGCTCGAGGCCGGCCTCGGCGTCGGCTGGCACGTGGCCGCGGATGCCAGCGCGGCGATCGAGGCGCAGCGCGCGCTGCTGCGCGACGACCGCCGCACCCTGGCCGACGTCGACCGGCAGCAGGCGCAGTGGGCCAAGGACGTCGCGCGCGAGGGCCGCGCCTACCTCGACCGCGTCAAGACCGTGCTCCTCGAGGTCGAGCGTCGCGGGGAGGTGTTCTTCGACGACACCGTGCGGCTGGGACGGCTCGTCACGCTGCTGCGCGCCGAGAAGGTGCGCGCGGCCTTCGAGGAGCGCGTCCTGCGCGGCGCCGAACACGAGATCGACGAAGCCGTGGCGGGCATGAGCGACTGGTTCGTCGAGCGCACCCTGCAGCAGTGGGAAGACGTCGTGACGTTCGTCTCCGAGCGCCGCAAGGCCGGCGACGAGCGCGTGGTCGGCGAGGTGGGCGGGCGCTTCCGCTACGACCGCGCGGCGCTGATCGGTGCGTTGCGCCAGCGGGCGGAGGGTGTCCTGGAGGGCTACGACGTCCAAGCCGAGTCGCGCCGCCTGGCGGAGGCGCTGCAGGCGAGCGTCCTCCAGACCGGGCTGCTCGAGGTGGGCGGCCTCGGCCTGGGCGCGGCGATCGTGGCGATGGTGACCTCGACGGCGTGGGACCTCACCGGCATCGCCGCCGGCCTGACGGTGATGGGGCTCGGCCTGCTGGTCCTGCCGCGCCGGCGGGCCAAGGCGAAGCGCGAGCTGCATCGACAGATGCAGGCCCTGCGGGACGGCCTCGAGGGGGGCCTGGGGCGCCAGCTCGACGAGGAGGTCCAGCGCGCCAACGAACGCCTGACCGCGGCCGTCGCCCCCTACACGCGCTTCGTCCGCGCCGAGCTCGGGCGCCTCGACGCGCTGGCCGACGAGCTGGAAGCCGTTCGCGAGCAGCTCGCCGAGCTGCGGGCCGAGGCGTCGCAGCTGACGACCGCGGCCGACTGACGGCGAACGCCACCCGCGGTGCCGACGAGGCGTCCGCGCGGCGATCGGGCGGCCCCGGGCCCGCGCGCCTGCTAGGCTTCCTGCGTGACGTCGCCCTTCCCCACCCCGCCGGCCCCATCGCCCACGCGCATCGCCTTCCAGGGCGTGCAGGGGGCGTTCTCCGAACAGGCCGCCCTGCAGTTCGCGCCCGACGCCGAGGCGATCGGCTTCGCCAGCTTCGAGGACGCCTTCGACGCCGCCGTCCGCGGCGAATGCAGCCACGCCTGCCTGCCGGTCGAGAACTCGCTGGCGGGCTCGATCAACCAGACCTACGACCTGCTCACCGACTCGGTGCTCCACGTGGTGGGCGAACAGGTCGTGCGCGTCCACCACAACCTGCTGGCCAAGCCCGGCACCCGCCTGGAGGACGTCCGCCGGGTCTACAGCCACCCGCAGGCGCTCGCCCAGTGCCAGGGCTACCTGCGCAAGCATGGCTTCGAGGCGGTCACCGACTTCGACACCGCCGGCGCGGCCAAGCTGCTCGCCGAGAACGGCGGCGAGGGCAAGGCCGCCCTGGCCAGCAAGCGCGCGGCGGAGGCCTACGGCCTCGAGGTCCTGGCGCAGAACGTCGAGGACCTGGCGTTCAACTACACCCGCTTCTTCGTGCTGGCGGCGGACGCCGCGCCGCGCCGCGAGGGCCCGGCCAAGACGAGCCTGGTGCTCGCGACCCGCCACCGCCCCGGCGACCTGGTCGACTGCCTGGTCGAGTTCCCGAAGCACGGCATCAACATGACCAAGCTCGAATCGCGCCCGCGGCGCGACAAGCCCTGGAGCTACCTCTTCTACATCGACATCGAGGGGCACGTGGAGGACGCCCACGTGGCCGGCGCGCTGACCGGCCTCATGCGCAAGGCCGCGTTCGTGAAGTTCCTCGGCTCGTACCCGGCCGCCCCGGCCCTGGTCGAGCTCGACTGAGAGGCGGACCCCCATGCCCGACGCGCCAGACCGAACCCCGCCCGACGACGCCGAGACGCTGCGCCTCGACGATGCCCTCAAGCTCGCCGGCGTCGCCGCCACCGGCGGCGAGGCGAAGGTGCTCATCCAAGGGGGCGCCGTGCGCGTCAACGGTGAGGTCGAGACGCGCCGCAAGCGCAAGCTGGTCGAGGGAGACGTCGTCGAGGTGGGCGACGACAGCTTCGAGATCGCCCTCAGCGACGACGACGCCGACGACGCGGACGACGCCGTGGATGGCGATGCCGAAGGCGAGGACGACGAGGAGGAGGACGCGCCGCAGCTCGACGACGCCGAGCTGGCCCGTTGGGCCTCGTGGGTCCAGGACCGCGTCGCCGACGACGACGTCGAGGCCGTGATCATCCGCCTGGGCGAGCTGCACCCCGACGCCCTCGAGGCCGTCTTCGCCCGCCTGCCCGCGGAGGTCGAAGAGCACGTCCTGAACGCGCTCGACGAGGTCCTCGAACGCGCCGAGGAGGACGACGAGGACGCCGGCGACCGACCCATGCAGGCCTGAGCGCCGGCCTTCACGTCGCGGCGGCCCGGTGCCAGGCGACGACCGTCCGGTCGGGCGCGGCGTCGAGTTCGACCGCCTCGCCCGGCGGTAGCGCCTCGCGCGCGCGGTAGCGGCCCTCCCACGGGCGCCGCCAGCGCGACGCGCTGCCCTCCCCCACCGCCACCGTCCACGCCTCCGGCACGCCGGCGCGCGCGCAGCGGTGCGCCCGCCAGCGCAGCGGCGCCTCGTGCTCGCCGACGAACACGGCCAACGCGAGCGCCGCCGCCGGAATGCCCGCACCCGTCGCCCGCCAGGCCGGCCCCGCCTCCCACACCGGCCGCAGCAGGCCGACCTCCGGCCGCAGCAGATCGCGTTCGCCCAACGCCACCGCCTCGCGGACCATCACCCGGTGATCGGGGAGCTCGCGGTCGAGCGTCGCCGCCAGCTCGGTGACGACCGCCACCACCGCCGGCCGTGGTGGTGGCGATGCCAGCACGACGCCGGCGACCAGTTCGAGGCCGGCGCCGTTCCTGAGGTGGCCACGGGCGAACAGGTCGCGCAACTCGTCGAGGGTGACCGGAGAGCGGAGCATGCCCCACGCTAGGGCCTGCGGGAGGTCGCGCGCCCGGCGCCTGCGCTGCGGCCGAGGGACGCTGGGCCTCGACCAGGGCGGCCCGCGACGGGGGCCGAGGCCGCAGACGGCGGTGCGGCGGCGGGTGGTACACTCCGCCGGACGCCGCGCAGGCACCGCCTGCGGCGCAGGCGGCGGTCTCTGGCGCCCGCGAGCGGCGGCCACCGCGCCCGCGGGATTCCGACCGCGGGCCCGACATCCGAACGCCATCGGGGGGCCTGGAGAGCGATGCCACGACGCGACGACATCCACAAGATCCTCATCCTCGGGTCGGGACCGATCGTCATCGGCCAGGCCGCCGAGTTCGATTACTCCGGTACGCAGGCGTGCAAGGCGCTGCGCGGGGCCGGTTACGAGGTCGTCCTCATCAACGCCAACCCGGCGACGATCATGACGGACCCCGAGGTCGCCGACCGCACCTACGTCGAGCCGCTCACGCCCGAGTTCGTGGAGAAGGTGATCCTGGCCGAGCGCCCGGACGCGCTGCTGCCCACCCTGGGTGGCCAGACCGCCCTCAACCTGGCCAAGGAGCTGCACGAGAGCGGCGTGCTCGTGCGCCACGGCGTGCGGCTGATCGGCGCGAACTACGACGCCATCCACAAGGGCGAAGACCGCCAGGCGTTCCAGCAGGCGATGGCCAAGATCGGCCTCAAGACGCCGATGGGCAAGATGATCGCGTCGCTCGGCGAAGCCCTCGACTTCGTCGGAACGATCGGCTATCCGGCGATCATCCGCCCGAGCTTCACGCTGGGCGGCACCGGCGGCGGGATCGCCTACGACGAGCGCGAGTTCCGCGACGTCGTCCGCCAGGGCCTGCACGACTCCCCCGTCCACACCGTCCTGGTCGAGCAGTCGGTGCTCGGCTGGAAGGAGTACGAGCTCGAGGTGATGCGCGACGTCAACGACACCGTCGTCATCATCTGCTCGATCGAGAACCTCGACCCGATGGGGGTCCACACCGGCGACAGCATCACGGTGGCGCCCGCGCAGACGCTCTCCGACAAGGAGTACCAGCAGCTGCGCGACGACGCGATCGCGATCATCCGCGAGATCGGGGTCGAGACCGGCGGCTCGAACATCCAGTTCGCCGTCAACCCCGAGAACGGCGACGTGATCGTCATCGAGATGAACCCACGGGTGTCGCGCAGCTCCGCGCTGGCCTCCAAGGCGACCGGCTACCCGATCGCCAAGATCGCGGCGCTGCTGGCCGTCGGGTACCACCTCGACGAGCTGCCGAACGACATCACCAAGGAGACGAAGGCCGCCTTCGAGCCGTCGATCGACTACGTGGTGACCAAGATCCCGCGCTTCGCGTTCGAGAAGTTCCCCGACACGCCGGACGCCCTCGGCACGCAGATGCGTTCGGTCGGCGAGGTGATGGCGATCGGCCGCACGTTCAAGGAGTCGTTGCAGAAGGCGATGCGCTCCCTCGAGCTCGACATCCGCCACGCGTTCGCCGACGTCGACGAGGCGGGCCTCGAGGCCAAGCTCCACGGCAACCCGAAGCGCCTCGGGGCGGTCCTCGAGCTGCTGCGACGCGGCCGCAGCGTGGCCCTGCTGCACGAGCAGACCGCGATCGACCCGTGGTTCCTGGCTCAACTGCGCGAGATCGTCGAGGCCGAGCGCGAGATGGCGGCGACCGGCGATCCGTCGAGCTGGAACTGGGAGATGTGGCGCGAGGTCAAGCGGCTGGGCTTCTCCGACGCCGACCTGGCGCGGCTGACCGGCACGGACCCTGGGTTGGTGCGCGCCCTGCGCGTGGCCAAGGGCCAGATGCCCGTGTACAAGACGGTCGACACCTGTGCCGCCGAGTTCGAGGCCTACACGCCGTACCACTACTCCACCTACGAGTGGGAGGACGAGGTGCGCGCGTCGACCCGGCGCAAGGTCGTCATCCTCGGTTCGGGTCCGAACCGCATCGGGCAGGGCGTCGAGTTCGACTACGCCACCGTCCACGCGGTGTGGGCGCTGCGCGATGCCGGCTTCGAGACGATCATGGTGAACTCCAACCCCGAGACCGTGTCGACGGACTACGACACCGCCGACCGCCTCTACTTCGAGCCGCTCACCTTCGAGGACGTGCTGAACATCGTCGAGCACGAGCGTCCCGAGGGCGTGATCGTGCAACTGGGGGGCCAGACGCCGCTCAAACTGGCCAACGCGCTCCATGGCGCTGGAGTTCCCCTCTGGGGAACTCCAGCGCACGCGATCCACGCCGCCGAGGACCGCGACGCCTTCCACGCGCTGTGCACCCGCCTCGGCATCCCCCAGCCCGCCGGCGGCGTGGCACGTGACGCGGGCGAGGCCCAGCGGCTGGCGCACGAGGTCGGCTACCCCGCGATGGTCCGGCCCTCCTACGTGCTGGGCGGCCGCGCCATGCGGGTGGTCCGCTCGGACGCCGAGCTGGACGGCTACCTGCGCGAGGTGTACGCCGAGCTCCCCGACGACCCCAGCATCCTGGTGGACGCGTTCGTCGCCGGCGCCGTCGAGGTCGACGTCGACGCCCTGTGCGACGGCCACCGCACGGTGGTCGCCGGGATCATGGAGCACGTGGAGGCGGCCGGCATCCACTCGGGCGACTCGGCGTGCATCACCCCGCCGCTGGGCCTGAGCGAGAGCACCATCGAGCGCATCGTCGGGTACACGACCCAGCTGGCCGAGGCGATCGGCGTCCGTGGCCTGATCAACGTTCAGTACGTGATCAAGGACGGCGACGTGCTCGTGATCGAGGCGAACCCCCGCGCCAGCCGCACCGTTCCCTACCTCTCGAAGGCGATCGGCCACCCGCTGGCGAAGTACGCGGCGCTGATCGCGGCGGGCCGCACCCTCGAGGAGATCGGCCTGACCCAGATGCCGCGGCCCGCCTTCTACAGCGTGAAGGAAGCGGTCCTGCCGTTCCTGAAGTTCCGCGGCGTCCAGCCGCTGCTGGGGCCGGAGATGCGCTCCACCGGCGAGAGCATGGGGATCTCGCCCGATCCGTACCTCGCCTACTACAAGGCCCAGCTGGGCGCCAACGTCAAGCTGCCGCGCGAGGGTCGGGTGCGGCTGATCGGCGACGGCCTCGACGCCATCGCGCAGCGGTTGGCCGCGGCCGGCTTCGAGGTGGTCACGGGGGTGCCCGACGACCTCGAGGAGATCGCCGGCGACGGGCTGCTGATCGACGTCGAGCACACGCCCGCCCTGCGCCGCGCGCTCGAGGAGGGGGTAGCGTACGTGACCACGCCCGAGGCGGCCCAGTGGACCACCACGGCCATCGAGCGCGCGGCCGAGGCGGAGCTTCGCGTGTGGGCCCTACAGGACCTGCACCGCACGGGCGCGATCGGCGAGGCGCGAACCGCACGCTGAGCAGCCGTCGGCGCGAACGACCGGCCGCCGGTCGGCGCGATCGTTGCGGAACGCCCTCGGCCGCGTCAGCGGCGGCGTGACCGCTTGACCGCCACCAGCGAGAGGTCGACCTCGTCCGCCTCCGCCTCGTCGCTTCCCAAGCCGGGACCGGCGAAGGGCCGCGCCGCGGGCTCCCCCGCCTCGAGCAGCGGCGTCTGCCGGGCGCCGCGACCGCGGGTGCCCGCAGCGGCCGGCGCGGCATCGCCGGGAACCGAGCCGGCGTCGTTCGCGGCCGGTGCGTCCGCGGACGCGCCGGCGTCGTCGGGCGTCGTCGAGGCCGATGCCGTCGCGGCACCCGCCTCGGTGGGGGTGCCGTCGGTCGCGTCGTCGCCCCCGACGTCGGAGGCCTCGATGGGGTCGACGTCGTCGGGCAGGCCGCGGACGAGGTCGCGCTGCCGCTCGGGCAGCCGGACGCGCAGCGACGCGGTGTAGGCGCCGATCTGGTCGAGGGCGTCGTGGACGCGGTAGCGGAGGCAGAACTCGCCCGAGTCGACGCGGCTGACGAGGTGCCAGGGGGCGTCGCAGAGGCGCTCGAGGACACGCAACGCCTGCTCGCGGGGCACGTCGGCGGAGCCGGCGACGTCCTCGAGCATGAAGACCGCGGGCGCCTTCATCAGGGCCAGCCGCTCCAGGACCGCGGAGAACGTCCCGCGCTCCTGGACGCGCTTGGCCACGGTGCGCTCGAAGCGGTCGAGGCCATACTCGAACAGGCCATCGCGCTCGAAGTGCGGCGCCAGGTCGAACGGGCCGATGGGCATGGTGGCGGAGAGCTCGATGACCCGCTGGAGCCCCGCCCACGACCACAGGGTCGCCTTGGCGAGGTCGGCGGGCGCCACCAGGCGGTGGAGGTCGCGGTGGTCGCCGACGACCGCCATGTGGGTCGCCCCCGACTCGCGCCGGCGGGCGAGCAGCGCCGCCCAGTCGAGGCGCTGCCCGTCGGGCAACACGTGCACCAGGACGCGTTCGAAGCGCCGGCCGTAGTCGGCGTGGAGCATGAGTTGGCCGTGCGCCAGGCCTTCGACCCGGTAGCCCAGCGTCGTGAAGGCCTCGCGCGCGCGTTTCGTCTTGGCGGGGTCCCCGGGCGGGAGGGAGGCGGAGTTCAGCCCGGCGTCGGCTGGGAAGAGCCCGGCGCGCGGGGCGGGGCTGACGCGCGGCGCCGGCGGGTCGGAGCGATCCACCGGGCGCGGCTCGCCGAGCCGATCGAGTCGCAGCGGGTCGCCCGCCGCCTGGGGCTCGGGGGTCGGCTCCTTCGGTTCCTCGCGCCGGCGTCCCCACGGCAGGCGCAGACGCCGCACCAGCGGCTGGTCCCAGGAGAAGGACTCGGCGTCGTCGCCCGCGCGTTCGCTGCGCCGGCGGGCCGCTCGCTCGTCGCGCTGACGCCGGGCCACCGCCTGGACGTCGTCCTCGGCGTTCGTCGCCAGGCGCTCGCGCGTCCGCCGCCGCGCGTCGTCGAGCTGCTCGGCGTCCAGGAGATCGCCGATGTCGGCGCCGGCGGCCGCGGTCGCCGAGCCGACGACCTGCGCCAGCTCGTCGGCCTCGACCATCGCCATGATCTCGGCCTCGCGGGCCGCCTGGGCCTCGAGCGCGGCCTCGACCTCGGCCCGCGCGCGCGCGCCATCGTCCCGCTCGGCCCGAGCGGCGTCCTCACGCTCGGCCCGGGCGGCGCTCTCCCGCTCGACCCGGGCGGCGTCCTCCCGCTCGCGGTCACCGCGGCGGGCTTCCGGCCCGGCGGGGCCCCCGTCCGCTCGCGCCCGCTCGCCGGCGACCCGACCCGACGGCGCCGCCAGGTCCGGCGCCTCGGCCGGCGCCGCCTCGGGCAGGCGCGGCTGCCAGCGGCCCTCGCGGAGCATCAGGCGCGCGTCGCGCTCGAGCGCCTGGCGAAGCGGGAAGCCGGTCGGGAGGTCACCGTGCATCTCGCGGATCTCGGCCTCCGACATCGGTAGGCCCGCCTCGACCAGCTCGTCGAGCAGGCGCCCGACGACCTCGGGGCGGGTGAAGTCGGGCCGTCGCGGCCGCAGCACGGCCGTGATCGCGAAGCGGCCGTCCTCCTGAGGTCGGATGTGAAGCTCGTCGTTGACGGAGAGTTCGTGCGCCTCGAAGAACGGCCCGAAGCCGAGGACTCGCCGGCCGTCCACCCGCAACGTGAACTCGACGTCCTTCTGCGGGTCGAGGGCGAGAACGTCGCCGCGCTCCGGAAAGACGCCGAGCAGATTGAGCGGGAGGGTCAGGGACCCGGTCCGAAGGCAGATCCGGGTGAGGGGGTAGCGATAAGCTTCGGCCATCAACACCCTCGATTCGATGGGGTTGGTGCGGGACGGGTCGCCTCGATCCGGGTGGGTTCGGGTACCACATACGGTACCGAGGCGTCGCCGTACGTCAACATTTGTCGAAGCGTATCACAACTCGGCGACCCGTGTGTGCATGGACGACGTCAGGCACGCGTCTCCCGCTGCCAGGCGCAGATTCGGCCGGGTCATGGACGTCGACGAGAGCACGGCACCCCCGTCAGGGACGGGTTTCATGGCCCGTTGGCGCGAACCGTAGGCGGCGCCGCGGCGCCGCCGTGCTGGGGCATGGGCGGGGCGTGACCCGGTGGTCGTCGGGAAGCGCCTCGATGGCGCCACGCAGGTCGTGGCCGCGGGGGCTGACGCCGGCGGTCGCGGGGCTGACGCCGGCGGTCGCGGCGCCGGTCCTGCGGGCGGGCCGGGTCGGCGAGGGCGCGGGCTTCGCCGCGGGCGGCGCCGCCGCGGGACGGCGGCGAGCGTCGCGGCGGGCGGCCGCACGCGGCTCGGCGGCGGGCGCCGAGGGCCGGCCACCCGACCGGCGCGAACGCAGCGGCAGGGCG